>JANXXJ010000034.1 GCA_025350665.1 Gemmatimonadota bacterium | reverse complement strand
CTGCGGCGGCGTGAACGACAAGGCCAAGCGCCCGATCATTATCGTCAAACGGCGGCGCAAAGGGGACGGTGGCCACCACGGCGGCGCCTGGAAGGTGGCGTTTGCCGACTTCATGACGGCCATGTTCGCCCTGTTTCTGGTGCTCTGGCTCGTCAACCAGAGTTCCGACGTGAAATCAGCGATCGCCGGCTACTTCCAGGACCCGCTGGGCCGGGCCGACGAGTTCGGCTCATCGATCGTCAAGGGTGACGGCGCCCAGACCCAGATGGCCCGACCGTTGGCACCGGCGCAGATCGTGGATATCCGGATCGACCGGCTGCTGCGACTGGCCGAGAACGTGAAGGACAAACTGGGCAAGGTTCCCCTGCTGGATTCGCTCAAGAACCATGTCGAAATCACCATGACGGAACAGGGGCTCCGGATTGAACTCCTCGAAGACAGTACGGCGCAGTTCTTCGAATCCGGCAGTGCCAACCTGAGCCAACGGGGCCGGGACCTGCTGTCCCTCATCGGCAAGGAACTGGTGAAGGATTCGAACCAGGTGCAGATCGAGGGCCACACCGATGCCAGGCCGTACGGCACCAAGAACGGCTATACGAACTGGGAGCTGTCGGCCGATCGGGCCAACGCGGCCCGGCGGATTCTGAGCGAGTCCGGGATCCCGATGTCGCGGGTCGCCGAAATTCGCGGGCTCGCCGACCGGTCGCTCAAGTACCAGGATCGGCCCTATGACCCGCGGAATCGGCGGATTTCGATCACCGTCCTGCTCGACCGTCTGATGCCGGCGATCGCCGGCGACAGTAGCCGGGCTGCGCGTCAGAACTCCACGCCATCAATCCCGACCGTCAACCCCGTTCCGGAGACGCGGTGATGACGCTCTCCGGCACGGTGCTGCTGGTCGACGACGATCTCGACACGGTCCTCGGTTATGCGGAGCTCCTTGCGCGCGAAGAGGGTCTCCGGGTCCTGACCGCCCGGAGCGGAACGGAGGGGTTCGACGCCGCCCGGATCCATCGCCCCGACCTGATCCTGTCCGACCTCCGGATGGGCGACGAAGACGGACTGGCCCTCTGCCGGCGGGTGCGAGCGCACGCGAGCCTCGAAGGAACCCTGTTCGTGCTGCTGACGGGGCACAGCAGTGGCTTCTCCGAAACCGATGCGGCCGCCGGCGTGGACGACGTCATCATGAAGCCGGTGACAGCCGACGAGTTGATCGCGAAGGTGTCGGCGATGCTCAGGCGCAAGCGGGTGTACGACCAGCTCCGGGCCGACAAGCTCGAGATGCAACGGCTCCACGAAGCGGTGGAGCGCCGGTCCGACCACCTCCTGTCGCTGCTCGTCCACATCGTCGATCTGAGCGTACCGGGGGCCGCCGTCCGCGGCGCGGAGACGGCGACGCTCGCGGCCCGGCTGGCCGAACGGTTCGACGTACCGGCCGTACTGCTCAAGGAACTCGACACGGCGGCCCGGCTGCACGAAATCGGCCGGGTCCTCCTCACCGCCGACCGGGGTGACGCCGAAGGCCCCGAGGACGTCATCGAGGGCGACCAGTGGCGCTATGTCGTGGCGGCCCGCAACCTGTTCGAACGGACGGAAGGCCTCGAGGCCACGGCCGAGCTGATCGGGGCGATCTACGAGAACTGGGACGGGACGGGCCATCCCGAACGGCTCCGCCAGGGCCAGATCCCTCTCCGGTCCCGCATCCTCCGGCTGTTGATCGATTATGAACGGTTGCTGTCATCGCAGGCGGCCCGGTCGCCGGTCGACGCCGTCGAGCAGCTCCAGCACCACGCGGGCACCCGCTACGACCCGCTGGCGGTGGCCTATTTCGACGCGATCGTGCGGGCCTCGGGCGAGGCGGACTGGCGCGAAACCCGGATGCGGATTCCGGTCGGCAATCTGGAAGAGGGCATGGAGCTCGCCGACGACCTCTGCACCAGTTCCGGGATCAAACTGCTGGCCAAGGGCGCCACCCTGACACCGGCGTCGCTGGAGACCATCCTGCGGCGCCACCGGAGCGACCCGATCGTCCACGGGGCCTGGATCGCCAGGCATTCGCTTCCCCAGGCCTAACGGCCGCGCCCCGACCTTGTAACGGGCCCGCGGCGGCCGTATCATCCTGCGTCACCCGATGCCGCCCGCGTTCACTCATCCATTCGACTCCGATCAGGCCGCCAGCCTGATTACCCTGAACCGCGCCTTGCTGGCGCAGCAACTGCTGCGCGGCGTGGCCCACGACCTTCGCAACAACCTGCAGGTGGTGGCGCTCGGGGGGAGCCTGGGCGAGGAAAACCGGGGGTCGGCGATCGCGGTCAAGGTCGAACGCGCGCTCGACGACATGGTCGCCACGCTCGATCTGCTGACCCACCTCGGCCGGCCGCCGGCGAGTGAGGCCGGCGACTCCTCCCTCGAACTGGTGCTCGGCGAACTACGGCAGCTGACCGACCTGCAGCGCAACATCCCGACGCTGCGGCTCGCGATCACCCCGCCCCCGATGCCGGTCATGATCGCGGCACCGCGATCGCATCTGCTCCAGATCCTGCTCAACCTGGTGACCAACGCGAAGGAAGCCGCGAGCCGGCCGACGGAACAGGTCGCGGTGACCGCGACCATGCCGATGGAGGGACGGGTGGCAATCCTCGTCGACGATACCGGCGCGGACCCGCGCCCGCCCGACGGCACGCCCCTGGCCACGACCAAGGACCGGTCGTTTCACGGCGGCCTTGGCGTGTACTGCTGCCGAATCATGGTCGAACGGCTGGGCGGGGAGATCACGTGGGAGCCGCGCCTGGAAGGTGGCCTCCGGGCCCGGCTCGTCCTGCCGCTCAGCGACCGAGGTTCACCAGCTCCTTGAGCATCTCGTCGGCGGCTTGCACGAGACGGGCGGCCGCTGCATAGGCCTGCTGGTGTTCGATCAGCCGGACCATCTCCTCATCAATACTCACGCCCGACACATCCTGACGCTGCGCTTCGATGTTGTCGACCAACGTGCCCTGCGACGCCACCCGGTTCGAGGCGTCCTGAACCGCCACGCCAAAACCCGACACCAGGCCGGTGTAGAACTCGCCGATGGCCGCCGACGGGCCCCCAGTCACGGCCGGCGAGCTGGTCGTTGCGCCGGTGGCGCCTGGAACGGGGACGACGAGTGTCCGGAGGTCGGCGAGCCGGGCCGCAATGGTATTGTCACCAGCAGCCGTACTCCACCCGGTTGCGATCTGGGTCGGGTCGGCCGCGAGCGTCGGATTCACGGTAATCGAGGCGGCCGTCACCCCGTTCGGGTCGAAGAAGGGGATAATCCCGGCCTTGAGCGGTGAGGGCGCCGGCACCAGCGTCGGCTGGAGCGCTTTGGTCGTCGGGTCGTAATCGCTGTGAATCTGATTCACCGCGGTGACCAGGCTGGTGACCAGATCGTCCAACTGACCGCGGAACCCGGTGCCACGGGCTCCCGGCGTAGTACGGGCGCCTAGCGCCGTGAAGGCGTCGACCAGGCCCTTCAGCTTGCCTCCGGTCGGGTTGATCGACACCGGAGGATTGCCCATCTGGAGCTGGTAGGGGCCGCTACCGGTGACCGACAGCGGCTGGGTGTTGCCCTCGCTGCTCACCAGCTGGAGCCCGCCCTGAAGGACATCGACGGTCCCGTTGCCGCGATCGATGACTCGGACGTCGAGGTATTGGCCAAGCTTGTCGAGCGCCAGGTCCCGGCGGTCGAGCAGGTCGGGGGCCTGGCCGCCGGCTTGCCGGATCTGATTGTTCAGCTGGGCGATCTGGCCCGCCGTCGCGTTGATGTCGCGCACGGTCTCGGTCAACTGGGCCCCGATGTCCTGGGCCACCGCGCTGATCCGGGTGTCAACACTGTGGAGCTTGTCGGCAAGGGCGACGGCGTTGGCGACCACCACCGCCCGGCCGGTCGGGTCGACCGGGTTCGAGGCCAGGGTGTTGAACGAGTCGATCAGCTGATCAATCGACGCCTGGATCCCGGTATCGCTGGGCTCGCCAAGAATGCCGCTGACCTGTTGCAGCGTCTGGTGAAGGGCCTGATACTGCGACTGAATGCCGGCTTCGCGGCGCCAGTTCTGGTCGAAGAACGTGCTGCGGGCCCGCTGGATGCCCATGAGCATGACGCCGCGTCCGACCTGACCGAACGGCGGCATGGACTGGGGATCGGCGGCCGCAAGTTGGGCGGTCTGACGACTATAGCCGGGGGTTTCGGCGTTGGCGATGTTGTGGCCGATCACCCCAACGGCCCGTTCGTGCGCCAGGAGCGCCCCGCTGGCCACGCTGAGTAGACTGTTTGCCGACATCGTCAGGCTCGCTGGTTGAGGAGAAGGCCACTCTGCGGCGCGGCGTCCCGGTCCATGGGATCCGGTCCGGACAGCAGGAACTGAAGGAAGCGTTCGCCCGATTCGATGGCCCGCCGAATCGCCGTCTGGTTGATCAGCAACTCACGGTTGGCGGTCACGGCGGCCTGGTGAATCCGGGTGGCAAGACCGGTCACCTGACGGCCTTCATCCCCGCCAGCCTCGGCGGCCACGTCCGCGAGCCCCGCGTCCGCCCGGCCGGTCACCATCTCGACCAGGATGGTTCGCTGCCGCCGGGCTTCGCGAATGGTCAACAGCGTGCGGCTGATCTGTTGCACGACTTGCTCCAGCCGCGCGGTGTCGTCAGCCGCCAGCGCGGCCCGCTGGTCGATGAGCTGGGCCGTCAATTCCACGAGCAGCGCCAGTTCCGCGGCCAGGGCCCGCGCCAGGGAGGAGGCTTCGGGTCGTGCCGGAACGACGGGTGCTTCAGCGACCGCGGTTGCCATCACCTGCTCCATTCGACGTATCGTGGCCGGCGCCCAAACGTGCGGAAAGCTGCCGGAACAGCGCCTCGCCAATCCCGTGAGACGACTTGCCCGCGGCAATGTTCGCGAGGGCGTCATCCATCAACCCGGTGTACATGTCCTGACCCGGGGCGGCATCGTCGGCCGGCACGGTCGCCCGCATTTCCTTGAACAGCTGGGCCACGAACACGCCCTCGAACTGCTGCGCAGCCGTCCGGAGGCGGTCACGCTCCGTCGGCCGTGCCGGCAGCGGCGCCCCTGGGACCGGATCGATCATCGAACAACCACTTCGGCCCGGACCGAGCCGGCCATACGCAGGGCTTCGAAAATCGCCGCCACCTCGTTCGGCCTGGCGCCCGCGGCGTGAAGGCCGGCCACGAGACTCTGCACGCTGGCGCCGGTCAGCGCCCGAACCAACCCGCCGCCCCCGGTCGAATCGCCGGCCGCTCGCCTGGCCGTGTCCGCCGGCTCGCGGGCACCGACTTGGACCGTGATGCCTCGATGGCTCACGGTGGCCGGACCAATCTGAATGTCGCCGCCCACTACTACGGTCCCGTCGCGCCCGTCGATCACGATCCGTGCGGTCTCGACCACGGCAACCGCGAGGGTGTCGATGGCCGCCAGCCACGCCCCTAGACTATCGGCACGTCCCGGCCCCGGGTTGAGCAGGATGCTGCCCGGATCATCGGCTTTGGCCGTGCCAGCGCCGAAAGCGGCTGAAATCGCGGTCGCGATCCGGTTCGCCATCCGGAGGTCGGGATCCCGAAGTGCCAGGCGAGGCGCACCCGCCAGGGTCACTGGGGCCTGGTCCACTTCCAGAATGCCGCCACTGGCGATCCGTCCGGCGTTGCCCTGCCGGTTGCTGATCCGGCCCGATCCGTCCGTCGCGACCACGAGGGGCCCTTGGGCGGTGGCGATCGGCGGCTGGTTGGGGTCGCTGACGAGCGGGGTCATCCACAGCACGCCGCCTCGGAGCGAGGTGGCGTCGCCAATGGCCGCGGTCTGGACCTCGAACCGGCCGCCGGGCCGGAGGTAAGGCGACAGTTCTGCCGTGACCAGCACGGCGGCGACGTTACGAAGGCGGAGCTGTTCGGCCGGGACTTCGATGTTGAAGCGACGGAGCAGATTGACGACGGAGCGTACCGTCATGGTTGCGGCGTTCTGCGTCCCGAAGCTCCGGTCTCCCGAACCATCGAGGCCCACGACGAGTCCGTACCCCACCAGTCGCCGGGGAACGACACCTTGCCGCACCGTGAGGTCACTCACCCGGGCGACCTGCTGGGCCGGTGCCGGCCTGGTCGCCACCACCATGAGGAGTGAAACCACCAACCACAGGGAGCGTTTCATGTGCATTTACCGTCAGGGCCAGAGAATCGAAAGGATTTTGCCGAGAATGCCGGACTTGGCGGAGATCTTCTTGCCCTTGTACGTGATCACGGCGTCGGCCACGCGACTGGACGGAATACTGTTCGCGGAGGACACGTCTTCGGCCCGGACCAATCCCTTGAGCTGCACGGTCTGGGTCCGGCCGTCCACCGTGACATTCTTCCCACCCTCGATCGTGGCGACTCCGGAAGCGTCGACATCGGTGACTCGCACGGTGATGACCGCGTTCAGCACGCCCTGGCGGCCGCTGGTGCCCTGTTCCTGCGACGACGACTCGAGCCCGGTCTCGAAGTCCTTGGCCGGCCCGAGGCGGATGTCCTTGTCCACGCCGATCCCGAGTTTGGCCTTCATGGCCCGGTCCGCCGACGCCTGCGTCGAGACCCGTTCGCTCGCGGACGCCGCTTCATCGACGTAGATCGTGATGAGATCGCCGATCCGGAGCGGCAAGCGGTCCGACAGCCAACTGGCACGGGGCACCGGCGGCGCCACCTTGGGGGCGGCCGGCTGGGCGGCCGTACTGTCGCGACGAGCTCCGGCCGGCGGCTGGGCCGCCGGATTGCTCTGCGCGGGCAACGCGGCACTGGGCCCGATTGCCAGCACCAGCATCAGCATCAGTGCCTTCATTGCGGCACGTCCTTTCGTTCGAGACGGGCGGCCCCAGGTCCGAGCGCCACACCGGTCAGTTGTTCGTGGCGCAAGTCATCGCGCCCGAAGACTCGTTCGCCCCGCCGGGCCCGCGACCCGGCGACGGCTTCACGGACGATCCGGAGTCCGTCCTGTTCCCACACGAACCGGATCCGGTCGCCCGGCATGATCACGGGAGCTTCTTCGATCGCGGGCGCTTCAAGGCGGTCCCCTTCAGCCAGATTGCGCCGGGTTTCCCAGCCTAACGGTGCCCCGCGGGTTTCGCCTCGCGGCGGCCCCCATACCAGCTGCACCACCCGGCGGAGATCGTCCTGGCCGAGCCGGGTCCCGGACGGGATCGACCGGCCGGCAACCCACACCGTGTCGTCGATGCCGGCCCGCATCGAGATCGCGGTTTCTCCGCCGGCGCGGGTCGGGAGGGCCACGACGAATCGGCCGTCCCTGCCCTGGCCGAGAATCCGGCCCCGGGCTCCGTCCGCGAATGGCTCCCGAGTGGCGATCCGGCCCCACTCGAACTGGATCCGGGCGGGGTCGACGTGCCAGGAGCGACCGATCGCGTCCCGCACCATCGCCACGACCGCCGCCGGCACCTCGACGGGAGGCGCGGCGAGGCCGAACGCGAGCACGAGGTTACCGCACCAGATCATTGGTCGCCTGCATCATGTCATCGGTGGCCCGGATTGCCTTGGCGTTGATCTCGTAGGCCCGCTGGGCGGCAATCATGTCGGTCATTTCGACCACGATTTCGACGTTGCTGCCTTCGAGATTCCCCTGCGCAACCCGGCCGAAGCCGGCGTCCTGCGGCTGGCCGGTGATCGGCTGGCCGGATGCCACGGTTTCCCGATAGAGATTTTCTCCCAGGCTTTCGAGGCCGGTGGGATTGGCGAACCGGACCAGTTCAATTCGTCCGATTTCGACTGGAGTGGACCCAATATCGCCAGTCGTGACCGCCACGATTCCATTCGACGAAACGCTGACCGACACCGCGTCAGATGGAATCGTGATTCCAGGCTGAACGAGGTAGCCGTTGCCGGTCACCAACGCCCCGGTGCTGGACAGCGTGAAGCTGCCATCCCTGGTGTAGGCGGTTGACCCGTCGGGCCGCTGAATCTGAAACATCCCATCGCCCTCGACGGCGAGATCGTACGGCCGGCCGGTCTGATTGACGGTGCCCTGCTGGTGAAAGCGCTGGATGCTGGCCACCCGCACGCCCTTGCCCACCTGGACGGGGGCCACCGTCTGGCTGCCCTGGTAGTTGACGAGCGTCTCCCCCTGGAGGGTCTCGTAGAGCACGTCCTCGAAGCTGGCTCGGCTCCGTTTGAAGCCGGTGGTATTGACGTTGGCCAAGTTGTTGGCGATCACGTCGATCATCCGTTGCTGAGCGATCATCCCGCTGGCCGACGTTTGCAATGCTGGATTCATAGAGACCTCTCCTTGAGACCGGGGCTAGACCCGGGCCACATCAGTGGTGACCGAGCCCAGGACGCCGTCCATGGTTCGGAGCGCGGTGACGCTGGCCGAGTAGCGCCGCTGGATGTCGACGAGCGAGACCATGCCGCTGATGGAGTCGATGTTGGCATCCTCGACCTGGCCCTGGCGGACCAGGGCGGTGCTCGCCGTGCTATCGCCCGTGAGGATGAAGCGGCCGGCGCCTTCCTTGAGCATCGTGGCCCCTTCCCCAGGCGTCACGATCCGCAGCCGGTCGACGTCGTGCCCGTCGGACTTGACGGTTCCGTCGCCACCGATCTCGATCGAGCCGCCGGTCAGGAAGATCGGTCCCTGTTCGCCAAGGACCGGCAGGCCCTCACTGGTCACCAGCTGGCCATTCCCGTCGAGACGGAGGTTGCCGCCTCGGGTGAGACGCTCGCCACCCGAGGCCCCGACGACGAGGTAGCCCTGGCCCTCGAGCGCCACGTCGAGGGGGCGGCCCGTGACCCGGAGGGCGCCCTGGGAAAGATCCGTCGCTTCCACCGGTACCGGACTGTCGAGGTCCGCGACCCGATGCGCCACGAGCCGATCGGCCTTGAAGCCGGCGGTGTTGACGTTGGCGAGATTGTTGGCCGTGATCTCCTGCCGGCGATTGTAGTACGACAGGGTCCTGGCCGCGGTCAGTATGCCGCTGAAGCCGATCATCGATTACCTCCGAGTGCGCACGAGGCAACCCGTGTGCCCCGCCACCGGCCGGTCGAGCGCCGTTAGGCCTCCGCCGCCTAACTCCCCGGCCGGCAACGAGTTCACCGGGACCCGCCCGGCGGTTCGCGGTGAGGCGTCGCAGCATCGGTCGGCTGGGACGACCGGAAGCTCTTGCCCCTCGACAGGGACGGATCGACCGCCACCGGCGCCAACACGATCCGAACCGCGTCCTGGGACAGGCCGGTGGCCTGCGCGATGGCCGAGGCGCTCCGACCCTGGCGGCCCAGGACGATGACTGTACGCCACGGTTCGGCGAACCCGGCCGTTGAGCGGCGCCGCCGACGAAGCAGCTGGACCAGTCCGCCGGCGAGCAGGAGTCCACCCGTCGCCAGCCCGACGGTGCGAAGCGGCACGTGTCGCAGGGTCCATTCGACGTTGGCCCCGGCGACATCGAGGGCTCGAACCACGCGGGAACGGTCGACTTCGCCCCGGGCCAGCAGCGACCCGGCGCCCAGCACGACGACCACCGTCCCGACCATCACCCACAATCGCTTGGTCATTCGTCATCCTCCCGCACCAGTGGCTCCTCGCGGAGCCGCTTCAGCGCCTGGGTCCGGATCTGGCTGATCCGGGACTCGGTCACATGCAAAACCTCGGCGATCTGCTTCAGGTTCAGTTCTTCGTAGTAATAGAGGGACAGTACGGTGCGTTCCCGCGGCGGAAGCCGCTGGATCGCGAGACGAAGGCGGGCCAGCGTCTCCCGCTTGCCAACGTTCTCGAAGGCGTCGTCACCGGCCGGATCGGCCAGGGTGTCCTCGAGCTTGAGCGCGTCATCACCGCCGCGGGCGACGGTCCCGGCGAGGGACACCATCACCCCGCCATCGACGTCCTCTTTCATCCGGTAGTAGGTCGCCACGTCCACACCCATGGCGCGGGCCACTTCATCGGGGCCGGGAGCCCGGCCGTACCGGGTCTGGAGGGCCGTGACGACCGCGGCGAGCTGCCGCCCCTTCGATCGAACGCTCCGGGGACGCCAGTCACGGCTCCGCAGCTCGTCGAGGATCGACCCGCGGATCCGGCGCATCGCATAGGTGCTGAAGGCGAGGCCCCGGGAGAGATCGAATCCCTCGAGCGCCTGCACCAGCCCCAGCGTCCCGGCGCCTAACAAATCGTCGAACTCGACCGCGTGGCCGACCCGGCCGGCCATGTCGCGGGCACAATGGTGGACCAGGCCGAGATACCGGTCGAGCAGCTGCGTTCGGGCATCCGGATCGCGGTGATTGGCGTACCGGGTCCAGAGCGCATCGGTTACGGCGGTGTTCGTCATTCCGGCCTTCCCGCGTTGATCAGATCCGGGGCGGCTTGTCCCCGCCGGATCAGGTGATTCCCGACAATGCGGCGAACCTGAGCCCGGAGGGGCTCCAACGCCGGATCGACCAGCAATGCGCCGGGGCGGCGCATCGCCTCGCGCAGCGCCGGGGTTTCCTCGAGGCCGCCGATCGGCCCCAACTCGCGGCCGAGGAACCGGGCCGCTGCCACCGTCAGGCGCTCGGCCGTTTCGGCGGCGTCGTGCGGACTGGTGGCGCGATTTACCAGCAGGTCGATCGGCAGCGAGGGCACCTGGGCATGGACCAGCTTGACCAGGGCGTAGGCGTCAGTGAGCGCGGTCACTTCGGGCACGGTCACGACCACCAGCCGGGTACCGCCCATGGTGGCCAGTCGGACCACGGTCTCGAGTCCGGGGCCGGCATCGACCACGACGCTGTCGAATCCGTCGTAGAGCGAGGCAAGCCGGTGGTGGAGCCGGGCCTGATCCACGGCCGGCAGAGCATACAGAGACTCGGCGCCCGAGTCGCTCGGCAGGAGCCAGAGGCGCTCGGTGACCTGCAGCAGGAGGCTCGCCGGCTCAGTCTCGCCTCGGAGCACCTGTTCGAGCCGGGCCTCGACGGTCACGCCCAGCATCACGTGCAGGTGTCCGAGATTCTGAGACCCGTCCACCAGCAGCACGCGCGCCCCACCGGCCGCCAGGGCCTGGGCGACGAGCACGGAGATCACGGACTTGCCGACGCCGCCCTTCCCGCTCCCGAAGACCAGGACCGGCGGACCAGGCGGTTCATGGCGTTCGATGCCCTGCTCCGCCACCAGTTGTCGAAGCGACAGTGCCTGATCCATCAGGCCACCGCCTCACGGTAGCCGCCGTGGTCGCTCTGGCGGCTGATGCGGATCGCGAGCATCGCCTCATCGGCGGAGGCCAGGTCGAACGGCACGTCCTGCCCGTCGGTGGTCCACCGGATCGGCAGGGCCTGATCCACAGCCAGATCGAAGACGCCATTCTCGTCGGGCGCCTCGTCGCATTTGGTGACCAGCAGATGGGTCACCCGGGGCGTCCGGGCCTCGCGCACCATCATCCGAGCCAGCCTTGGGGCCGTACCGGCTGGAATCACCAGGTGGACTTCCTGCGGCGCCAAGGCTTCGAGCAGCCCGCCAGCCGATGCCCGGTCGTTCTTTTGCCGCGGGCTCCGGCCAGGGGTGTCAACCAGGATCACGTCGCAATCGGCGAACTTTCCTCGAGCCCGTTCCAGGTCCTCGGAGCCGTAGGCGACGTCGAACGGAAGCTGGGCGATCTGGGCGTAGGTCCTGAGCTGGTCGATCGCGCCGATCCGGAACGTGTCGAGACAGAGGAGGCCAACCCGGCGGCTGCCGAACACCCGGGGATGGGTGGCGAGCTTGGCCACCGTCGTGGTCTTTCCGCTCCCGGTCGCGCCGACAAGGGCCACGATCAGCGGCCCCCGGGCAGGCTGCGCCGGCACGATCATCTCGAGCGCGGCGGTGGGGGTGGAGCGCGCCGCGACACCACCGCGGGCGGCACTCACCGGATCGGCGGCCGCCACCTCGAAGAGGGTGCCGTCCGGGGTCCGGATGCGGCGGACGTGGAGGATGACGGCATCGGCGCCGATGACGAGTTGCGCCTGCTTGAGCAGGGTGGCGACGTTCGGTCCGACCAGCGTTCTAATTGGCACGGGCGAGCTCCCAGGTGGCGAGGCTCAACACCGGCGCCTGCGTCGGCAGCTCGCCTAACGACAGGACCGGCAGCTTGGGAAGGACCGGCTCGATCAGCCGCCGGATGCCGACCCGGAGGCTGGGCGGTGCGATGAGCGCCGGCCAGTGACCTTCGTTCTTGTGGATGGTGACGAGATCGTTCAGCCGGCGGAGGGCGTCGGTCAGTTCGTCGGGGTCCATGGTCCGGCCGCCGCCTTCGCGGAGCGGCCGCGGACTGAAGAGCTGCATCAGCGCCGCTTCGAGCCGGGGACCGACCGTAATGCCGCGGACGCTGCCATCGCCCTGCTCGTAGAGCTGAAGGATGACCGAGCCGAGGGCCCGGCGGACATGCTCGGTGAGCAACTCCGGGTCCTTGGTCTGGTCGGCCCCGTCCGAGAGCGCCTCGAGGATGCTGAGCAGGTCGCGAATCGGCAGTCCCTCTCGCAGCAACCGCTGCAGAACCCGATGCACCGTGCCGAGGGAGAGCTTGTTCGGCACCACGTCGTCGACGAGAGCCGGATGGCTTTCCTTGACCCCGTCGAGCAGTTCCCGGGTATGCTGCCGGGTGAGCAGATCGGCGCCGTGCTGACGGACGGTTTCGGTCAGATGGGTGGCCAGGACCACAGTCGCCTCGACCACGGTGTACCCCATGGACTCGGCCTCGAGCCGGAGCTCGGGCGTGATCCAGACGGCCGCCATGCCGAAACTCGGATCGGTCGTCTGGATGCCTTCGATCGGCAGCGCGGCGCCGGTCGAGTTCAAGGCGAGCAGGAAGCGCGGCATCACTTCGCCGCCGGCCACCCGCACGCCGCGGACCTTGATGGCATACTCGGTGGCCGGCAACTGGATATTGTCGCGGATCCGGGCCGGAGGAATGACGATGCCAAGTTCAACAGCGAGCTTCTGACGCATCAGGGAGACCCGCTTGAGCAGGTCGCCGGACTGCGCGTCGTCCACCAGCGGGACGAGGGCGTAACCGATCTCGAGTTCGAGCGGCTCGACGGCAAGCAACTCCCTGATTGGCGCGGAGTGGGCCGGTTGACTCGGCATCGATTCCACCACCCGCACCCGCTCGGCCTCGGCCGCGGCCGCCTGGGTCGTGCCCACCAGATACCCAACCACCGCCGACGCAATCGACAGCAGCAGGAACGGGATCGGCGGAAGGCCCGGCACGATGGCGAACACCGCCAGGATCCCGGCCGCGATGTACATGGTCCGGGGCGACCGGGCCAGCTGCTTCCCGATCGTCGGGCCCATCGCGGGATTCGACGAGCCGTAGGTCACCAGCATGCCGGCCGCGGTGCTGACGATGAGGGCCGGAATCTGGGTGACGAGGCCGTCGCCGACCGTGAGCCGGGTGTAGGTCGCGAGGGATTCGGTAGCGGTCAGGCCCTGCTGGGTCATCCCGATGATGAAGCCGCCGATCAGATTGATCGCGGTGATCACCAGGCCGGCCGCGGCGTCACCCCGGACGAACTTGGCCGCGCCGTCCATCGAGCCGTAGAAATCGGCGTACCGGCTGATCTCTTCCCGTCGGGCCCGGGCCTCGGTCTCGTCGATCAGGCCGGCCGACAGATCGGCGTCGATGCTCATCTGGCGGCCGGGCATCGCGTCCAGCGTGAAGCGAGCCGCCACCTCGGCAATCCGGCCGGCGCCTTTCGTGATCACCATGAAGTTGATCGCGACCAGGATCAGAAAGATCACGAGGCCGACGACATAGTTGCCGCCGATCACGAAATTGCCGAACGCGTCGATCACCCGGCCGGCCTGGGCATGGCTCAGAATCAGCCGGGTGCTGCTGACGTTGAGGCCAAGCCGGAGCAGGGTGATCAGCAGCAGCAGACTCGGGAAGACGCTGAACTCGAGCGGATCGTTGGACGACACCGCCACCAGCAGCACCAGGATCGAAAGGCCAATGCTCAGCGCCAGCAGCGCGTCCAGCGCCATCGCCGGCAGCGGGACGATCAACAGTGACACGATGACGACCACGCCGATGGCGAGATACGTCTCAGCGGTGAGCGATACCGCCGGTTTCAACGGCGCGGACGGGCCGAAGCCCGCCGCTCCGCGGGACGTGCCCGGCTTGGAAGGCGCGGGGGCCCGGTCCGGACGGACCGGTTGCGCCCCGCTCAGCGTCGGCGCGGTCATGGGGCCCGCCGTTCAGCCAGGCCGGCGGGCAACCGCTGCCGCAACCGGTAGACATAGGCGAGAATCTCGGCGATGGCGACGTAGAGGGCCGGTGGAATCGGCGCGCCGACCTTGCAGGTGGCGAGCAGGGCCCGCGCGAGCGGCTTGTTCTCGATCAGTGGCACCCCGGCGCCCTTGGCGATCCGCTTGATCCGTTCGGCCAGCTTCCGCTCGCCCATCGCCACAACCAGCGGGGCCCCACCCTGCGAAGCGTCGTACCGGAGCGCAATGGCGATATGGGTCGGGTTGGTGATGACCACATCCGCCTTCTGCACCTGGGTCAGCATTCGCTGCCGGGCGCGCTGCCGGGCAATCTGGCGGATCCGGGCCTTGATCTGAGGATCGCCCTCCTGCTCCCGGTGCTCCTGCACGATCTCGTGGCGGGACATCTTCAGGCTCTTTTCGATCCGGAAGAACTGGATCCCGTAGTCGAACCCGCCGATCGCCAGGAACGCGAGAGCCACCGTCATGCTCATCCGAATCGTCGAGGAGTGCAGCACCGACACGATATCGCCCGGCGGCGCGTCGCCGAGGCCGGTGAACTGGGGCCAGGCGCGCTTAAGGACGCCATAAGTCACCACGCCGAGGATGGCGAGCTTCAGGGTCGACTTGACCAGATTCACCGCGGCTTCGGTTCCGAAGATCCGGGCGAACCCCTTCATGGGGTCGATTCGGCTGAAGTCGGGCTCGAGTGGTTTCCACGAAGCGACGCCACGGGTCTGGAGCAGCCCGACCGCAATCGCGATGATCGAGAGTCCAATGCCAAGGGGCGCCATGGCGACGGCGGTCCGGAACGTCACCATCTTGACCAGATCGGTCACCCCGACCACCGAGGGCTGCTCCACCAGAAGCCAGTTCGGCGCCATGCCGAACAGCTCCAGGACGTAGCGGCCGATGGCACGGCCTCCGAAGTTGGCCAGGAAGAACGTCCCCGCGAGCAGCATGACCGCGGCGGCGAATTCGGGACTCTTGGCGACCTTCCCGTCGTCGCGCGCCTGTTGGCGCCGCCGTGGTGTGGGGTCTTCGGTCCGGTTGTCCGAGGCTTCTTCGTCGGCCATGGCCTAGTTCGCCCCCGCGCGAAGCATCGTCTGGAGCAGGCTGTCGGCGGACGTGGGCACGGCGCTGAGCCATCGCGCCAGAACCCGGACCATGACGGGCAGCGACAGCCCGATCATGATCATGCCGACGCCCACCGTGACCGCGAACGACATGGCCATGGCGTTGAGCTGGGGTACCGCCCGGCTCAGGATCGCCATCGCCAAATTGGTTACCGTCAGAGCGACCATCACCGGGGCCGCGATCTGGACCGCGTAGGCGAAGACCGACCCTGTCACCTTGAGCAGCCCGGCGCCGCCATCGTTCAGCATCATCGTGGTCCCCGGCGGATACTGGGCGAGGCTCCGGCCGATCGCGTCGATCATCTGGACCGGGCCACCAATCGACACGAAGACGGCCAGCCCGAGCAGGCCGTAGAACTGGCCGATCGCGGGGCCGCCGAGGTCAATGTTGGGCGAAATGGCCTGGCCCAGCGACAAGCCGGTTTGCAGCGAGACCACTTCACTCGCGATCAGGAGGGCGTGGCTCACGAGCGACGCCACGAGGCCGATCGCGACCCCGATCGTGAACTCGAGCATGAGCGGAATAGGGATGGTGACGATCTGGTCCGGGAACGGCGGCTTGGGCGAGCCCGGAACCATCGAGGCCGCCAGGACGACCACCACGGCTCCCTTCACCGACTTGGGGACCGTCATCATCGACCAGAATGGCGAGAGCAGAAAGAGCCCCGACAGCCGGGCGGAGATCAGCACGAACGCGGGCCAGTTGCCCGGTGCCAGCATCGACATCGCGGTGGACCCCATTAGCCCCCCACTGTCGGCAGGGTCTGCAGGGCCACGACCAGAAACTCGGTCAGCTGCCGGATCAGCCACGGCAACACCATCACGAAGATGACGGCCATGGTGACGAGCTTGGGCAGGAAGGTCAGCGTCTGCTCCTGCAGCTGGGTCACGGCCTGCAGCAGCGTCACCAGGAGGCCAACCACCAGTGCCGCCACCAGGAGGGGAGCCGAGGCCATCAGCGTCAGCATCACGGCTTTGCGGATCAGTTCCGCGGCGAGAACGGCGCCCATCAGATCACCGGTGAAAACTTGCCACGAGGTTCTGGCCCACGAGGGACCAGCCGTCGGCAAGCACGAAGAGCAGCAACTTGAAGGGGAGCGAAATCATCACCGGTGGCACCATGAACATGCCGAGGCTCATCAGCGACGTCGCGACGATCAAGTCCACGACCACGAACGGGAGGAAGATCACGAAGCCCATCCAGAACGCCGTTTGCAACTCGCTGGTCACGAAGGCGGAAATGATCGTGAGGGTCGGGATGTCATCCTCGGTCTTCGCCTCGGCCACACCGGTCATCTCCGTAAACGCCGCCAGGTCCTTCTCGCGCACGTTCGCCAGCATGAACCGGCGGAAGGGCGCCAGGCCCTTCTGGTAAGCGTCGGCCTGACTCATCTGGCCGTTGAGGTAGGGCTGGACCGCGACCTGATTGGCTTCCTCGAGCACCGGGTGCATGACCACGCCGGTGAGCAGGACCGCCATCGCGACCAGCAGCTGGCCCGGCGGACTGCCCTGGGTGCCGATCGCGGAGCGGAGAAAGTGGAGGACGACCAGGATTCTGGTAAAGCTGGTCATCAACAGGACGACCGCCGGCAGCAGCGTGAGGGCGCCGAGGAACACAACCAGGCCCACGCTGCCACTCAGCTTGAGCTGCTCGTTGCCCTGGCCGATCTGGACGTTGACCGATGGGGCGTCGGGCGGAGCAACCTTGAGGGTACCGGAGCCCGGCGCCGCGGTCACCTGTTTGGGCGCCACGGATGCCGGCGCCGAGATGGCAACCTTGCGCCCGCTGTCCTTCGGGGCGGCGGGCCGTTTCTGGGCCTGGGCGTTGCCGGCCAGGGCCAGGACCATGAGGCCGAACAGCGTCAGGCGTGACAGGAGCCGCTTCAGCTCCGGATCCCTGCCGGCGACCGGCGCTGGGCCGGCGTTCGGGTCGGCCAACGCGGCGAGGCGGTCGTCGCGGCGGAGCTCGGTCAGCAGGGACGGCCCCTGGTCGCTGGTCCCGAGGACCAGGACCCGCTGCCCGACCCGGACCACCACGACACCCTGCTTCGCCCCAAGCGGCAGGCGCTGGAGGATCTGCATCGGTACCCGGCCGTGGCCCACGCCTCGCCGATCGAGCTTGTGCAGCAGCTTGATCGCGAGGAACAGAAGGCCGACGGTCATGGCGGTGGCGCCGACCAGGCCTAGCACCCCATCACCCATCAGGTTGCGTCGCCTTCCTCTTCGACCAGAATCCGCGTGATCCGGACCGCGAAATGTTCGCCGATCACGACGACCTCACCCTCGGCGAGTTTGCGGTCGCTGACGAAGATGTCGATCGGTTCGCCGACCATCCGCTCAAGCGGGATCACCGAGCCGGTGCCGAGGCCGAGCACCTCCTGCACTGTCATGCTGGTCCGGCCGAATTCAATCGACACCGGCAGCGTCATGTCGAGGAGGGTGTCGAGCGACGCCGGGGCGCCACCCGCTCCTCCCTGTCCGGTCAAATCCTTCAACGAAGCCATGGTGCCTGGTTTCCTATGCGGTCGTTTGAATACCCCCCCGGGAGCCCCGGGGCGCGTGCGTGGAATCCCCGCGGGCCGCGTCGGTCACCTTGAGACCGAGCTGGCGGCGGTACTGTCCCAACTGCCCGAAAAAGCGCCGGGAGCCGTTTACATGGAGTTCGACCGGGGCGTCGATTGGTTGCGTAGTCTGGATGACCTGCCCGACCTTGAGCTGCGCGACCTCGCGGGCCGACAGGCGAATCGTGGGGAAACGGGCGATCAGGTCAACCTGCGACCCCCGCACCGACGACTCGACCGCCACCTTCTGGAGGGGAGAGAGCTGCTGCTTCGTGAGGCCCCGCACGTTGGTCTTCTCGCTGAGGAAGCCCTCGAGGGCCAGCAGCGGAATGCACATGGCCACCAGCGCCGAAAACTGACCGGCGCGGACTTCCAGATTGGCGACCAGGACGTTGTCTTCCTGCGACGAGATCTGGAGCATGTCCGGTGTTGATTCGAATCCGGTGACTTCCGGATGGAAAATGACGTGATCCTGCCAGGCTTCGCGGAACGCGTTGAGCATCTTGTCGACAACACCGCGGGTGACGGTCCGCTCGAGCAGCGTCAGTCCCCGCTCCATGCGCGTCCCTTCGCCCGGGCCACCAAAGACCCGGTCAACGATGTAGAACGCGAGATCGGTGCTCAGGTCGACGGTGCCATGCCCTCCCTCAGAACCGCCGAGATCGAACACGAACGCGGCACAGGGATTGGCGATCGACAGCACATACTCCGAGAAGGTCGCCTGTTCGATCGTGTACGAGACATCCATTGGCTGACGGAGGCGCGACGACAGCATCGACTGCATCGACAGGGCAAATCGGGAGAAGATCGAATCCAGCTGCAGCCGGCGATCCTTCGAGATCCGGGGCGGCCGCAGAAAATTGTAGGGAAGGACTTCGCCCGTTGGCTTCCGGCCCCGGCTCACCGCGGCGGAGCCGCCGCCGCTCTGGAGGAGCTGGTCGATGTCCTTCTGGGTCAGGGCGTCCGCGTCGTTCCGCCCGCCAGGCGATCCGGGGCCGGTCATGCCGCGCGCCGAGTGAGGTGGCTCACTGGATGACGAACTGGGGCAGGAAGACGTGCAACCTGGTCTTCGAGCCGGCGATGATGGTGATGGTGTCGGAGAGCTGGGCCTTGAGCGAGTCCCGGATACCGGGCGAGCTCAGGCTCTCCATCGTCTGTTTTTCGAGGAGTGAAATGACCAGGTCGCGGATCTGCGATTCCCGGGCCCGGAGATCTTCGTCCTGCTTGCCGTCGACCGTTTCGACCGCGACCGACACCATGAGAAACCGGGCGCCCTGGGAGCCCGACGGATTGACGATCAGGTTGTCGAGCTTGAAGACCGGCCCCTTCTCGCCCCCCTTCGCGCCCTCCTTCCCGTCCTCCTTGTCGCCCTTGCCCGCAGCCGCGGCCTCGGCCTCGAGCCCTGCCTGCAAGCTGGCCCGGGCGCTCAGTCTCGGGCCCACGAACCACACTCCGACCACCCCGCCGGCGATGGTCATCAACGCAATGACCAGAGGCAGCATGAGCTTGCTTGGTCCCTTGGCCGGCTTGGCCTCGGTGCCTTCGGCGGCTGGTGCTGCGTGCGCTTCCTCTGACATAACCACCTGGATGGATTTGGCGGTACCCTGGGACGACTAGCCGGCGCCCTGAAAAGCAACGGGCGTACCATCGCCGACCGCCGATCGGCGATCCGCTAACTCTTTACAGAGTCATCGGTTAGAAGGTCGGCTGATTTTGGGGTGGGCGCCCTGCAGGAACGGATGGCCCCAAGAGGGAATTCTCTGCCGCGTCCCTTACGGTCATTCTTGCCGCGAGGGCGGCAGGACTTTGGGGCGGGAAAGACCGGGAGACGGCGGAATCCGCCGCCTCCCGTCAAAGAGGAATTACCGCTTCAGGTTGACGAGTTCGGTAAGCATTTCATCGGCCGTCGTGATGACCCGGGCCGACGCCTGGAAGCCGCGCTGGGCGGTGATCATTTCAGTGAACTGTTCGGAGAGGTCGACGTTGGACGACTCGAGCGCGGAGGCCGTAATCGTCGACGTCTGGCTGGTCCCCGCAAACCCAAGGACCGGCACCCCCGAGTTGGCCGACGGCTCGAACATGTTGTCACCACGGCGGAGCAAGGCCGTGGGGTTGTTGAAGCTGGCCAGGGACATCTGGGCCACCGGCCGGCTCACGCCGTTGGTGTAAAAGCCGGTGACGACGCCAGTCGAGTCGATGGACATGTCCTGCAGGTCGCCACTGGTATAGCCGTCCTGGGCCGTGAACACACCGTTGGACGGGTTGGCGAACTGGGAGAGACCGTTAATGTCGTTCACGCTGCCGGGGTTCAAGGTGATGTCGAAGGGCGTCCCGCCGGACGTCGGACTGACCCTGATCCGGACCGGCTCAGCCGACAGATTGACGGAACCGTTGTTGAAATCGGTCATCTGGCCGCTGGCATTGAACGTTACGAGGCCCTGATCCGCGTCGAGCGGGTTGGTGGCCGGCACGGCGGCATTGTCGAGGCCCTTGATGGTCGCGGTCGGCGAGTTCATCGAGAAAGTCCAGGTGTTGTTCGGCAGCGCGGGCGGGCCGGCGGCGAACACCTGCTTGAAGGTCATGACCAGGTTGTGCGCCTGGCCGGCCGTGTCGTACACGGTAATGGACATCTGGTGCGGCTCGGACACCGGGGCCGGAGCGGTGGCGGTGATCCGCTGGTTGAGATTGAGGTTGCCGGCGAGGCTCAGCGCCTGGGTCGCCCGGGCCGGCGACTTTCGGTTCAAGGTGAGGTCGATATCCGTGACGGCCGATGACGAGGAGAAGTTGCCCAGCGCGTCGGCGTTGATCCCCTGGACGACGTAGCCGTTGCTCGGCGCCACCAGCCGGCCATTGGCGTCGAACTGAAAATTCCCGGCCCGGGTGTACAACGTCTTCCCGTTGCCCTTGGTCACGAAGAACGCGTCGCCGCTGATCGCCACGTCCGTCTTCACCCCGGTGCTCTGGATCGTGCCTTGGGTGAACTCGGTGTCGATACTGGCGATGTTCATGCCGTTGCCGATCTGAGTCGGGTTCCGGCCGCCGGAGTTGGCCGGCGGGCGCGTGGCGCCTTGCAGCAACTGGTTGAAGGACTCGGCGAACGTCACTCGCGACGATTTGAACGCCACGGTATTCACGTTCGCGATGTTGTTGCCGATAACGTCCATCCGCACCTGGTGGTTGCGGAGGCCGGACACGCCGGCAAAGAGTGCTCGCATCATGGTGGTCAGTCTCCTGCTTCAGGGGGTGATTTCGGAAATCTTGTCGACGGCGATTCGGCGGCTGCCCATCTTGAGCATCACCGAACCGGCTTCGTACGTGACTCCATCGACGACGCCGTCGGTGAAGGTCCTGACAGTGACGGGGTCGCCCTTCGGCGACTTGACATCAAAGGAGTAGGTGTAGTTGCCGGGCGGCAGATCGGTCGGCGGCCGGACCTGCTGGGTCCCGCCGGGGACGTTGCCAAGCGAGCGAGTGGCGACGGCCTGGCCGTTCGCGTCGAGCAGCGTGAGCGTGGCCTGGCCTCCTACACCCGCCACCTCGACCCGGAACGACGTGCTCCCATCGGCGGCAACCGACAGCTGGTTCCCCTCGGCGACCACGTGCTTGCCGATCAGCGAAGCCCCCAGGGCGGTGCGGTCCAACGTGGAGCGGATGGCTGCATCCTTGGCCTGAGCCGCGACCGCGTCATTCAGTTTGGTCAACTGCTCCACCGACGAGAACTGGGCCAACTGGGCCGCGAACGCGTCGGCCTGCATGGGATTCAGCGGATCCTGGTGCCGGAGCTGCGTCACCAGCAGCTCGAGGAACTGATCCCTCCCGAGGGCTGATTTGTCCTTCGCCACTGCCGGCGGACTGGCGGCCCCGGTGCCCGCGAGCCCCGGAATCGTAAAGCTCATGCGTCCCTCCCATTCGAATCGCGTTTCTGTTGCCGCGGCTGGTCCGGAGTCCGGCCCTGCTCACGTCGTTCCTGCTGCTGCTCCTTGGTGCCGTGCCACCGTTCCCGCCGCTCGTCATTCGGACCGTGCCGCGCCGGCGACTGGTGGTCGGCCGCGGCCGTTTCGGCCAGGCCATCCCGGACGAACGGATTCCAGCGCGGCGATTCGATGGAGGCCGGGTTCTGC
>JANXXJ010000021.1 GCA_025350665.1 Gemmatimonadota bacterium | reverse complement strand
CCCACTGCATCCAAGCCGGGAATCTACCCTTCCCGGCCCAAAGCGTCAATCGCCGCGGTTAGGCTAGTTCTTTGTGTTATCAACCGTTACGCTGATCGAAGCGAAGCCCGAATTGCCCGACGGGTCGAAGGCTTCGGCCCGGAGCGAATGGACGCCGTTCCCGGCAGCTTGGGTGCTCCACAGGACCGAGAACGGATCCGTGAGGTCGGTCCCGATCGCAGCTCCGTCGACCTTGAACACCACGCTGTCAACCCCAAACCCGTCAAGGGCTTGCGCCGTAAACGCCACGGCCCCACCGACGGTCGAGTCGGCCTTGGGCGAGGTGATGAACACGATCGGACTGTCGGTATCCGACTGGGTCGTGACGCTACCGCAGGCCATCGTCAGCAGCCCAACCCCCATCCCAACCAGCAATCGCTTCATCCCCCGCCCCCTGATTGAAAACCCGTCTAATTATGAAGCCGGGAACCCCAGCAGCGCCACCATGCGGCCGTCCCGCCCGCCCGAGGCCCGATGACTCATGAATCGGCCCCGATGATGAGCTGAGCACTCGGTTGACACCGATACCCGTCGGATCCCCTCCGCCATCGCCTGCTCGGCGATCAGGGCCCGAAGGTCGAGCCACGTCGGCGACCCCGCGGACGGCCGCCCGCACGCGGACGCCACTTCAGTTCCGACCTCGTAGCACGCCCCGCAGATCCCGACCCCGGCATGCATGACGAGATCCTGCGGCGCCGAGCCGGCCTGCGCCCGGAGGGCCGCGACCCCTGCCGCGAGAATCCGGCCGGCCGTGCCCCGCCACCCGGAGTGAAGCAGCGCCACGGCGCGCGCCACGGGATCAACGAGGTAGACGGGCACACAATCCGCCAGAGAGACCGCGAGCATGATGCCGGCCGTCCGCGTGGCATGGCCGTCCGCCCCCTCACGGATGGAGAGGTCCGTCACCCCGTCGTGCCACAACACCCGGGTCCCGTGCACCTGGCGCCCCACCACGATGCCCTGTATCCCGGGAAACGCCCGGCCGATGGCCCGCCAGCGCTCGAGCACCGCGCCAATTGGAGCCGTCCCCGCAAGCCCCAGGTCGAACGGTGCCTTGGGATCGCCCCGCCCGGTCACCCCGGCGATGACCCCGAACTCCCCGCGCCACCCGGGGATCTCGAACCAGGGGACCCCGACTGCAACGCCGGCCGTTTCCGCCAGCGCGACCGGCTCAGTCATCCACCCGCTCGATCGCGGCCCCGAGTTCGATCAAACGGGCGTCGATCCGCTCGTAGCCCCGTTCGATCTGACCGATGTTGTGGATCGTGCTCTTCCCCTCCGCGGCGAGCGCCGCGAGCAGCATCGCCATTCCGGCCCGAATGTCCGGCGACTCCACGGTGCCGCCCCGGAGTTGGGACGGTCCTGAAATGACCGCCCGGTGCGGGTCGCACAGGACGATCCTGGCACCCATGCCGATCAATTTGTCGACGAAGTAGAGTCGCGATTCGAACATCTTCTCGAAGATCAGGATCATCCCGGCGGACTGGGTGGCGGCGACCACTGCGATGGACATGGTGTCGGCCGGAAACGCCGGCCACGGCCCATCTTCGAGCTTCGGCACGTGTCCGCCGAGGTCCGCCCGGATTCGGCGCTCCTGGTCGCGGTCGACCGTGAGGCGGGTCCCCTCCAGCCGGGGACGAATCCCCAATCGCTCGAACCCGATCAGCGTGGCCCGGAGATCGTCACCGCGAACGCCCTCGATCGCAATCTGCCCGTTGGTCACCGCCGCGAGGCCAATGAAGCTGCCGATCTCGATATGGTCGGGACCGATCTCGTAGCTGCACCCGCCCAGCGGCCGCCCGCCCTGAACGACGTACGTGTTGCTCCCGATCCCGTCGATCGACGCCCCCATGGCCACTAGCATCCGCGCCAGGTCCTGAACGTGCGGTTCGGCCGCCGCGTTCCTCAGCACCGTGGTGCCCTCCGCCTTGACCGCCGCCATCAGGGCGTTCTCGGTGCCGGTCACGCTGGGCTCGTCCAGGAAGATGTCGGCGCCCTTGAGCTTCCGGGCCTCGATCTCGTACCGCTCGCCGACCATGACGGTGGCCCCCAGGGCTTCGAGAGCCAGGAAATGGGTATCGACGCGGCGCCGTCCGATCACGTCGCCTCCCGGCGGCGGGAGTACCACCTGGCCGAAGCGGGCCAGCAAGGGCGCCGCCAGCAGAATCGACGCCCGGATCCGGGCGCAGAGGCCCGGGTCGAGCGGCTTGGAGGTCACCTTGGCGGTGTCGATCCGGACCGCGTTGGGGCCGGTCCAGGCGACACTGGCGCCGAGATGTTCGAGCAGCGCCATCATCATCTCGACATCCCGGATCCGGGGCAGGTTGGCCAGATCCACCGGCCCTTCCGCAAGCAGGGTGGCGGCGAGGATCGGGAGCGCGGCATTCTTGTTGCCCGCGGGACGGACGGTGCCGGCGAGTGGGCGCCCACCGGTAACGATGAATCGAGGCGGCATGGGGCAAAACCTCGCCCCCGCGATAGCGGCGCGTCAAGGCGAAGACATTATCTTTGGGGATCATGACGACACCCGCCTGGGTTGGCCCGACGGTCGCGATCTCGCTGGTGGTGATCGCTTTGGGGTTTCTTGCGATCGCCGCCTCGGTGGCGATGGCGGGCCGCGCCGCCGGTCGCCAGGCGGAGCGGCTCGCGAACGAAGTCGCGTCGCTCCGGAACGATCTCGCCCCGACCATCGAGGCCGTGAACCGGATCGCGGGCTCCGGGGCGGAAGTCGGCGGGCGCCTCAAGGAGGAGATTCTGGCGGTGGTCGATGTGAGCCGCGGCCTGCGACGTCAGGCCGTCCGCGGCGCGAAACGCGTCGAGGGGCGCCTCGAAGAGATTGATGCCCTCTTCGAGGTGGTCGCCTCCGAAGTCACCGAAACGGCCCTCGACGTGGCGGCGACCCTCCGATCTCTCCGGACCGGCGCCTCCGCCCTGAGCCGGATCAAACGGCTTCTGGTACGAGGGCGCCGGTGACCGGTTGGCGTCGTGCGGCGGTCGGCGTGATGGTCGGCCTGTTGCTGGTGGCGATCTTCCCGGCCGAGGCCCACGCCTGGACCCACGGAACCCACGTCTTCCTCAGCGAGACGATACTCGCCAACCTGAAGCTGCTTCCCGCCGGCATCGCCGACCTGATCGGCGCCTTCCCCCACGATTTCTACTACGGCTCGATCGCGCCCGACACGTCGATCGCCAAGCACTATGTGCCGAAGGGGCGTCACTCCCACTTCTGGCACGTCGGGCAGGAAACCTACGATTTCGCACCATCGGACCAGCTCAAGGCGTTCGGACTTGGCTACCTGACCCACCTCGCGGCCGACACCGTGGCCCACAATTTCTTCGTGCCGCGCCAGTTGCTCCTGACCAGCAGTTCCCGGACAATGGGGCACCAATACTGGGAACTTCGGGTCGAAACCCACCTGACCGACCGGTTTGCCCGCCGGGCCCGGGATCTGATCCTGCTCGATCACGCCGCCGCGGACCGGCATCTCGAAAAGATCATTTCGCCCACCCTGTTCAGTGTGGCGACCAACCGGCGTATTTTCCGAAGCCTCGTGCATCTGTCCGACACCAAGAGTTGGCAGCGGGCGATGCAGGCGGCGCGGGAACGGAGCCGATGGCTCCTGACGGACCACGACGTCGAGCGTCATTTGGCGGTGTCGTACGACTTCATCATGGAAACGCTGGGAACCATCGGCGGCCGGGGCGGGTTGGCCCGGGGCTACGACCCCTCGGGAGAAACGCCCCTCCGAAGGGCCAAACGGTGGCGACGGGAAGCGCTCTGGACCGGCGGTCTGTGGGTGCCGGAGCGCATGCTGGAAGTGGCTGAAGACAAGTTCGGCTTGCCGAACGATCGACTGGGATTCTGGCAGTCATCCACGGTGGATCGTCCCTGGCTCGCGCTGGCCAGCCAGGCTGAACTCAACCCTGTAACCGATGACGAAGGAGCAGACGATGGGCAAGGGTGATCGCCGGAGCCGGAAGGGCAAGATTTTTCGAGGCACCACCGGCAAGAAGCGGCCGCGAGCCAGAGTACTCAAAGCCGCGGCCAAGAAGAAAGGCTGAACGATACGACGGGGTGAGCGAGACGCTCACCCCGCGTCGCTTTACTGCCCGGAGGCCTCGGCGACGGCTGCGACGAGACGATCCACTTCGTCCGCGGTGGTGTAGCAGGCGGCCCCGGCCCGAACCAGTCCCTCCTCGCCGAGCCCCAGGCGCTCGACGACGGTGGTCGCATAGAAGTCGCCGTGGCTCACCCAGATCGCCTGGTCCGCCAGATGGG
Source organism: Gemmatimonadota bacterium (assembly GCA_025350665.1). Lineage (GTDB taxonomy): Bacteria > Gemmatimonadota > Gemmatimonadetes > Gemmatimonadales > GWC2-71-9 > SHZU01. The sequence goes on along the minus strand of JANXXJ010000021.1, from coordinate 931 downwards.
TTGCCACGGCAGACGACGGTACGCCCGCCACGACAAATCCGAGCGTTGGCGTCCGGGGCCGGTCGGGACCGGGACCAAACCGATGGACGCCAGGAATGGCCCCGAGCCCGTCCCACAGGCGCTGGAACAGGACTACGCCCCGGGTGTGCAACGCATCGAACGCGGCCACGAGTGACGCCCGTCGATCGGCCCGCGGGGCGATCCACGTGAGGAAGTCGATGGCGGCGCCGGTTCCGGCAATCCCCTCGTGATTCTGGGTCCCGGTCTCGATCCGCTCGGGGGCCTGGTTCGGCGCCGGCGTGAGCTTGGGGACGTCGAGCGTGGTGAACCGATCATGCCGCCCGTACAGCAGGCCCATATGCGGACCGTAAAATTTGTACGGCGAGCAGGCCAGAAAGTCGCACCCAATCGCCTGGACATCGGGCAGGACATGGGCCGCGGAGTGCACCGCATCGACGAACGACACGATCCCCTTCTCTCTCGCCGCCGCACACACCGTGGCGACATCGTTGACCGTCCCCAGCGCGTTTGAGGCACCGCCGATGGCCACCACCCGCGTCCGCGGCCCCAGCATCTCGATCACCTGCCCCAGGTCGAGGGTGCCGTCGTCGATCCTGAACGGGACCCGGCGCAAGCCAAGCCCCCGCTCGCGGGCGATCGCCTCCCAGGGGCCAACGTTGCCGTGATGGTCGAGCTCGGTCACCACCAGTTCATCGCCGCTCGACATCCCGCGGCCGAGGGCCCGGGCCAAATGGAAGGTGAGCGTCGTCATGTTCGGCCCGAAGGCAACCTCGGCCGGGCCGGCGTTCAGGAAATCCGCCACAGCCTGGCGCGCCCCGGCGATGATCTCGTCCGTTTCGCGACTCGCCGGGTAGTTCCAGTGAGTATTGGCGTTGTGATGGGCCAGGTAGTCGGCCATGGTGTCGATCAC
>JANXXJ010000365.1 GCA_025350665.1 Gemmatimonadota bacterium | reverse complement strand
GGCCCGATACCCGGCGAGGACCAGCGCCGGCCGGACCCGCTTGCCGGCGGTGCCTAACGCGTAGGCCAGGGCCTGGCCGATCCGCCCGGGCGTCTCCCGCTCGAGCCGGAGGGCCACCTCGGCGAGGCGACGGTCGGTGATGTCCCGCGCCTCCGCCAGCAGGGCCACCGCCCGGGCGAGATCAGTCATCGAGTTCGGTGAGCCGGAGCACGCCTGAGGCGTCCTCGAGCACCCGCTCGACCCGGCCCTCCGCTTCGGTCAGCCGCTCCTTGGCCGATTTGAGATGGCGGACCCCCTCCTCGAAGAGGGTGAGGGCCTGATCGAGGTCGACATCGTCCCGCTCGAGGAGCCGGACGATTTCCTCGAGGCGTTTCAGGTCGGCAGAGAGTGGATCGATCGTCATTCAGCCCTCGCGGCAATTTCCCCATCGGAGATCCGGAGCCCGAACGGGGTCCCCGGCGGTGCCTGTTCCTTGCGGCGGAGCACCGAGCCATCGGCGAGCCGCGCCACCCCGTACCCGCGCCCGAGCACCGCCAGCGGACTGAGCGCGTCGAGCGATGACGCGAAACGCTCCCAGCGCCGCCGCCGCTCCTCCATCCGGCTCTCGATCGCGCGGCGGGCCCGGTCCCCCGCCCGCGCCAGCCGCTCCGACTGGACCCGGGTCCGGCCCCGGAGACCGCCACCCAGCCGGCTCGCCAGCGAGGCCAGATGGCGAGCCACGTCGGCCCGGTCCGGCAGCGCCAGCGCCGCCGCCGCGGACGGCGTGGCCGCGCGGAGGTCCGCGACCAGGTCGGTCAGCGTGATGTCGGTCTCATGACCCACGGCGCTGATCGTCGGCACCATCACCGCCGCCACCGCGCGGCACACCGGTTCGGCGTTGAACGCCTGGAGGTCGTCCCGGGCCCCGCCGCCCCGGGCCACGATGCAGAGGTCGACATCATCGAGCCGGTTGACCATGCCTAACGCAGTCACGAGATCATCCACGGCCTCGTCCCCCTGGACCCGGGCCGGCACCAGGATGATCCGGGTGGCCGGCCAGCGGCGCCGGGCCACCGTCAGGATGTCGTGAATCACCACGCCGTCCGCGCTGGTCACGACCGCGATGGCGCGCGGAAACGGCGGCAGCGGGCGTTTCCGGGCGGGATCGAGCAGGCCGTCCCGCTCGAGCACCTCGCGAGTCCGCTCGAAGGTGAGCTGCTGGAGCCCGACGCCGCTGGTCGGCAGCATCGTGACGCCGTTGAGCCGGAGTTCGCCCCGCTGGCCCCAGACGGTGGGCGTGGCCAGGAGATAGACATCGGCGCCCTCGGGCGGGGGGGTCCGGAGCCGCTGGGCGTAGGTCCGCCACATGACGCAGCGGAGTTGCGACGCTTCGTCCTTGATGTTGAAATACCAGTGACCGGCCTCATAGGTTTTGAGACCGATCACTTCGCCCTTGACCCAGACCTGTCCGGTCGCGGCTTCGACGGCGTCCTTGAGGGTCAGGGCGAGTTCGGTGACGGAATAGGCCGGCCGGGCCGCGGGTACGGTCGCTCCCGGGGTCCCCGGTCCGCCCGAACCGGCAGCGGGCCGCGGCCCCGATGGCCGCCTCTCCCCGAAAAGATCGTCCGGCGCGGGCTGCCCCCGCTTCCTCACCATCGGCTTAGCCGGCCGCCTGCTGTCTCGCCGCCTGCACCGTGTTCATCAGCAGCATCGCGATGGTCATCTTGCCGACGCCGCCGGGCACCGGGGTGATGGCGCTCGCGACCTCGGCCACCGCGGCATAGGCCACGTCACCGACGATGCGATAGCCCCTGGCCGCGGCCGGATCGGGCACCCGGTTGATCCCCACGTCCACCACCACCGCCCCGGGTTTCACCATCTCCGCCGTGACGAACTCCGGTTTCCCGATCGCGACCACCAGCAGGTCCGCCTGCCGGGTGAGCGAAGGGAGATCGCGCGAGCGGGAATGGCAGATCGTTACGGTGCAATTGCCACCCGGGGTATCCTGCACCAGCAGGCTCGCGATCGGCTTCCCCACGATGTTCGAACGGCCCACGATCACGGCATGCATGCCCCTGGTGTCGATCCCCGACTTGATCAGCATCTGCTGGATGCCGAACGGCGTCGCCGGCCGGAACGCGGTCTGATCGCCCACCGCCACGCGCCCGACATTCATGGGGTGGAAGCCGTCGACGTCCTTGTTCGGATCGATTCGGAGCAGCACCTGCTCGCTGCTGATGTGCTTCGGCAGCGGCAATTGAACCAGGAAGCCGTGGATCCTGGGGTCGGCGTTGAGCCGGTCCACCACGGCGAGCAGCTCCGCCTCGGTCGTCGTGCCGGCGAAGCGGATCGTTTCCGAGTGCATGCCGGCCTCGAGGCAGGCCTTGCCTTTGCTCGCCACGTAGACCTGGCTCGCCGGATCGTCGCCCACGATCACGACCGCCAGACCGGGGATGATGCCCCGTGTGAGCAACGCCGCAGCCTCGACCGCGACATCCAGCCGGATCGCGTTGGCGATTGCGACGCCGTCGAGTACCCGGGCCGTCATTTGGCGAGGCCCATCGCCCGGGTCTCGCGAATCACCGTCACCCGGATCTGGCCGGGATACTGGAGTTCGCCCTCGATCCGCTTGGCGATCGTTTCCGCCAGCTCCTGGGCCTTCGCGTCGTCGATCTTTTCCGGCACCACGATCACCCGGACTTCGCGGCCGGCCTGAATGGCGTTCACCTTCTCGACGCCCTCGAAGCTCCCGGCGATCTCCTCGAGCTTGGTGAGCCGCTTCACGTAGGTCTCGAACGCTTCCCGCCTGGCACCAGGCCGGGAGCCGCTGATCGCGTCCGCCGCCTGGACCAGCACCGACTCGGCCGTCTCGTGGGCCACATCGTCGTGGTGGGCCGCAATGCAGTTGATGACCAGCGCGCTCTCCCGATACTTGGTCGCCATTTCGACGCCGAGCTGGACGTGGGTGCCTTCGCTCTCATGGGTCAGCACCTTGCCGACGTCGTGGAGCAGCCCGCCCCGTTTGGCCAGCTGGACGTCGAGGTGAAGCTCCGCCGCCATCATGCCGGCGATCCAGGATACTTCCTTGGAGTGCTCGTAGATGTTC
>JANXXJ010000361.1 GCA_025350665.1 Gemmatimonadota bacterium | reverse complement strand
GACAGCATTCCGGCGGCCGCCAAGGCTGGCCTCGATGCCAACATGTCTGGCGACAAGCTCGGCGAGCTGAACGGGCCCCTGATGACCGAACCGAATCAGACCTATGAGGTATCGTTCGCGAACCTCGTGGCCGGCGAGTACAAGTTCACCTGTACTCCGCACATGGCGATGGGCATGAAGGGCAAGATCATCGTTCAGTAGTTCGAGTGGATCGATTCACGAACGGGGCCTCCCAGTGGGGTCCCGTTTCGTTCTGCCTTGCGACCGACTGAGCCGGTTGGTCATCATTCTACTAGTCTGAACATTCGAGATGACGATGCGACGTTACTTGCTGGTGGCAGCAGCCGTCCTGCTCGGCGCGGCCGGCCCGCTGCCGGGGCAGGCCCGAGTGCTCGCCAAGGCCGCTGCCCGCCTCAACCACCAGTTCAGCACCATTAGCGGTTTGCGCGAGTTACCCGACGGCCGCGTCCTCGTCGCCGACGGGATCGACGATGTGGTGCTTCGGGTCGATCTCGCCTCCCAAAAAATGGATACCATCGGGCGTGCCGGACGAGGCCCGGGTGAGTACAAGTCCCCCGACGCCTTGTTCCCGCTTCCTGGGGGAGCGACCCTGCTGGTCGACCTCGGAAACGCCAGGATGGCCGTCATCGACGGCGGTGGGCGTTTCAAGGAAACCTTCCCGATCGCCCAGGGGCAGCCGGGGGGGCGGCCTGGTGCGGTGCCATTGATCTTTCCGCGTGGTACTGACGGGCGAGGGCTGATCTACTTCCAGCCCGTGGGGGGGGACCCGAGAGCCGATTCGGGAGCCGTGGTGCGCTGGGACCGCGCCAGTGCGCGGTTCGACACGGTCGCGCACGTGAAGTTGCCGGCGATGGTGGTGAAAAGCTCCGGATCCGCCAACAACCAGCGCCAGTCGCAGCGTCAAAAGCCTTACCCGGTTCAGGACTCGTGGACTGTCGCCCAGGACGGCCGAGTCGCGCTGCTGCGGGCCCCGGTTTACCGGGTTGATTGGGTTGGCCCCGCGGGAACCAGGGTTGTTGGCAAGCCGATTCCGACGTCGCCGGTGCCGGTTCGGGATGCGGAAAAGAAAGAGTATCTGGCCGAGGCAGCTGCCAATGGGCTCTCGGTCTCGGTGCAGAACGTCAACGGCCAGGTGTCCATGGCGTTCTCTCGAGGACGGCAGGGGCGCGATGACGACTCCGACGAGCCGGGCCTGGGCGGGCAGGAATGGCCGGCGACGAAGCCTCAGGCATCTGGCCTGTCGGTGGCCGCGCCGGACGGCCAGCTTTGGGTGGAGCGGTCGGTTCCCGCTGGCGGGGCGCGAACCTACGACCTTATCGGGAAATCCGGCGAGGTGGCCGGGCGGGTGACTCTGCCGGTGGGTCGCCGCCTCGTCGCGGTCGGGAGTCGCGGGGTGTACGTTCGGCACATTGATAGTGACGGCATCAACTATCTCGAGCGCTACGACCTTCCCTAGGATGAAGGAACAGAGCCAGGGTGATCGCGAGGCCGGCCACGACGAGACCGGCCAGCGCATCGCTGCCATAGTCGATCTGGCAGCAGACGGCTCCGACCGTCAGTATTACCGACAAGCCTCCGGGCACCAGCCCCAGCCTGCGCACATGCGCGACCATGCCCCATCCGGCCGCCGGGTCCGTCATGAGGCGCGACCGACTGACAGCCATCACGACGACGGCCTACCGGCTGAGAATCCCCTCAGCCGGTTTCAGTGTTACAGCCAGCCGTGCTGCTTGTACCAGGCTGCGGTGAGGCCAACCCCCGTGCGAAAGTCGTGCTTCGCCGACCATCCGGTCGCACCAGTGAGTGGAGCCGGGTTGGCGAGCCAGGCCGGAGCCAGAAACTCAGCGGCCTTGTCGGCGGAAAGGAGGGTGGCCCGGCCCGCGAGGCGCGCGGCGGTGTCGGTGATCCGGAGGATCACCCGGGCGATCGGGGCGGGGAGGCCGACGACCAAGGGCCGGCGCCCGACCGCTGTCCCGATCTGTTCGACCAGG
>JANXXJ010000298.1 GCA_025350665.1 Gemmatimonadota bacterium | reverse complement strand
GAACGCGTCCTCGAGGTCGGCCAACGCAAGGCGGATGACGAACGGGTCCGGCTCACCCCCGGACCGGCCGACGAAGTCGCCCTGATCCGGTGGTTGTTCACCACCTACGCCGGCGGCGGCGCTTCGCTAGGCGATCTAGCGGCCGAGGGGTATCGGCGGTTCCCGTCCCGGAAGTGGTCGAAGATGTGGGTCAAGCGGATCCTGACCAGCCGGACCTACCTGGGGGACGTGGTGTGGGGCCGTCGGCCGCATGATGCCGAGGAACGCGCCGCCACGCCGGTGCGAAGCGCGGACCAGTGGGTGATCACCCGCGATGCCCACCCTGCCCTGATCACGCCGGACCTGCTTGACCAGGCGGCCGCCCGGCTCGCCTCCAACAAGACCGTCACCCGGCCCACCGTGGGCGGCTACCAGCTGACGGGCCTGATCCGATGTGCCCACTGCGGGGACGTCTTCGTCGGCGGGGGCGGCCCGAAGGGGCCAGCGGACGAACCGGACCGGTTCCGGTTCTATCGCCACCAACAGCTGAGCCGATTCCGCCCGCCCGTGGCGACCGGTGCGCGGCCCTCCGACTGCCCGCACCTCTTCGCCACCCTGCCCAAACGGATCATTGAACCGTTCGTCGTGGCGTCGGTGGCCCAGCTGGTCCAGTCCGAGACCGTCCAGCGGGCGGTGAGCCGGGCGATTGACCAGGCGTTGACCGGGAAGCAGACCGTGGGCCAGACCCGGCGCCAGTTGGACCAGCGTCGCCAGGCCCTCGACACCAGCCGGGACCGCCTCGTCGCCTCGATTGCAGCCGGCACCATGACGGATGCGGAGGCGAAGCCGACGTTGGAACGGCTCCGGAGTGAGCGAGAATCGATTGAGAGCCGTCTTCAGGCCCTCCGCTTCACCGAGCGTCAGGTGGCGCCGTCGGAGGTCAAGCAGCGGCTGCTGGCGCTGGCCAGACAGTTCCCTACGGCCATCGAGGGAATGAATGGCCCCGCGGTGCGGGAACTCCTCCGTCCGTGGATCCAGTCGGCCACCGTGGACCGGGACCACCACGTCCTGCGGCTCGAGCTGCGGACCGTGCCTAACGTGCTGGCGTCACCGCAGCCGGGGCGAGGTTGGCCGTAATTCGCTTGAGTGGAAATTCGAACCCTGAATTGAGGAGCGCCGCGGTCACCCGCTCCCGGGCTTCCCTGACCGCGCTCGACGGTAGTCCGACCGTCGAAAACGAGGGCAATCCGTTGGCCAGATCCACTTCGACATCGACCGGATACGCGTCGATCCCGAGCACCGCTGCCGCCCGCACTCGTGCCAACACACCGAACCCCGTTCAAGACATGTCGACACGATAGCCGGGCGAACCGGCCGCAGCGTAACCGAATTCACGCGGCTCGGTGCGACGAAACGCGATCAGGTCGGCTCGACCACGACAGCCGTTCCGTAGCAGAGCACCTCCGAGACACCCTGCATGACCTCCGTCGCATCGTACTTGATCGCGATTACCGCGTTGCCGCCGTGCTGTTCCGCGTGTTCGAGCATCAGCTCGAACGCCTCAGAGCGCGCTCGCTCGCACAACTGAATGAAGCGCTCGATCCGCCCGCCCCGCAGGGTCTCGAACGAGGCGCCGATCAGACCGAAAATCGACCGGGAGCGGACCGTGATGCCGAGCACGACACCCAGGCTTTCGGTCACCCGATAGCCGTCGAGCGTCAAGGACGTGGTGGTCATCTGATGCTGAATCTTGCCAGGATTGGGCAGCTCACGAGCCATAGTTGCTCCGGTCAGGGGGAACGACCCTGAATACTCCCCCCGGAGCCGCGTTGTTTCAAGCCGGGGGCGCCGGTAGATTCGGCCAGACTCGCACCCCGGCCGCCATGCTCCATCTTGACCACGCCATCGTCTTCGTCAGGAACCTCGCCGCGGCCGCGGAGGACTACCGCCGCCTCGGGTTCACCTTGACCCCAAAGGGCGGCCATCCCACACTCGGGACCGCGAACCACACGATCATGTTCGGCCGCGACTACCTTGAGCTGCTCGAGGTCGTCCAACGGAATGCGGGCAGCGAACGCTGGGCCCGGATCCTCGACCGCCGCGAAGGCTTCGGGGCCATGGCCCTCGGCACGACCAATGCCGACGCCACCCGGCGCCAGCTGGTGGAACGGGGAATCGACGTTCCGCCCTTGATCGACTTCGCCCGGCCGGTCGACCTGCCGAATGGATCCGTCGAAGCTCGATTCACGGTGGCCCATTTGCCGGACTCGGCCTCGCCTGCCCTCCCCGCATTCTTTTGTCAGCAGCACACGCCGCACCATGTCTGGCGCCCTGAGTGGCAGCACCACGCCAATACGGCCCTTGGCGTTGCGGCCCTCACCGTGGTCGATGCGGACCCGGACCGTCTGGCCCCGGCGTATGAGCGCCTCTTCGGTCGGGCCTTTGTCCACCCGCACCCCGGCGGATTCGCGGTCGACCTCCGAGGGGCCCGCCTGTGGATCGTTCGGCCCGAGTTCGCCGCGGAGCGGCTCGGTACCCCCCTGATGTGGAGCCGGCATCCCACACCCGTCGGATTGTCAATTGCCGTCCGTGACCTCGGCGCGACCTGCGCGCTGCTCAAGGAGAACGGGGTTCGGTTCCAACCCTTCGGCAAGCAGTCGATTTTGCTCGTTCCCGCGGCAACCCGAGGCGTGCATCTCGAGTTCATCGAGGCCTCAAAATGAGCGGCACGTGCCGTGCAGTCGTCATCCCCGCCCCTGACGAACCGGTGCAAGTCGTCGAGATCCCGATCCCGGATCTCGAGCCCGGCGCCGCGATCCTCAAGACCGTCTATTCGGAGGTGTGCGGCACCGACGTCCACCTCTGGCGCGGCCGGCTGTCCGGCGTGCCCTACCCGCTGATCCCGGGCCATGTCTCGGTCGGCCGGATCGACGCCATGAATGGCGTCATCCGCGACCTGGCCGGCGCGCCGTTCCGGGAGGGTGATCTCGTGACGTTCCTCGACGTCCACGAGACCTGCAACGCCTGCTACCAGTGCCTGGTGAACAAGCAGACCACCCGTTGCCCGTCGCGCAAAGTGTATGGCGTCACGTATGGCGCCAAGGACGGCCCGCTCGGCGGGTGGTCCGAGCTCATCTGGATGAAACCCGGGGTCAAACTGATTCGCATCCCGGCCGGGCTCGAACCCGAGACGTTCATTGGTGGAGGCTGCGGACTCGCGACGTCTGTCCATGCCGTCGAGCGGGCCGGCATCAGGCTGGGCGAGTCCGTCGCCGTGTTGGGAGTCGGCCCCGTCGGCCAGTCTGCGATCGCGCTGGCAGGTCTCTCTGGCGCGGCGGAGGTCATCGCCATTGGGGCCCCCGATGACCGGCTGGCGTTCGCCCGGCGGATGGGAGCAACAGCCACGCTGTCGCTCGATGTTTCGCATGAGGAGCGGCTCGAGCGGGTTCGACGATTGACCGGGGGCCGCGGCGTGGACGTCGTGATCGAAGCGGCAGGGAGTCCCGCGGCCGTCGCCCAGGCCCTGGACCTGGTTCGCGACGGCGGGCGGGTCGTGGTGGTCGGCCAGTACACCGATCACGGAACCGTGCCGATCAATCCCCACAGTCAGATCAACCGGAAGCACGTGGAAATCCGCGGCTGCTGGGGCTCCGACTATTCTCATTTCTACCGCGCCGTGGAACTGGCGGCCCGGTTCCAGGATCGGATTCCCTGGCGGGACATGGTTACGGGCCGGTTCGGCCTCGATCAGGCCGGCGACGCCCTGCATCAGGTGGAGGGCCGCCAACTCCTCAAGGCCCTGATCGTCCCCTGATCAGTCGGCCCGCAAGGCGGCCATCGGATCGGACCGAGACGCCCGCCGGGCCGGGACCAGACTGCCGACGACCGTGGCCGCGACGAGCACCAGCGCCACCCCCGTATAGACCAATGGATCGCGCGGATCCGTCCTGAACAGGAATCCGCGCAGGACAGGACCGACCGCCAGCGCCACCAGCACCCCCAATACGATCCCCAGCCCCACGACCCGTTGCCCTTCGATCATGACCAGCCGTGCCACGTCCCCGGCCGTTGCCCCGAGCGCCGTCCGAATCCCGAATTCTCGTTGGCGCTGCGCGACCCCGTACGACAGAACGCTGTACAAGCCGACCAGGACCACGACAAGGGCAACGGCTCCCATCGCACCGAACAACGCCGCGCCCAGCCGCCACGGCCGGTAGAGTTCGTCCATCTGGCCCTTGAGCAGCCTGACGTCGGCCACCGGCAGATTCGGCGCCTGGGTCTGCATCAGCTTCCGGAATGGGCCGATGACCCGCTCGGGATCCCCGGCTACCCGGATGAAGAGATGACGGTCGTTGGTCAGCCCGGCACTCTGACCAAGCGGGAGGTAGTAGGCCTGGACCGGATTCTGGTCCAGGGTTTCGCTGCTCGCGTCGGCCACGACCCCAACCACCGTCCGGCAGATGTTGCTGTCGCGGCCGACATAAAGGCATTGGCCTAACGCGGGCTTCCCGGGCCAGAAGGTCCGCGCCATTGTTTCGTTGACCGCCATGACCGGCGGACCCCCTTCGCCATCAGCGTCTGCGAAGACGCGGCCCTGCCTGAGCCCGATCCGCATCGTCGCGAAATACTCGGGGGAGACGGCCGAGTAATAGGGCCCGCCCGACTTGAGCTGGGGTACGGAATCGCCGGAGGGAAATCGAACCCTGACGCTGTACCTCGACTGGAACGGGTTGGCGGTCGCCAGGCTTACCGACAGGACGCCAGGCACCGTCTTGAACCGCTGGTACAGATCGGCATAGTACGCCAGGCGGGCCGCCTGCGGATAATCCGCGATCCCAAGGTTCATGTCACCGACCACCACACCATCCGGCTGGAAGCCAAAATCGAGCCGGCTGACCCGGGAGAAACTCCGAACGAACAGTCCCGCGGCGACGAGCATGACGACCGACAGGCCGCCCTGGGCCACGAGCAGGGATCGGCGAGTCCGCTGGTGTTCGCGCCCCGCGCTGGTCTGGCCACTCCCGCCCGCCTTGAGGGCACCTGACAGGCTGGGACGGCTCATCCGCACTGCCGGAAGCAGACCGATCGCCAGCGCCGTCACC
>JANXXJ010000274.1 GCA_025350665.1 Gemmatimonadota bacterium | reverse complement strand
CCGATGGATGGGGACCGGCGAGAGTGCCAGGGCCGCCGCCGTTGACAGGGCCATGACGTTCATGGCTCCACCTTCTGCTGCCTCACGCCGAACCACACCAGCCCGCCGGCGAGGCTCAGCAACGCGCCGATGCCTCCGGCCCATCCCCACCCCAATTGAGCGCCGACCCACGGCGTGACGACCGGCGCAATCAGCCCGCCCAGATTGCCGCCGGTGTTCATGATCCCGGCGGCGGTGGTTCCGTGTTTCCCGCCCAACTCGATCGCGGTGGCCCAGCAGGGGGCCTCCGCCGCCGTGACGGCGAAGGCGCCGACCGAGAGCCACGCCAGCACCACGATCGGCGCCTCGGCCCGCATCCCCAGCACCAGGCACAACGATCCGGTCAGCATCCCGACGATGGGGACCGCAGCCCGGCCGCGGTCCCGCCCCCACCGCAAGACCAGCCGGTCGGCGATCCAGCCACCCGACGCCACCCCGACCGCCATGGCCAGGGTCACCAGCGTCGAGTAGAGCCGGCTGGTGTCGATGCCGAGCCCCCGGACGGTGCCGAAGTAGTACTGGATCCAGTAGAAGAAGAGGTACTCGAAGTAGTCGACCGCGAAGTATGCCACCGTCACCAGCATCAGGTTCCGGTTCTTGAGCAGGTGGATCCAAGAGCCCCGATCCGACGCGGTCCGAATCACGGTCGGCGCCCGCCGGCTCGACGGCGTGTCGCCGCCGACACCCAGCCAGATGACACCGGCGACCGCCGTCACCGCGCCTAGCGCGATGAACGCCCAGGGCCAGGGAACCCGGTCGATCAGCGCCCCGAAGAGGTAGTAGGTGAGCGCGGTCCCGACCATGGCCGCCGAGAGAATCAGCCCGTTGGCCCCGGTGCGCCGGTCGGGTTTGAACCAGTTCCCGATCGTTCGGGAGGTTGAGGGATGGAGCGGCGCGGAAAAGAACCCCATCACCCCCCGCACGAGGAGAAGCGTTGCGATGATCGGCGCCCCCGCCGCGACCAGCCCGGTAACGCCAGTCGCCACGCTGCCCGCAGCCAGCCCGAACAGCATGATCACCAACACCAGCCAGGGGCCGAGTCGATCGGCCATGATGCCGGCCGGCACCATGCCGACCAGGTACATCAGCAGGAAAGCCGAGTAGACCAACCCCATCTGGGTCGGGGAAATTCCATCGTGAGGAATCAGGCGTTCGCTGCCGGCGACCGTGATCGCGATCCGATTGAAATGGCCGAGGAACGCGACGGTCATCAACAGAGGGACAACACGCCATACGGGTCTGGGAATGGCCGCAGTCGTCATCGCACTCTTTCGTTCGAGAGCCGGCGTAACCGGAGCTTCAAGGGACCGGGCGGTCCATGGTGAGATCGAGGAGGCCGTCGCGCTCGCGCACCGCTTCCCGGCCCGTCAGACGAAATCCGTTCCGTTCGTAGCAGCGACGGGCCCGGTCGTTGGTGGCGAGCACATCGAGGCGGACCACCACGCCGCCGTTGGCCGCCGCCCATGCGAGCACCTCCTGGATCAACCGATCCGCGGCACCGGCCCGCCGGACGGCGGGGTGGACCACATGGACATCAACTGCACCACAGACGGCTCGGCCGGATCGGGAACGCCGGCGGCGAGTCCGCGGGGTCCGTCGGCGGTCTGCAGAATGAACGTGGCGGCCGGGGCGAGCCATCGGCGCCAGTCGGCGGCGGTTCGGGCCAGTTCCCGCTCATAGGTCGAGGCAAATTCAGCGGGGGCGTCAGTCAGCGCCTGCAGGCGAAGGTCCCGGAGCAACGACTCGTCGCCCGCGACGGCCCGCCGGACGGACAGCGTCACCGCCCGGTCACTCAACGACGAGCCACGAACCCGAGGGTCGCATTGGTTGCCTCCGGCCGGTAGCGTACCCCTCGAAGCCGGACACCGCAAGGCGAACTCCCATGAAACCGCGCCCGAGGATGCTCGTAGAGACTGAAAGACCCCGTACCATCTTGCAGGACGGCCCCGGACGTGACCGGGCAGGATGCACCCCATGCGAACGTCCATCGTCGCCGTCGCCCTCGTCGTCATTCCCTGCGCCGCCGGCGTCGCCCAGGACGCCATGTTCCGCGGCGGCCCGGCCCACGAGGGGGTGTACGACTCCCCCGCCCCGACGCTTCAATCGGTCGTGTGGAAGTTCAAGACCCAGGGCCGAGTGCTCTCGTCGCCCGCGGTGAGCGGGGACCGGGTCTATGTCGGGAGCACGGACGGACGCCTCTACGCCATCGACCGGACGACGGGCGTGGAACGGTGGCAGTTCGCGTCAAAGGGGCCGATTGCCTCGTCCCCCGCGGTGCACGGGGACCTGGTGTACGTGAGCAGCCTGGACGGAAACATCTACGCGGTCGACACGGCGACGGGCAAACAGCGCTGGGCCTTCGCCACCAAGGGCGAGCGCCGGTTCACCGCCCCGGGGATCCACGGGGCCATCCCGCGAACCGAGCGGATGCCCGATCCGTTCGACGTCTTCCTCTCATCGCCCACGATCGCCAACAGCACCGTTTACATCGGGAGCGGCGACCAGCATGTCTACGCCCTCGACGCGCTGACCGGAACGATCAAGTGGCAGTTCGCCGCCGGCGACGTCATCCACGCCTCCCCGGCGGTGGCGAACGGCCTGGTCTACATCGGGAGCTGGGACCGGAATCTCTATGCGCTCGACGCCGCCACGGGCCACGAGCGGTGGCGCTACACCACCGGTAACGACACCACCACTTACAACCAGATCGGCATCGCGAGCTCGGCCGCGGTGGCGGCAGGGCTGGTGTTTGTCGGGGGGCGGGATGGCCACTTCCATGTGGTCGACGCCCGGACCGGCGTCCTCAAATGGACCCACGACAATCACGGCGGCTGGACGATCGGCTCTCCGGCAGTTCGGAACGGGACCGTCTACTTCGCTACGTCCGACGGCCGCCGCTTCAAAGCCCTCGACGCCGCCACCGGTGCGGTCAAGTTCGACCTGGCCAACAAGGCCATTTCATTCTCGTCGCCCGCGCTGGCCGGCGACGTCGTGTACTACGGCACCTCGGACGGCTGGCTCCACGGGGTCGACATCCGGACCGGCCAGTTCGTGGCCCACTTCCAGTCCGACGGCTCCAGGGAGAACGCCGCCAAGTGGACGGACTCGGCGGGAGTCTTTCAGTCGGGCCGGATGTACCCGGACCGGACCATCGACGGGATGATGATCGGGATGCGGACCATGTTCACGGTCGGCTCGATCCTGTCGTCGCCGGTGATCGTGGGCGGGGTGTTGTACGTTGGGAGCGCGGACGGCAACCTCTATGCCCTGCACTGAGGCGCCGGGGGCTCGAACCAGGGCAGGCGCTGCCGAGTGGAGCCCATCGGTTACCGTCGACAAACCCACAAGGAGATCCTCATGATCCGCACCGTCGCCCTGGTCGGGCTCGCCGCTATTTCGAGTTTGCTCCCCCGCGAGACGTCGGCCCAGGCCGTGCCCCACGACCACACTGCAGGAATGCAACACGCCGCCCAAGCGGGGCCAGCCGCTACGCAGGGGGGCCAGGCCGCCTACGCCGCGATTGCCGAGGTCGTCCGTTTGCTGGAGGCCGATCCGGCGACGGATTGGTCGACGGTCAATCTCGAGGCCCTTCGGCAACATTTGATCGACATGGACGCGGTGACCCTGCAGAGCGCCGTCGTTACGACCCCGATCGAGGGCGGCATCGAGGTCGTCGCTACCGGCGGCGAGCGAGTCGCCGCGGCGATTCGCCGAATGGCCCGTGCCCACGGCGAGGCGATGGCAAGCGAGTCGCCCTACCGGCTGACGGTGACCGAGGTCCCGAACGGAGCCAGGGTACGGATCGTAGCTGCGGCTGACGCGCCGGCCCCGACCGCTGAGAAAATTCGGGGGCTCGGCTTCATTGGCATCATGGCATCGGGGAACCATCACGCGGTCCATCACATGGCGATTGCAAGGGGGGCGTCGGCCGGGCATGTCCACTAACCCCAATCGGGCGGGCTCGGCGGGGGTCGAGTGAACCTTAGTTTGGACGCGACTCGGCCCCCGATTCCGCGTCCGTCGCGCAAACGGGGGCCGGTCTGTCGTCCTATTGTTTATCGTAGACCGCAGTGCTGTTCACCTTCTCGCCCTTGGCGTTCACACCGGTGGTCGCGGACGTGTAGTGCTTCCCGTCCTTTGAGACGACTGTGTGGACCGTCTGCACCACCTGGCCGCCTTTCTTGCGGACCGTATGGCGGGTGTTGGCGTCGAGCATCTTGCTGTTGATCGCATCGTAGTCGGGCGAGCCGGTAACGGGGTAATCCTTGCCGTCGTTTGCGAAGCTGTAGGACAGGGTGATCGGCTTGCCGTCGGCGGCGGTACCATTGACGCTGATCTTCAACATCGCGCCGGCCGTCTCGTACTTCACCGTCACTGCCTTCGGCGCCGGTCCCGGGGTGCCGGTCCATTTGGCGACGTTCATCTTCCAGGTGCCGAGGAACGGGCTGGCCTGAGCGGCCGCGCGGCCGGAAACGAGCCCCACGAGTACTGCACCCAAAGCCAGGCTACGGAACATTGATTTCATCGAAAACCTTCCTTGCCTCCCCGGAGGGAGCTGAGAGGTATCCCACAGGAGAACAACACTCCAATATCCAGCCCTGGGACGCCAGCCGCCAGACCTCGCCCCGGCGCGGGAGCAACTTGTGAGAGGTCGGTCACAGGCGGGGGCGACCATCCCCCAGCCACTCCAGGAGGCGGCCAAGCGGCCAGCAGTTGATGACCCGCTCGGCCGGAACCCCCGCCAGGCGGGCATGGGCGAGGGCGATGTCCACGAACCCCAGCTCGCTTGCCGAATGGGCGTCGCTATCGAGGGCGAACACGCACCCGGCCTCGGCCGCCCGGCCGGCCAGCTCGAAGTCGAGGTCCTGGCGGTGCGGGTCCCCGTCGATCTCGATCGCGACCCGTGAGTCGGCGGCGGCGGCGAATACCCGATCCCAATCCGCCATGATCCCCGCCCGAACCCCTCGCTGGCGGCCCCGCGGGTGACCGAGAATGTGGACGCCGGGCGTCCGGACGGCGGCGACCATCCGCGCGGTCTGATCGTCCGGCAACCGAAGACCGGCATGCGCCGCGGCGACGACAAGATCGACCGCCCGCAGTTCCGCGGGCGTCAGGTCGAGGGAGCCGTCGAGCCCGATATTCGCCTCAACCCCGGCCAGCAGGCAGAACCGGTCACCCAGGTCCCGATTGACCTGATCGATTGCTTCCCGCTGGCGAGCCAGGTCCGCCACGGAAAGTCCATGCGCGCTCGGGAGTCCGTGAGCATGGTCGGTCATCGCGGCATACCGGTAGCCGCGGGCCAGGCAGGCCTGGGCCATCGCCGCCACCGTCAGCCGGCCGTCGCTCCAGTCGGAGTGCATCTGCAAGTCGCCGCGATAGTCCGCCAGCGTCGGGCCGGTGAGCCGATCATCACCAAGGGCCTCGATCACCTTGGCCCGGCTCAGGAAATTGCCCCGCCGGGCCCGGCGCAACTCGATCGCGGCCACCTTCCCGCTGGCGATCACCGCCGCCTCGACGGTGGGGGACGCCCCGGTCTCGAGGACCTCCCGCACCACCCGGAGCGATTTGGGTCCGACGTTGGGAATTGTGGGATGGTCCTCACCCGGCTGGATCAAGGCCGTGACCGGCTGCGCCAGCAGGAGGACAGCATGCGCGGCCCGCCGATACCCCATCCGGCTCTGCTTCGACTCCTGAATCTCGGCCAGGTCGTCGATCAGGTTGGCGATGACCATGTTGAGATCCGTCGTCACATCGGGGCTCCGGAACCGAAAGGCCTGAGGTACATTGGAATAATGACGACCCTCGACGCCCACGCCAGTGACCCGATCCGACTCGGCTGGATGGTCGGGTCGCCTCCGCCCGCCGATCGCATCATTCGATTCGCCGACTCGAGCTTCTTCCAGTTCCCCGCCACCCGGTGGGCGTTCTCGAACTTCCGGCAGCTCCAGCCGACCACGGTGGTGCCCCGGGGAAGTCACCCCGCCGTTCCACTGCCCCGAGCCGAGCGGGACGACATCGACGGGGTGACGTTCGTGCCGATCGGCCGGTCCGACCCTATGACATGGGCCCAGTCCCTCGCGGCGAACTATACCGACGGGATCGTGATCCTCCACCGGGGACGGATCGTTCACGAACGTTACTTCGGGGCGCTCGACCAGGACCGCCAGCATATCGCCTACTCGGTCACCAAGTCCTTCGTCGCCACCCTGGCGGCCACCCTGGTGGCGGAAGGCCGGCTCGACGATCAGGCCCTGGTCCCGCAGTACGTCCCCGAACTCGCGAACAGCGGATTCGGCGACGCGACCGTCCGGCAGCTCATGGACATGACCACCGGGCTGGAATACACCGAAGACTATACCGACCCCAACTCGCCGGTCTGGGAGTTCAGCCGGGCGGGCGGGTTCCTGCCCCGGCCAGCGAATTACCGCGGCCCCGACTCCTTCTACGAATTCCTGCCCACGATCCGGAAAGGGAGCCCGCACGGCGAGCGGTTCTCGTACAAGACCGTCAATACCGACACGCTGGGCTGGATTCTCCGCCGGATCACCAACGGATCGATCAGCGACCTATTCCGGGACCGCTTCTGGTCGACGCTTGGCGTCGAGCAGGACGGCTACTTCATGGTCGATTCGACCGGCACGGAGTTCGCCGGCGGAGGCTACAACCTGACGCTGCGGGACCTGTGCCGTTTCGGCGAGATGATGCGACTTGACGGCCGCTGGAACGGCCACCAGGTGGTCCCGGCGGCGGTGGTCGACGACATCCGCCGCGGCGGGAACCGCGACCACTTCGCCCTGGCGGGCTACAACCTGCTGCCCGGATGGAGCTACCGGAACATGTGGTGGGTGTCGCACAACGAGCACGGGGCGTATGCGGCGCGGGGCATCCATGGCCAGACCGTCTACGTCGACCCGGCGGCGGAAATGGTGATCGCCCGGTTCGCGTCGCACCCGGGCGCCGCCAACGCCAACCTCGACCCGACTTCACTGCCGGCGTATCACGCCGTGGCTCGACACCTGAAAGCCAGCCGTTAGGCGACCCGGCTCACTGCGCCAAGGAAACGACGATGCCACAGGAGCCGGCGTGACGGCCATCGCCCGCGTCATTCAGCTCCCGGTGGCTCCGGTATTCCTCCCGTCGGCGATCGGGGCCATGCTGAGTGTGATGACGAACCGCCTGGGGCCTGTTGTTCGTCGCCGCGGTGCTGGCCTTCGTCCTCGGCCTGCTGGTGTTTCTGCGGGAGATCTTCCTGGCCACCGCTACCGTCCAGATCGGCATCCAGCACGTCCCCATGCCGCCGCGCCGCGGCGGCGACGGCGGCCTTCCCCGGGGCTAGTGCGCCGGATCCGTCTCCGGGCCGCCACCGTCGGGAACGCTGCCCTCCGGGTTCAGTCGGCCCGCCTTCGCCCCACCCAACGCGCCCGCGATCACCCGGCCAACATTCGAACCCAGAAAGAGCCACTCCAATGGCACTGCGGAGATCACCAGGATCGTCACGTCGAGTCCCGCGGCCAGCGTGCCGAGCGCCAGGCCCGGTATCAGACCGGCAGACGGACGCAATCGCCCGACCCACCAGCCCCCGAGAAAGCACATGATCGCGCCGCCGATCGGGCCCACCCACCGCCCGAGCCGCTCGGCGAACGCGTTCGCCTGGGCCTGGCCGGCGGGACCGAACGCGGCGACCAGCCCGACCAGAGCCAGGATCGGAACCAGTTCGGCCACCAGCGCCCCGACCGCGATCCGCCACCCCATGCGCCGGGTCATCGATCCAGCATGATCGACCGTGGTCACGGGCATGGAGCTTTCAGGTCTTTCTTGAAGCAGCCAGCATGGCGTCGGCAAGGGCCTGGCCGCCGTGGGCTGCCACGCCATCGGCGGCACCGGCCTGATCGCGCTCTTCCCGATTCTGACTGAGCTTCATCTTCCCGACCACGTTCCTAATCTCAATCTCGATCCCGACGATCGCCGCCAGCATCTCGTCGATGAAATCCCTCGGCGCATCGGACATCTTCCAGCGCCGGGCCGCGTCGGTCCGGGTTTCGTGCGCGTGGGTCAGCCGGGCGACCACCCCGCGCACGAACGCCTCGTCGTCACGGATGTGGATCCGTCCATGCGCGTGCACCACCTGGTAGTTCCAGGTGGGGACCTGGCGGTGGCTTTCCTGCTTGCTCGGATACCAGTTCGGGGAGATGTAGCCCTCGGCCGCCCGGAAGATCACCAAGACCTCGGCTCCGTCGGCGGCCGCGGACCACACCGTGTTGGCGCGGGCAACGTGAGCCCGAAGCATCCCGTGCTGGCCGGTGGCGGCGTCCAGCTCGAATGGCAGGTGATTGGCGTCCAGGCCGTCGGGGCCATGCACTACCAAGGCACCGAGGGGGTGGGCCCGAATGAACTGGTGCAGCGCCTCGGTTCGCCCTTCGGCGAACGACTCAGGGACGTACATGTGGTCTCGCCATGGCCCAAGATATCGAGCCCCCGGTGGCTGCGCACCCTTCCGCGCCGTGGCGGCCACATCTCCGGCCAGCGGGCCGGTTGCGCGACTGGTTCTGCGGGCAGATGTTGCATCAGGTCGGTCCCGACGACGCGCCCGCGCCTTTCACTTGACCTCGAGCTGCCCATGCGACTCAGACTTGTTGCTGCCGGTGTCCTCGCCACCGCGTCGACCTGCGCCGGCCCGGCCGATGCCCCCAAGGCACCCACCAGACCGGGGGCCGTTCGGGCCCGCGAGGCCCGGGTCACCACGTCCGATTCGGCCATGGTCGTCTCGGCCTCGCCCTTCGCAACCAACGCCGGACTCGCGGTACTCAAGAGCGGCGGGAATGCGGTGGACGCGGCGGTGGCCGTGGCCATGACCCTTGCCGTGACCTACCCCGCGGCGGGCAACATCGGCGGCGGGGGGTTCATGGTGGCGCGAATCAACGGGAAGAATGTCGCGCTCGACTTCCGCGAGGCGGCCCCCCGGGGCGCCTCACGGGACATGTACCTCGACTCGGCCGGGAATGTCACGGACAAGAGCGTGACCGGCGCGCTCGCCGCCGGCGTGCCGGGCTCGGTGGCCGGCCTGTACGAGGCGCACCGGAAGTACGGCTCCAGGCCGTGGGCCGCGCTGCTCAAGACCGCGATCGCCCTCGCCGACTCCGGCTTCGCGATCGACACCGCGTTCAGCGATGACGACGAAGGGGGCGCCAGGCGGCTCGGGCGCGACTCCACCAGTGCCAGGCTCTTCCTCAAGGACGGCAAGTTCCTGCCGCTGGGCGCCACCTGGAAGTCACCGGGCCTGGCCGCCACGCTGCGCCGCATCGCCGACAAGGGGCGCGACGGCTTCTATGCCGGGGCGACCGCCGACCTGATCGTGGCCTCCATGAAAGCGGGCGGTGGCATCATAACCCTGGCCGACCTCAAGAATTTCCAGCCAATCTGGCGCGCGCCGGTGGAGTTCGTTTATCGCGGCCATCACGTCATCTCGATGCCCCCGGTCTCCTCGGGCGGACTGACCCTCGGCCTCATCCTCGGCATCCTCGAGCATCGGGATCTGGCAACGCTCGGATGGCGCTCGCCGCAGTCCATTCATGTGCTGGCCGAGGCGGAACGACGGGCCTTCGCGCGCCGCAACAGCCTGCTGGGGGATCCCGCGTTCGTGAAGATTCCGGTGGCGTCCTTCCTGTCGAAGGACACCGCCACCGCGCTGGCCGCCGAGATCGGCGACAAGTCGAGCGGCAGCGCGCCGTCCCTGCCGCCCAAGGACAAGCGTCACACCACCCATTTCTCCGTGGTGGACGCCATGGGCAACGCCGTCGCCATCACCACCACCATCAACGAGAGCTACGGCTCCGCGTTCTCGGTCCCGGGGGCCGAGTTCCTGCTCAACGACGAGATGGACGACTTCACCGTTAAGGTCGGCGCCGTGAACGCGATGGGCCTGGTCCAGGGCCCCACCAACGAAATCGCGCCGGGGAAGCGGATGCTCTCGA
This sequence comes from Gemmatimonadota bacterium, assembly GCA_025350665.1. Classification (GTDB taxonomy): domain Bacteria; phylum Gemmatimonadota; class Gemmatimonadetes; order Gemmatimonadales; family GWC2-71-9; genus SHZU01. The sequence continues at coordinate 2,207 of JANXXJ010000274.1, read as the reverse complement.
GCATGACGCCGACCATCGTCCTCGACCCGTCCGGCGCCCCGTTGCTCGTGGCGGGCGCGGCCGGGGGCGCGTACATCATCACCGCGGTGGCGCACCTGATCGTGAGCGTCGTCGACTACCACCAGTCGATCGGCGCCGCGATGGCCGCGCCGCAGTTTCACCATCAAGACAACCCGGATTCGCTCGTGGTGGAGAACATCCCCTGGGCCGACTCGGTGCGGGCCCTGATGGCCCCGTTCGGGCACGGGGTCAAGGTGTCGCCCTGGGGAAACCTCGCGAACGTGCAGGCCATCCATCGCGATGGCAGGGTGTGGCGCGGGGTGACCGAACCGCGGGGCTTCGGGCTGGCTGCGGGGTACTAGGCGGCTCCCGCTACTGCCCTACCGGAACGACGGCGCGCCGCCATGGGCCAGGCCGGTCAACATCCCGGCGCCGGCTACGAACTTCCGTCGTTCCATCCGTCTCCGCCGGTCCCCCGTTAGAGGTCGAGCACCGTATCCAGGCCGCGGTGGACACCCACCAGCGTCGCCACCCGGCGGATCGCGATCAGCGCCCCATCCACATAGGGAATCGCGCTGTTTCCCGCGTCATGGCGGATCGTCAGCTTCTGGTCCGGCATCCCGAAGATCGCCTCGGCGCTGATCGTGAACCCCGGCAAGCGGATCGAGTGGACCTGCGACCCCGCCAGCGTGGCCCCCCGCGCCTCCACCGGCCCGACGGTCCGGGCGATCGGCACGGTCGGCTCCGGGGCGCGCACCCGCGACAGCCGGACCGCCAGCTCGCGGGCGGTCCCGCTCGGCGCATCGACCTTCCGATCGCTGGCGTAGTCGAGGATCTCCCACTGCGGAATCAGCCGCGCCGCGATCTCGGCGAACCGCTGCAGCAGAACCGCGGAGAGGGCAAAGTTGCCGCAGGCCAGCACCCCGCGGGCCTGGCGGCGGGCGACCGCATCGATCTCGGCAAAATCCCGATCCGCCATCCCCGACGTCCCGACAACTACGTGGGCGCCTCGGTCGAGCGCCGTCAGGATGTTCGCCTTCGCGGTATCGGGTTTGGTGTACTCGACGAATATGTCGCATGGGCTCGCCAGCGCCTCCGCGGCCGTGGCGAAGATCGGCCCGGTGAGGCGGGGCTCGTTCAGCACGTCACCCAGGATTTGACCGGCATGGCGCCGGCCCACCGCGGCCACCACCGACATGTCTTCGCAGCGGGCAATGCCCCGCGCCAGCTCGGAACCGGCCCAGCCGGTGGCACCCGCAAGACATACGCTGATCACGATCTGGCTTTCCCAGGAGAGATTCGACTCCTGCCGGCGGCCGATTCCCTGGCCCGCGCAGCGAACTGCCACAACCCGTCGGTCACCGCGCGCGGCAGCCTGGCCCCGAGCTGGCGGGCCACCATCACGATCTGCCCCCGGTGATGGGCCTCATGCGCCACGAAGTACGCCAGCACATGTCCCACATCGAGCGGCAGGTTCCGCCAGACGTACGCCTTGGCCGCCGGAATCTCTCCGCCGGACGCGAGCCCCAGCTCGAGCAGCGCCTCGATACCCTGGCCGCTCCGTTTCAGCCCCGCCAGCAGGCCCCGCCGAGTCACTCGTCGGAGGTCGACCAGCGGGGGGGCCGCGATTCCGAACTCCGTGCCCAGCGTCCGGATCCACCGGCTCCTGGCGTTATGCAGGTGGGCCGCCATCGTACGGACCGTACGCCTCGGCACGATGCCCGGCATCGCCCCGTCCCACAGCGTGGCCGGCAGCCCCTCGATCAGGCCGGCGGTCACCAGGCAGTTCGTCCGCCACGCGGTGAGAATAGTGGGCCGCAAATCCGCGGCAGGTGCCATTTGATCCTCCCGTGGGGACGGAAAGGTCAGGATACTGCAGTCGCCCGACCCTCCTGTCAACCGAGTACGAGCCCTCCAACCACCATCAGCGCTGGAACCGAATGACCTGGTTGTCGAGGGGCATCGCTCGGTGCCGGGGCGAGGGGGGACCGCCGGCCGTCCACGGGGCTGGAAAGCCGGCCGCCATACCGAGCATGGAGTACTGGTCGAACAGGTACGGAACGCCCTCATCCGGAGTTCATACACGAGGATGGACCGATCGCCGACCGACGCGGCAATCGGCGCCTTGGGCACCCGAATGTCGAGAGGCACCCGAACGTCGACCGCTGGCCGCGGCTGGGCCGAGACCTTCGCAGGCACCGTCATCG
>JANXXJ010000273.1 GCA_025350665.1 Gemmatimonadota bacterium | reverse complement strand
GCATTTCCTTCCGACGGTCACCAAAGCCCGGCGCCTTGACGGCGGCGACCTTGAGGGTGCCACGGAGCTTGTTGACCACCAGCGTTGCCAGGGCCTCGCCCTCGACATCCTCGGCGATGATCAGCAGGGGCTTGCCGGTCTGGGCCACTTTCTCGAGAACCGGAAGCAGGTCCTTCATGGCCGAGACCTTCTTCTCGTAGATCAGGATGTAGGGCGTGTCGAGAATCGCCTCCATCTTCTCCGGATCGGTGATGAAGTAGGGCGAGAGATACCCGCGATCGAACTGCATCCCCTCAACCGTCTCGAGGGTGGTCTCGAGGCCCCGGGCCTCTTCAACCGTGATCACGCCGTCCTTGCCCACCTTCTCCATCGCATTCGCGATCAGGTCGCCGATCTCGCGGTCGTTGTTAGCGGAGATAGTACCAACCTGGGCGATTTCCTTCTTGCCGGCCGTCGGCGTGCTGAGCTTGCGAAGCTCCTCGATCACGACCTCGACGGCCTTCTCGATCCCCCGCTTGAGCTCCATCGGATTGGCGCCCGCGGTCACGTTCTTGAGACCTTCACGGAAGATCGCCTGCGCCAGCACCGTCGCGGTCGTGGTGCCGTCGCCCGCCAGATCACTGGTCTTGGTGGCGACTTCCTTCACCATCTGCGCGCCCATGTTCTCGACCGGATCGGAGAGCTCGATTTCCTTCGCGACGGTGACACCGTCCTTGGTCACGGTCGGCGATCCGAACTTCTTGTCGATCACGACGTTCCGGCCCTTGGGACCGAGCGTGACCTTCACAGCCTCGGCCAGCGCATCCACACCGCGCTTGAGCTTCGCGCGAGCCTCGACGTTAAACAGCAGTTCCTTGGCAGCCATGAATAATTCTCCTTAACCGAGCTTTGCGAGGATGTCGGAAGCCTTGATGATCACGACCTCTTCGCCATCGAGCGTGATGTTGGTTCCGCTGTACTTCCCATAGAGCACCTTGTCGCCGACTTTGACGTCCATCGGCACCCGCGCGCCCTTTTCGACACGGCCCGCACCAACGGCAACCACCTCGCCCTGGGTCGGCTTTTCCTTCGCGGTATCGGGGATGTAGAGCCCGCCGCGCATGGTTTCCGTATCTTCATCCGGTGACACGACCACGCGATCCTCGAGCGGCGTGATCTTGAGCTTGCCCTTCGACTTCGCCATGTCCTGAACCTCCAAGTTATTAGTGTACAACTACTTAGATGGCATACTTAGCAGCAACACACCGAGACTGCTAAAGCAACCAGTAAGATAAGCCGCCGAGGGAACGGGTCAAGCGGCCCATCACCCTGGCACTCTAGCAACCCGAGTGCCAGGCGGATGAGTCATTTTGACAGAGACGCTTGGCGGAGAGCCTCGTAGAGGACGATCCCCGCCGCGGTCGCGAGATTGAGACTCCGCACTTTGGCTTCCGGCATCGGAATCTGAAAGCAACGCTCCGGGTGTTTTTCGAGGATCCTGGCCGGCATCCCCCGGGTTTCGCTCCCGAAGACGAGGCAGCTGGTCGGCTGAAACTGAGCCTCCCAATAGGGCCGCACCGCGTTGGCGGAGAAATAGAGGCACCGCTCCCGGCTGATCGCATCGCGGAAGGTGTACCAGTCCGGGTGGACCCAGAGGTCCACGTCATCCCAGTAGTCGAGCCCCGCCCTCCGCACATCGGCGTCATCGATCGAAAAACCCAGCGGCTCGATCAAATGAAGACTGGTCCCGGTGGCGGCGCAGAGGCGTGCGATGTTGCCGGTGTTCGGCGGGATCTCAGGTTCGATCAGTGCGATATGCAGGGCCATAGGACTCAGCCGCCCCGGGTGTGCATCTCCCGCCGAGGGTCGGCCCTGAGGCCCTCGATCGGATACAGCGCGCCACGCCCGGTCATTGCGGCACGATCCTCCGCCCCGCGGTCAATGCGATTGGTCCAGTGCCGGGTCACCAGCTCGGCGACTGCCTCGTCAGTGGCCCCAGCGCGAAGGGCAGCCCGCAAATCGATCCCATGATCCGCGTACAGGCACAGGAACCAGGTCCCGTCGGCCGTAACGCGACTCCGGTCGCAGCTGCCGCAGAACGGTGCAGTGGTCGACGCAATGATCCCGAACGTCGTGCCATCCTTGAGCCGGAATCGCTCGGCCGGCGCCACCCCGCGGTCGTCGAGGGCCTCGACCGGTCCGAACCTCGCCGCCACCCGCTCCAGGATTTCAGCCCGCGGCACGACCGCGTTGGCCTGCCATCCGGTCGCGCCGCCGACGTCCATGTACTCGATGTACCGAAGCTCGAGCCGACGCTCCGACGCGAAGGCGAGCAGGTCGAGCACTTCGTCGTCATTGTAGCCCCGGATCACCACGCTGTTGAGCTTGACCGACCGAAGCGGCGACCGAAGTGCCGCGTCGATCCCGTCCAGTACCGCCCCGTGGCGATCACTCCGCGCAAAGGCCTTGAGCCGTTCAGGAACGAGGGTGTCGAGACTAATGGTCACCCGACGGAGGCCGGCGTCCACGAGCGGACCCAGCTGCTCCCCGAGTAGAATCCCGTTTGTCGTGAGGGCAAGATCGTCGATCGCCGACCGCGCGGCGAGGAGCCGGACCAGACGCGCCAGATCATGGCGAAGCAGCGGTTCACCACCGGTCAGCCGGACCTTCCCGGCGCCCAGCACCGCGAAAATGCCGGCCAGTCGGTCCAGTTCCTCGAACGTGAGAATCGATGCGCGCGGAAGCCAGGCGTAGTTCTCGTTCGGCATGCAGTAGCCACACCGCATGTTGCACCGATCAGTCACCGACAGACGGAGGCTGCCTAACGGACGGTGGAATCGGTCGATCAGCGTCATCGGCTCACCTCGGGCCGGGCCGGCTGAGTCCCGCCGGGCGCGGTCGGATCGACCCACGCTTCCCTGCCGTCGGCGTACCGTTCCCGTTTCCAGATCGGCACCCGCTGTTTCACTTCCTCGATCACGTAGCGGCACGCCTCGAACGCCTCGCCCCGATGACCGCCCGCAGCCACCACCGCCACGGCGACTTCGCCGATCGCGAGCCGCCCGAGGCGGTGTACGACCGCCACCGCCGCCGGCCACCGGGCCTCCGCTTCGGCGACGATCACGCCGATCGCGCGCTCCGCCATGGGGCCGTAGGCTGAGTATTCGAGTTCGAGCACTTCGCGGCCGGCGTGATGGTTCCGCACCACGCCGACGAATGAAACGACGGCGCCTCGGCCAGGACCACTGACAGCGTGGACAAGGGCGTCGACGTCGACCGGGTCGCCCGACAGACCATTCACCGCGTCACCCACCTGCCATGGGCGGCAATATGGCGATCTCGTCGCCCGGAACCGGGCGGTAGTCGAAACCTGCCTGTTCCATGTTCACCGCAATCAATGGCCGTTCGGGCAGAGCCCCACCGCCGGGCAGTCCACGCAAGTACGCCACGACTTGCTCCAGACTACTGGAGGCAGATTCAGGGACCTCGACCCGGCTGGCACCGATCAGGTCAGCGTACCTGGCAAAGAGGAGAACGGTTACGGTAGTCATCGGCTCCTGAAAACTAAGCGGGGCCGGCCCGAGGCCGACCCCGCCGTTTCCGGTGTCGGGCGAGTATCAATCGTCGGCGTCGGAGAAGTCCGTCGGCGGCAACGCGCCATCGTGCTCTTCCGCAACCAAAGCCCGTAACTCCTTGCTGGGCTTGAAGACCGGCACCGGCCGTGCAGCAACCTCGACCGGATCACCCGTTCGAGGGTTCCTGGCCATTCGCGTCTTCCGACGACGAATCTTGAAGGTCCCGAAACCTCGGACCTCAATGTTGTGCTGTTCCTTGAGCGCGTTCTTGATGGAATCCAGAAACGCGTCAACCACCCGGGCGCAGTCTTTTTTGGAGATGAGCGGGCCGGCGGTCCTTGCCATGGCTGCCGTAACCTGCTCCACCAAATCAGCCTTCGTCATGCTTCCCCCTCGAAGGTCAGACGGGGCATCCGCCCCGTCCGGGGCGGCGCGTCTTGGAGACCGATAGTATGGGCTTAACCCTTGTGTGTCAAGGGGTTGCGTCCTTGCAACGCCTCAAGCGCCCATCAGATCCATGAATTGCTGGAAATGTGGGAAGGCGTCATGTGGTCCTGGCGCTGCTTCAGGATGATATTGCACCGCGAAAACAGGCAGCGATTTGTGACGAATGCCTTCGACGGTGCCATCATTGAGGTTAAGGTGCGTCACCTCGAGATCCGGCCCACCCAGCACTCCGTCTGTCGTCGAACCTGCCACCGCGAATCCATGATTCTGGGAGGTGATCAGCACGCGACCGGATAGGAGATCCTTCACGGGGTGGTTTCCACCGCGGTGGCCGTACGGCATCTTCACCGTGTGGCCGCCGAACGCCCACCCCAAGAGCTGATGTCCCAAGCAGATACCAAAAGTCGGCAGGCCGGCCCCGGCCAACTCGCGAATGTTGCTGATGGCGTAGCCCAGCGCTCCAGGGTCGCCCGGGCCGTTGGACAGGAAAAGCCCATCCGGTTTGCGGGCACGAATTGCCTCCGGCGTCGTGTCGCACGGCACAACTGTCACTCGGCAGCCGGCCAGAGCCAACATGCGGACGATGTTCCGCTTCATCCCGAAATCAATTGCCACGACGTGCGGCCCCTTCCCGCCACCAGTCTCCCCGTAGGGCTCACGGGTCCCGGCTTTCGAGGCCAGATCGAGCCCTTCCATTGACGGCGAACGGAGCAGCTCCGCCTTGAGCTCCGGAGTCGGCCCGGCCCCTGCCCCGATCAGGCCGCGCATGGCTCCGCGCTCGCGGATGTGTCGGGTGAGCCGCCGGGTATCGACGCCTTCGATGACCGGAATCCCGGCCTCGGCCAGCCAGCCCGACAGGCTCCCGGTGGCCCGCCAGTTGGAGTGTTTGCGGGCCAATTCACGGACCACCACCCCGGCCACCTGAGGCCGCTCCGACTCCATGTCGCCGTTGTTGATCCCGTAGTTACCGATCATCGGAGCCGTCATCACCACGATCTGGCCGATGTAGCTCGGGTCAGTAAACGTCTCCTGATAACCAGTGAGGTTGGTGGTGAAGACCACCTCGCCGAAGGCCGGGCCGGCCTCGTGGGTGGTGGTTCCGGAGTACCACGTCCCATCCTCGAGTAGAACGAAAGCGGGGCGCCCGTTCATCCGAGCGCCCCGTGACTTCCAACACGCGATGTCATCAATGGGTGCTTACTTGGTGGTGGCGGGTTTGGCCGTCGTGGTCGGCGCCGGGGCTGAACCCGTGATCGGAGCCGCGCCGGTACTCGGAGACTGGCCCAACGGAGCGGGGGCAAGCGGAGCCGGAACGGCCCGGAGCCGCTGCTGCACGTCGGATGTGCCGACGCTCGACCGAGATGCCAGGAGCGAGAGGACAAGGGCGAGAAACATGAAGATGCCGCCACACCACCACGACAGGGTATGGAGCAGCGTTACCGCCTGACGGCCGCCGAGGACGAGGTCGGTCGTTCCGCCGCCGAGCGACGCGAGGCCGCCGCCTTGGCCGGCCTGGAGCAGCACCACAGCCGCGAGCAGGAGCCCATCGATTACCAGCAGGGTAAGAATCAATCCGTAGATCATATTCCGGTCTTGGAAAAGCCACCAAACCTACTGTCGTGACATGGCTTACGTCAACCTCACCCGCCGGCGACGATTTTGCGCCACCCTGCCGGATCGAGACTCGCGCCACCAACCAGCACGCCATCAAGTTCGGGTTCAGCCAGCAATTGGGCCGCGTTCGCGAGGTTGACGCTGCCGCCGTACAGCACCTTGGGCGTCGGATGCCCGAGCCCCGCGAGGGCCCCGCGAATGGCGCGATGAACCGCGGCGGCGTCGCCCGGGGTGGCGGTCTTTCCGGTGCCAATCGCCCACACCGGTTCGTACGCCACGGTCACTCGGGCCAATTGATCCCGGGCGAGGCCGTCCAGGCCCGCATCCAGCTGGCGGAGGACCACGGCCTCGGTCGTTCCCGCCTCGCGCTCCTCGAGCAACTCACCGACGCAGAGCAGCGGGTCGAGCCCGCCGCCTAACGCCGCCCTCACCTTGCGGGCGGTATCCCCGTCGGTCTCACCGAAGACGTGCCGGCGCTCCGAATGACCCACGAGCACAAGGGTGGCGCCAGCGCCGCGGGCCAGGGGCACCGAGGTCGCGCCGGTAAACGCCCCTTGGGGCTCCCAATGGACGTCCTGTGCCCCGACCGCGACCGCCGGGCATCCGGCGAGGGCCCGGGCGGCCGCTTCGAGACTCACGGCACTCGGGAAAAACCAGTAGGAGTCGCCCGGACTCGGCACGAAGCCGTCGAGAAACGCGGCGGCAAACGCCCGCGCTTGGCCGGGGTCGACTTGCATCTTCCAGTTGGCCGCGTAGATCAACGGGTGACTCATCAAACGTCGTCCAGGGCCGCTACACCGGGCAGGACCTTTTCTTCAAGGAATTCGAGGGATGCCCCGCCTCCAGTGGATACGTGCGTCACCTTGTCGGCGAGGCCGGCCTGAGTGATCGCGGCCGCGGAATCCCCGCCTCCGATGACCGTGATGGCCCCCCGGGCCGTCGCGGCGGCCATCGCGGCGGCGATCGCCCGGGTTCCCTGGTCGAACGGCTTGGTCTCGAACACGCCCATCGGACCATTCCAGATCACCGTGCCGGCCCCCGTGATGCGGCGCGAAAAATCCTCGACTGTGGTTGGATCAATGTCGAAGATCGAAAACCCGGGGGGCACCGCGTCGCGCCGCACCGTGAGCGAGGTAATCCCTTCCCGCAGCTCGGGTGCGATCACGACGCCCTTCGGGAGCACCAGCTTCGGTCCCGCCCGGTCCAGGAGCGCCCGTGCGAGGTCCACTTTGTCGGCCTCGACCAGGGAATTCCCCGTCTCGAGTCCCATCGCCCTGAAAAAGGTGTTGGCCATCGCGCCACCGATCAGGATCTCATCCACCTTCGGGAGCAGCGCGTCGATCAGATCAATCTTGCCCGAGATCTTGGCTCCGCCGAGAACCGCCACGAAGGGTCGTTTGGGGTGGGCCAACGCCTCGCCAAGGTATTTGAGCTCGCGCTCCATCAGGAATCCGGAGACCGCTGGCTTGAGCACATGGGCAACTCCGGCCGTCGACGCGTGGGCCCGATGGGCCGACCCAAAGGCGTCGTTGACGTAGAAATCACCGAGCGCGGCAAACTGCTGCGAAAGGCCGGCGTCGTTGGTTTCCTCGCCCGGGTAGAACCTGGTGTTCTCCACCAAGGCCACGCCGCCCCTGGGGAGACGCTTGGTGGTGATTACCGCCGCCTCGGCAAGCGGATCCTCGATGAAGGTCACCGGAGCCCCCAGTGCCGTCTCGAGGGCCCGAACGCACGGCCGGATCGAATACTTGGGGTCGGGCCCGCCCTTCGGTCGGCCGAAATGGGAGAGCAGGACAACCCGGGCCCCCTTGGCCCGGAGGTAGCTGATGGTCGGCAGCGAGGCCCGGATTCGGGTGTCGTCCGCCACCACGCCGTCTTTCACCGGGCAATTGAAGTCGACTCGCACCAGGGCGCGCTGGCCATCGAGCCGGGCCGGATCGAGCGAGGCGAGCGTCCGCTTCATGCGCCGTGGGCTCCGATGTAGCGCATCAGGTCCACGCACCGGGCCGAGTAACCCATTTCGTTGTCGTACCACGACGACACATGGATCATCGTCCCGTCGATCACCTGCGTCGAGAGCAGGTCCACCGTGCTCGAGGCCATGTTGCCAACGTAGTCAACCGACACGAGCGGCTCGTCGCTGACCGCCAGCACGCCCTTGAGCGGTCCGTCGGCCGCCGTCCGGAACGCCGCGTTGATCGCTTCGACCGAGGTGGCCTTTTCAACGATGCAGGTAAGGTCGACCAGGGATACATCAGCGGTCGGCACCCGGAGGGCGACACCGTCGATCTTGCCCTTCACCTCAGGAATGACCAGCGCGGTCGCCTTCGCGGCCCCAGTGGTCGTCGGAATGATCGACAATGCGGCCGCGCGGGCCCGGCGCAGATCCTTGTGCGGCAGGTCGAGAATCTGCTGGTCGTTGGTGTACGAATGGACGGTCGTCATGTAGCCGCGCACGAACCCGAAGTTGTCACGAACGACCTTCACGACGGGAACCAGACAGTTGGTCGTACAACTGGCGTTCGAAATGACGAAGTGCTTCACCGGATCGAACGCGGTATGGTTGACCCCGTAGACAATCGTGATGTCCTCGTTCTTGGCCGGGGCGGAGATAATGACCCGGCGGGCACCGGCCTCCAGGTGTTTCGCCGCCGGCTCCCGGTCGGTGAAACGCCCCGTCGACTCCAGGACGACGTCGATACCCAGTTCCTTCCAGGGGAGCTTCACCGGATCCTTCTCGGACAGCACCCGAAGGGTCTTGCCGTTGACGTGGATGCCGTCCGTCGCCGGCTCGACCGTCCCCGGGAATTTGCCGTGCACCGAGTCATACTTGAGCAGGTGGGCCAGGGTCTTGGTATCGGTGAGGTCATTGACCGCCACGATCTCCAACTCGCTCTGTCGGGAGATGGCGGCGGCCCGGAGCACGTTGCGCCCGATCCGCCCGAAACCGTTGATCGCCACTCGAATCGCCATGAGTTGTCTCCTGAAACCGAAAACCGTTGAACGTCAGACCAGTCTGTTGATTGCCGCCAGCGGCGGCTCGGCCCGCGCGAAGGTGACGGCACTCACCCGCTCCGCGCCGGCGGCGAGCAGTGCCGCCGCGGCCGAAACCAGGGTAGCGCCGGTGGTAAACACATCGTCTACCAACACGGCATGAGCCGGCGGTCGTACCGCCCGGAACGCCGAGCGCAGGTTGGCAGCGCGCTGGTCCGGAGTCAGGCGAGTCTGGGTGGGCGTCTCGCGACTCCGCACCAGGCAATTGGCATTGATCGCCAGGCGGGCCTGGCGCGCCAAGGCCACGGACAGCTTCGCGCTCTGATTATAACCGCGTGTCCGCTCCCGAGCCCGGCCCAGCGGCACCGGAACCAACACTGCCCCGCGCCCGAGCGGTGGCAGGCCCACCATCGGCCGAGCCATCGCCGTGGCCAGCCGCCACCAGCCCTCGTATTTGAGCAGATGAACGGCCCGGCGGGCGGCTCCATCGAGCCAGACCGCGCTCCGCACCGACCCCAGTCCAGCCGGCCAGTCTTGGCAGATGCGACATGATGTGTCGCGGTCGCGTGGCTGCCCGCACCGGTCGCAGACCGGATCAGGCACCCGATGCCACCGGCTCCGGCAGACCGGGCAGATCAGGTCGTCGGCCGGATCCCGTTCATGGCAGAGGAGGCAATCACCCGGCAGCAGCCAGCGCCCGGTGTCCGCGGCAAGATCACGCCAGCGCGCGTCGAAGAGCAGCATCCATGACCTCTGCGGGCGCCCGAACCCGCGGGAACCAGCGCTGAAAGGCGGCAACGCCCTGTGCGAGCAACACCACCCGGCCATCGACGGCTCGCCGCCCCGCCGCCCGGACCGCACCGACCCACCGGGTCTCACCACGCCGGTATACCAGGTCGAGCACCGCGGCGCCCGGCGGCAGTTCCGTCACGGCGAGCGGAATCGGATCCGTGTCCTTGAGACCAAGTGGGGTGCAGTTGAGCACCAGACCGGCCGGCGCGGCATCGTCCACCACGACGCCTAACGACCGGCATTCGGCCTCGAACCCGAGCCGTCGCTCAGCCGAGCGCGAGCGCACCATCACGGGCGCCCCCGCCAGGACGGCCGCCTGGGCCGCGCCGGCAGCGCTCCCTCCGGTACCGACAATGAGCCAGGCGCCCGGCGGGCGGCCAAGGTGGTCCCACCCCGCCAGGATCCCGACGGCGTCGGTCGAGGCGCCGATGACGCTGCCCTGATCCTCCCAGAACGTATTGCAGGCGATCCACGGGCCGGGCTCCGCCGCGCGAGCCACTCGGGCGCCGAGCCGTTTGTGAGGCACCGTCAGATTCCCGCCACCGCCGGCCTGGCAGAGCGTCTCCATCAGCGCCGGGACCTGACCTGCGTCGCAACGCAACGCGACATAGACAACGTCCAGTCCGAGGGCCTGGAATGCGGCGTTGTGCATCGCCGGCGACAGCGAATGCGCCACCGGATTGCCCAGGAGCGCGAAGACCCGAGTCCGGCCGGAAATCATGGGCTGGCGTTCTCGACGATCCGGCCGGCCACCGCCGGCATCAGATCCGAGAGCATCCCCATCGTCGCCCGGTAGTCGTCGAGATCGCCCCCGAACGGATCCGTGATATCGGCGGGATGCCCGGCCAGGCCGGCATACTCTCCGAACAGATGAGCTCGTCCACCACCACCCAGCTCACGCACCCGCGCGAGATGCGGGCGTGACATCGTCAGCACGATGTCGGCCTCGTCAACCAGGGTCCGGGTCAGCAGCCGGGCCCGGTGAGCCGAGAGATCGAGCCCACGCTCAAGCCCGACCAGATACGATCCTTCGGACGCCGGGGCCCCCTCCCATGCGCCCGTCCCGGCCGACGCCACCATCACGTCAGGGCGGCCCGCGGCAGCCAGCGACTCAGCCAGCATCGCGGCCGCGAGGGGGCTGCGGCAGGTGTTTCCGGTGCAGACCACCAGGACTCGCATCAGGGCGCCAGCCTTCCGACGGCGCGACGAAGCTCGTCCCGGGGAATCGCACCTTCCCGGATCAGCGCCGGACCCGCGCCTGTGCAATCGATGAGCGTCGATGGCGGCACATTGCCGAGAACGCCGCCGTCGAGCACCAGCAGCCGACCCTCCGTCACAGCCGCCGGAAAGAGGGCCGCAACCTGATCGGCCCCGGGCGCCGGCGGACCGCCCGGCCGATTGGCTGACGTCGACGTCACCGGGCGACCCAAAGCCGCGATCAAACGCGCCATCCCCGGGTGCGACGTGTGCCGCACGGCAATGCCGCCTTCAGGCCCCCGGAGTCTGGCGGGCAAACGGCCCTCGCCGCCGGGAAGAACCAGGGTCAGGGGCCCGGGCCAGAATGCATCCGCGAGCGCCTTGGCCGAGGCGTTGAACTGGAGCCCGCAGTCTTCGGCCATCGACCGGCTCGAAATCAGCAGCAGGAAGGGCTTCCGAGGCGGCCGGCCTTTGAGGGCGGCGAGTTCATCGAGGCCGGCATCGTCGGCGAGCGAACCCAGGCCATAGACAGTCTCCGTTGGATAGGCGAGCAGGCCCCCACCGGCGAGGTGCGCCGAGATCGTGGGGACGGCTTGATCGACCTCCGCATGATTCCGGAAAGGAATCATCACGCGGAACCCCGCGCCGCCCACAACTCCGCCAGCCGGAAGTCATCCGGCGTCGTGATCTTGAGGTTGGTGGACCGATCCAGCACCAGGGCGACCGGCTCGCCAAGTGCCTCTACGGCGGCCGCGTCATCGGTGGGCTCGCTGCCGGTCGGCCACACCGCCGCAAGCGCTCGCGCCAGCAGATGGCTCGGGAAGACCTGTGGCGTGTGAGCGCTCCAGAGGCGGTCCCGTGCGACCGTGCGGGCGACCGTCGGTTCGCCGCCCTCATCGGTTGCCAGTTTCAGGGTGTCGGTGACGGGCGTGGCCGCGATGGCCGCGCGACCTTGGCGGGCGAGCGCGATGAGCTGATCGAACACGCCCGGGTCCATGAACGGCCGGGCCCCGTCGTGCACCGCCGTGATCGGCCAGCCATCGCCGAGCGCATTGATGCCGTTTCGAACCGAGTCGACTCGCTCGCCCCCGCCCGCCGTCAGCAGGAGTCGGCCGCCGAGGAGCGGTACGAGCCACGACGGCGGCGACGCAATGGTTTCGGCCGGGAGCACCGCCACCACGCGTCCAACCTCCGGATGGGCTAGAAACGGACGGAGGGCTCGCAACAATACCGGCACGCCGCCGACTTCACGGAACTGTTTTGGCGTGGCGCCGCCCGCCCGACGGCTCTGACCGGCGGCCACCACCACCACGCCGACGTCAGGCCGCGAAGGCACGGACCAGCTCATCCACATGATCGAGCGCCACAGTGCGAATTCCGCCCGCGCCCGTGTGACGCCCGGAACCGAAGGCGCGGTTGAAGCCGAGCCGGCCGGCCTCGACCAGGCGGCGATCGACGCCGCCCACCGGGCGGACTTCGCCGGCCAGCCCGATCTCGCCGAGGAAGAGCGCGTCGGCGGGCGTCGGAAGATTCTTGAGACTCGAGACCAGGGCGGCTGCGACGGCCAGATCGGCCCCGGGCTCCGTCAAGCGAACTCCGGCGCTGACCTGCACGAAGACGTCGAGGTCGCCGAAGTTGTGGCCCGCCCGGCGCTCCAACACCGCCAGGAGAACCGCGAGGCGCTTGGGATCAAGGCCGGTGGCGACCCGCTGCGGCGTGCCATAGCCGGATCGTGCGGCCAGCGCCTGGACCTCCACCAGCACTGGGCGAGTTCCCTCCATCAGCGCGGTGACGGCGCTGCCGCTCGTGCTTGCGGAGCGGGCCTCCAGGAAGAGCGCAGAGGGATTGGGCACGCCGATCAGGCCCCGCTCGGTCATCGAGAAGACACCCAATTCGTCGACCGAACCGAACCGATTCTTCGTCGCACGGAGCAGCCGGTAGTTGAGAGAAGTCTCACCCTCGAAGTACAGCACCGTGTCGACGATGTGTTCGAGCGTCTTGGGCCCCGCCAAGGTCCCGCCTTTGGTAACGTGACCGACCACGATGACCGCGACCCCGGTGTCCTTGGCGAACCGCATCAGCCGGGCGGCCGACTCGCGAACCTGCCCCACGCTCCCCGGGGCGCTCTCGAGCGTGTCGGTGAACACCGTCTGAATCGAATCGAGAATGAGCAGATCGGCCCGGACTTCGCGAGTGACATCGAGGACGGTTTCGAGGTGGGTCTCGCCGAGTACCAGCACCCCGCCGGCTGCCTCGGTCAGCCGGTCTGCCCGAAGCCGGATCTGCTCGGCCGATTCCTCCCCGCTGGCATAGAGCACCCGCCGCCCGCTCTCGACCATCCGCGCCGCGGCTTGCAGCAACAGCGTGGATTTCCCGATGCCGGGCTCGCCGCCGATCAGGGCCATCGACCCCGGCACGAGTCCGCCGCCAAACACGAAATCCAGCTCGGGAATGCCGAGGGTCCAGCGAACCAGCCGGTCGCCTTCGACCTCGCCTAACGGCCGGGCCCGGCGGCCGGTGCCTTCCGGCCGACCCACGCGCTTCGGCGCCACCACGACGGTGGTTGGTTCCTCCGCCACGGCGTTCCATGCGCTGCAGGCCTCACAGCGACCGACCCACTTCGGGTGCTCGTGCCCGCACTCGGCGCAGCGATAAACCGACCGGGGCCGGGCCATGTCAGTACGACGGCTCCTCGCGGGCGGAGAAGTTGTCGAACCGGGTGTACTCGCGCGTGAACCGGAGGCTGATGTCGCCGGTCGGGCCATTGCGGTGCTTGGCCAGCAGGATTTCCGCTACGCCCTTCTTGCTCTCGTCCTCCCGGTCGTAATACTCCGGTCGGTGGATGAAGATCACGACATCGGCGTCCTGCTCGATCGCTCCCGAGTCGCGAAGGTCGGAAAGCTGGGGCCGGCGGTCCCCGCCCCGCTGCTCGGAAGCGCGGGACAGCTGGGACAACGCCATCACCGGTACCTCCAGCTCACGGGCCAGCGCCTTGAGCGAACGCGAGATATCGGAAACCTCCTGGACCCGGTTGTCGGCGTACTCCGGGCTTCGCATCAACTGGAGGTAGTCGACGATCACGAGGCCAAGGTCCGAATCGGCCTTGAGGCGGCGGGCCTTGGAGCGCATTTCGAGAAGGGTGATGGCCGGCGTGTCGTCGATCCAGATCGGGCACTGCTGCATCACCCCGGCCGCCCGAGCCAGGTTCGTGAAGTCGCGGTCCTTGAGCATGCCTCGCCGAACGGCCTGGCTGTCCACCCGGGCCTCGGCACACAGCA
>JANXXJ010000190.1 GCA_025350665.1 Gemmatimonadota bacterium | reverse complement strand
TCGGCTGCCATGGACCGAATCTCGAAGGCACCGCCATCGCGCCGACGCTGCGGGCCCACAAATGGCGGAACGGCGACGGGAGCCTCGAGATGATCGCGAGGGTCATCCGGAACGGCGTGCCTAACACCGCCATGATCAGCCACCCGGGTGGAATCAGTGACACCGAACTGGCCGAGGTGGCCGCCTACATCTGGGCGGTGAGTCGAGGGGCCGTCAAGCCGTAACGAGCCGGCTGTCGCGATAGGCCCTGACCCCGCCACTCACACTGTTGACCAGCAGCAGCGCATCGGACCGTCCGTAGCTCTTCATCAGATCGAGCATCGTCGGCTCTTCGCCGTCCCACGGGTACCCGAACACGACATCGAAGTCGTCGAGTGGATGGCCGAGTTCGAGGTAACCGGACGAGCCGCTGCCGAGCGTGCCGCTTCGCCCATCGCCCTTGAACAGCGGAATCCGATACCCCGTGGGGAGGAAACTCCCAGCCACGAACCGGGCGTCCGACTGGAACCGGGCCGCCAATGCCCGCGCGGTCGTCACCAGACTCGAATCCAGCTCGATCCCGAACGCCTCGAATCCCAGCAGATCCGCCATGATCGTGATGACACCGGTGGCCGAGCCCCATTCGAGGAACCGGAGTCCGGGCCGGCGGTGGCGAACGAGGGCGTCCAGGACGACCTCATAATCGGCGGCCACAAACGGATGGAAGTGTTTCTCGCGCACGTCGACCGCGAACCGGTCGAAGAGAGCCCAGCCCTCGGCGCACAGGTTCGCCAGTCGTTGGCGCAGTTCGTCGTCGAGGGGTTGTGGCATGGGGGAATCATACCATTGCGGGGCCGGCCACTCACGAACTACCGTCCCTGCCGAATCCGGGGTTTATTGATGGGCCGCTCCCAGGAGACCGTTCCATGCACCGCCGCGACGTCCTCACGCTGCTCGGCATGTCCGCCGGAGCTTCGATGCTCCAGACCCTCTCGGCGACCGAGCGGGAAGCGGTTGGCCGTTCGATTCACGCCGACCTGGCGAGCGATCCCCCCGCCGCTCCAGCGCTCGCCCCGGCCCTGGCGGCCACCGCCGCCCGCGTGGCCGATCTCGTGATGCCCCGGACCGACACGCCCGGCGCCCTCGATGTCCGGGTGCCCGAATTCGTCGAGCTCCTGATGACGAAGTGGTATTCGCCGGCTGAACGAAGCGAGTTCGAAAAGGGGATGGCCGATTTCGAACGGCGGGCCGGCGCCGGCGGGTTTGTCGCCCTGCCAGAAGCGGCTCAGGTGGCGTTTCTCAAAACCCTGGACGGGACGAAGGGCAGCAAGGGGACCGCCGAGGACGCCTTTGGAACCCTCAAGTGGCTCACGGTATATGGGTACTTCACCTCGGAACGGGTCCAACGAGAGGTCCTCAAGACCGTGATCATGCCCGGCCGTTTCGACGGCTGTGTTCCAGTCAAGCACTAGCGCCACGATGCCCCGTCAGGCGGCGACCACGTTCGATGCGATCGTCGTCGGTTCCGGCATGACGGGCGGGTGGGCCGCCAAGGAACTGACCGAGCGCGGGCTCAGGACGCTGGTACTCGAAGCCGGCCGCAACATCGTCCCCGAAATCGACTACGCCGAGCATGTTCCCGTCGCGAGCCTCCCCTTCCGGGGCCGGGGCAACCGGCAGGCGCTCGAACGGGATCGCTTTGTCCAGCGGGAGTGCTACGCCTGCGACGAATGGGCCGCGAAGTTCTTCGTCAACGATCGGGAGAATCCCTATACCACTCCGGCGGACAAGCCGTTCAAATGGATCCGCGGCCGGCAGGTGGGCGGGCGTTCGATCATGTGGGCCCGGCAGGTCTATCGATGGAGCGATCTCGACTTCGAAGCCAATCTGAAGGACGGCATCGGGACCGACTGGCCGATCCGGTATCGCGACATCGCGCCCTGGTACGATCACGTGGAGCGGTTCATCGGCATCAGCGGCCAGGCGGAAAATCTCCCTCAATTGCCCGACGGCCGGTTCCTTCCGCCCATGGCAATGAATTGCGCCGAGCAACTGGGCCGCGAGCGGCTGGCCAAGGCGTTCGACGGAGAACGGGTGCTCACGATCGGGCGCTGCGCGGTGCTGACCGAGTCCCACCACGGCCGGGCCGCGTGTCACTACTGTGGATCCTGCCACCGCGGCTGCATCACCCGGTCCTATTTCAGCGCCGTGAACTCGACCCTGCCCGCCGCCCGGCTCACCGGCCGGATGACGCTTCGGCCGAACAGCGTGGCCGAGCGGATTCTCTACGATCCGGCCACGCGCCGGGCCACCGGTGTCCGCGTCATCGACGCCGTGACCATGCGGGACATCGAGTTCCGCGCCCGCGTGATCTTCCTCTGCGCCTCGACCCTCGAGTCGACCCGGCTCCTGCTCAATTCCAAGACCCGGGATTTCCCCGCGGGTCTCGCCAACTCAAGCGGCGAACTGGGCCACAACCTGATGGATCACACCATGGGGCAGGGCGCCCGCGGCACGATCCCGGGGCTCGAGACCAGGACCTATCACGGCAACCGGCCCAACGGTGTCTATGTCCCGCGGTTCCGGAACGTGAAGACGAAGCACTCGGCCTTCCTCCGCGGATACGCCTACCAGGGCGAGGCCTTCCGCCAGGGCTGGGAGCGGACCGGCACCGGGTTCGGAGTCGAGTTCAAGCGGAACCTGACTGCCGAGCAGGGGCCATGGGTCATGTCGCTCGAAGGGTACGGGGAGTGCCTTCCCCGCCGCGACAACTTCGTCGAACTCGATCCGGTGGTGAGGGATCATTGGGGTGTGGCCGCGCTCCGCATCCACTGCACCTACGGTCCCAATGAGCGCGCCCAAATGGCTGAGGCAGTGACCTCGGCCGTGGAGATGCTCGAGGCGATGGGTGCCCGGGCGATCGAGCCGTTCCGCGATCACGTGGACCCGGGGCTCGTGATCCATGAGATGGGCACCGCGCGGATGGGACGGGATCCAAAGACGTCCGTGCTGAACGGGTGGAACCAGGCCCATGACGTTCCAAATCTGTTCGTGACCGACGGTGCGGCAATGGCCTCGTCAGGGTGCCAGAATCCGTCCATTACCTACATGGCGCTGACCGCCCGGGCGGCGGCCAGGGCGGTGGAACTCCTCAATCGGAGGGAGCTGTAACGGCTACTCGTCTCCCACCGGTTTCCACCAGATCGCCGAGTTCGTGGGTGAACTGTCGCGCCACGGCGATCGGGGTTAACTATTCGGGTACTCTCCCTGGCGCACCGTCCCGCGTGGTGCGACCCGCATGCCGGCCAGCGGTATCGACTTCGAGCACCCATGACTCAATCCACCCGCTTTGACGCCATCGTGGTCGGCTCCGGCATCACCGGCGGCTGGGCCGCCAAGGAGCTGACCGAACGGGGCCTCCGCACCCTGGTGCTGGAAGCCGGCCGGAACATCGAGCCGTCCCGCGACTACTCCGAGCATATCCAGGCCTGGCAGCTCCCGTTCCGGGGCTACGGCGACCGGACCCACCTGGAGAAGACCCAGCCAATCCAGAAGAACTGCTACGCCTGCGACGAATGGGGCTCCAAGTTCTTCGTGAACGACATCGAAAATCCCTACTCGTTCGACGCCGACAAGCCGTTTCACTGGATCCGGGGCCGCCACGTGGGCGGGCGGTCAATCATGTGGGGCCGGCAGGTCTACCGCTGGAGCGATCTCGACTTCGAGGCCAACCTCAAGGACGGGATCGGCGTGGACTGGCCGATCCGTTACGCCGACATCGCCCCGTGGTACTCCTACGTCGAGAAGTTCATCGGGATCACGGGCCTGGCCGAGGGGCTTCCTCAACTCCCCGATGGCGAGTTCCTCCCGGCGATGCAGTTCAACTGCGCCGAGGTGAAGGTCCGGGAAGCGGCCCAGAAGAAATGGGGCCGGGACCGTGTGCTCACCATCGGGCGCGCCGCGATCCTGACCCAGAACCACAACGGACGCGCCGCCTGTCACTACTGCGGACCCTGCGAACGGGGCTGCATCACTCACTCGTACTTCTCGAGCATCGGCTCCACCCTGCCGGCCGCACGGAAGACGGGACGGATGACGCTCCGGCCGAACAGCGTGGTGGAAAGCGTGCTCTACGACGCCAAGACCGGCCGCGCGAAGGGCGTCAGGGTGATCGACGCCGTGACGATGCAGCCGATCGAGTTCCTGGCCCGGGTGGTCTTCGTCTGCGCCTCGGCGCTCGAGTCCTCGCGCATCCTGATGAACTCGAAGAGCGAGCACTGGCCCGACGGCTTGGCCAACGGGAGCGGCGCCCTGGGCAAGTACGTCATGGATCATTGCTTTGGGGCCGGGGCGGGCGGCACGATGGAAGGCATGGAAGACCAGACCGAATACGGCCACCGTCCTAACGGCGTCTACGTACCGCGGTTCCGGAACGTCAAGGACAAGCAGGCCAAGTTCACCCGAGGCTACGGTTTCCAGGGCGGCGCCGGCCGGGGCGGCTGGGGACGCGGGGGCGTGGGGCTGGGCGGAGCGTTCAAGGACAGCCTCCTCAAGGGCCTGGGCCCCTGGTCAATGGGCCTCGGCGGCTGGGGCGAAATGCTCCCGCGCGAAGACAACTATATCGCGCTCGATCCCGTCAAGAAGGACAAGTGGGGGATTCCGGCTCTGCAGATCCACTGCACCCACGGGCCCAACGAAAGAGCCATCCTCGAGGACATCCAGGTGACCGCCGCCGAAATGCTCGACGCGGCCGGTGCCAAGAACATCTCGACCTACAACAGCCACCTGCCGCTCGGCCTCTGTATTCACGAGATGGGCAGCGCGCGGATGGGCCGCGACCCCAGGACGTCGGTGCTGAACGGCTGGAACCAGGCCCATGACATCCCCAACCTGTTCGTGACCGATGGAGCCTGCATGACGTCGTCGGGCAATCAGAACCCGTCGATCACTTACATGGCGCTCACCGCCCGGGCGGTGGCGCACGCGGTCGAACTGTTCAACCGTCGGGAGCTCTAACGATGCAACGCCGCGATTTCCTGGCCCTCTCGGGTGCCGCGATGGCCGTAACCGGCCTCAGCCTGCCCCGGTTCGGGGCCGCCGGGATCAGCCGGATCGGGATCCAGCTCTACTCCGTCCGCGACCTCTTCGCCGCCGACCCGGAGCGCACTCTGGCCGCGCTGGCCGCCATCGGGTACCAGGAGGTGGAGACCGCCGGCTACGCCAAGGCCACCCCCGCCCAGATGAAAGCGATGCTGGGCCGCACCGGCCTGGTCGCGCCGTCGGCGCACGTCGACCTCGAGGCTCTGACCACGCATTGGGCCGCGACCCTCGACGCCGCCCACACCGTGGGTCACCAGTATCTGATGCTGGCATGGATCGGCCCCGAGCAGCGGACGAGCCTCGCGAGTTACCGCAAGGTGGCCGAGGCCCTGAACCGGGCGGCGGCGGAGGCAAAGAAGGCCGGGATCCAGATCGGGTACCACAATCACGATTTTGAATTTGCGCCGCTCGAAGGACGGACCGGCTACGACGCGCTGCTCGAAGCGGCGGACCACTCGCTGGTCAAATTCGAGCTCGACCTCTACTGGGCCACCAAGGCGGGCGCCGATCCGCTCAAGCTGTTCGCGGCCTGGCCGGGGCGATTCCCGGCGGTCCACGTGAAAGACATGGGACCGAACCAGTCCATGGTGGACGTGGGTGACGGGACCATCGACTTCGCCCGGATCTTCACCCACGCCCGCCAGGCCGGCATTCGTCACTATTTCGTGGAGCATGACGAGCCCAAAGAAGCCATGATGTTCGCGAAGAAGAGTCACGACCATCTCGCCAAACTCAGGTTCGAGGAGGCCCAATGACCGACGCCGCCGATCGCTCGCTCTCGCGGCGCCAGGCCGTGACCCTCATGGCCGGTTCGACGGTGGCGCTGGCCGCCGGTCGGCCGGAAATGCCCCGACAGGAGGTCACCCTGATGCCGATGTCCGGACGTCTCAAGCAGTCGGTCTGCCAGTGGTGCTATGACGGCATGCCGCTCGACGACCTGTGCCGGAACGCCAGGGAGATGGGCCTCAAGTCCGTGGAGCTGCTGGGCGAGAAGGACTGGCCCACGGTCAAGAAGTACGGGCTGATGTGCGCCATGGCCAACGGTCCGTGCACGATTGAAGTCGGATTCAACCGGCCCAGCGAGCACGACCGATTGGTGAAGGAAGGCGAACGGCTGATCCCGTTGATCGCCGAACTGGGCTATCCGAACATGATCGTGTTCTCGGGCAGCCGGAAAGGGATGTCCGACGGCGAAGGCATCGACAATTGTGCCAGGGGCCTGGCCCGGCTGATGCCCACGGCGGAGAAATACGGCGTCACGGTCCAGATGGAACTGCTCAACAGCAAAGTGGACCATCACGACTACCAGTGCGACCACACGCCGTGGGGCGTAGAACTCGCCAAGCGGGTGAACTCGCCCCGGTTCAAGCTGCTCTACGACATCTACCACATGCAGATCATGGAAGGCGACGTGATCCGCACCATCCGCGACAACGCCGCCTGGATCGGCCACTTCCACACCGGCGGCGTGCCCGGCCGGAACGAGATCGACGAGACCCAGGAACTCAACTATCGCCGGATCATGCAGGCGATCGTGGATCTTGGCTTCCAGGGGTACGTCGCCCAGGAATTCATCCCGAAACGGGATCCGATGACCTCACTCCGTCAGGGCAAGGACATCTGTGATGTTTGAGGCCGCCGGGCGGCGGACCGTCTGAAACCCACGCGGTCGCTCCGGCTGATCCCGCTTCGAGAAACACTGGCTGTCTGCCGGCTCGGAGCCGCCGAACCCGTGCCCGCGTGGGTCACCGGACCCTTCACCTCGGTCACCCGGACCGCCGACGAGCTATCGGTCGTCTGCCGAGCGGCGTCAGTGCCCGGGACCGTTCAGGCGGAGCGCGACTGGTGCGCCTGGCGCGTGGAGGGAAAGCTGGATTTCTCGATGGTGGGTGTGCTGGCCGCGCTGGCGACCCCGCTCGCGCACGACGGGATCAGCGTCTTCGTGATCTCGACCTACGATACCGACTATCTCATGGTCCGGAGCGCGCGGGCCGCCGATGCGGCGCAGTCGCTCCGGCAGGCGGGAATCACGATCGCCGACTGAGATGTTCCAGCAGCCGGTCGATATCAGCCTCGGTGTTGTGCCAATGGGGGGACACCCGGATCCCTCCACCCCGCCGCGCCACGATCACGCCGTTCGCCACCAGCTCGGCCGCCTGGCGGTCGTCCCGGCTCAGGTCCCCGGTGCCGATCGACACGATCGCCGATCGATGGGCTGGCTCGAGACTCGAATGCACGATGAGACCTGCGGGCAGCCCGTCCACCAGTCGATCGGTCAGTGCCCTGATCCGCGCCGCAATCCGGTCGACCCCAACTTCGAGCAACAGGTCGATCGAGGGTTCCAGCGCAATCAACGTGGGGTCGGCCTGCCCGCCGACGTGCCACCGGCCGGCGCCGGCCGCCCACTCGAGCTTCGGCACACCGTGGACGCTGGTCTTCATGCTGGTCCAGCCGGCCCGGTCAGGCACGATCTCCGACAGCGCCCGCTCACTGGTGTAGAGCGCCGCCGTGCCGGCGACCCCCATCAGCCACTTGTACGAACCGGCCACGATGACATCGATGCCGGCCGACGCCGGCTCGACCGGGATCTGGCCCATGCTCTGGATGGCATCGACAATCGACAACGGTCCGGCCGGGTGACAGATTCGGCCCAGGCGATCGAGACTGATGCGGTAGCCGGTCTGCCAGTGGACGTGACTCACCGCGACGGCCCGGGTGCGGGCGTCTACCGCGTCCGCCAGGCGATCGAGATCAACGTGGGTCTCGACCGGCACCTGCCGGACCGTGACCCCGCGCCGAGCCAGGTTGAGGCAGGCGTACAGGACGCCAGGGAACTCGTTGGCCGGTACCACCACGTTGTCGCCGGCCCGCCAGTCAATACCGTTCAGTGCCCCGGCCATTCCGTCGGTGGTGGTCGGGACGAACGCCACCCACCCGCCAAGGACGCCGCCCAGCAGCCGGCCGATTTTGGCCCGGAGCGGCCCGGTGTCGTAGTCCTGGCGGCCGGCCTGGTAGAGCGCGAACAATCGCTCCCGGTCGGCGACATGGTTCCGGAGCGCTTCCGCCGACCGCCTCGGTAACGGCGACGAGGCGGCGTGGTTCAGGTAGGTTGCGTCGTGGACCAGGGCCAGTTCGCGGGCGGCCAACTCGGACAATGACGTCACTGGAATCCCTCCTCAGGCGAGGATAGTCTAGCTCCATCATGCGCGTCCGCGTCAGGGCCTATCTGGTCACATATCTCTTCTGGCTCGCCTATTTCTGGGTGGCCCGGGCGCTTTTTCTCGGCTACCACTGGGCCCGGACGTCGGAATTGCCGGCTTGGGAGATCGTTCGGACGTTCAGCGCCGGGTTCCGGCTGGACGCCTCGGGCGCCGCCTACCTGACCGCGATTCCGGCCCTGCTGCTGGCGCTTTCGGTGGCGCCGCCGCTCCAACGGATCGCAGTCGCCGGAATGGGCGCGTGGACCACCATCGCCGCCGTGGCGGTTGCGTTCCTGGTCGCGACGGACCTCGAGATCTACACCCAATGGGACCGGCGCATTGACGCCGGCATCATTCCCTATCTCACGACGCCACGCGAAGCCTGGGCGTCGGCCGGGGCCAGCCCGCGCGTGCTGCTGTTCGTTCTGGCCTGCGTCCTTGGCGGGACCGCCGTCTGGATCCATCGTCGTTATGTGATACGGCGTCTGCGCGACCTGCCTCGAGTCGGACCGGCGTGGAGCGTGCCGGCGTTCCTGCTGATCGGCCTCCTGGTGATTCCGGCCCGGGGCGGCCTCCAGACCGTTCCCGTCACCCAGAGCAGCGCCTATTGGTCCTCACGTCCTTTCGCGAACTTTGCGGCCCAGAACGCCCTCTGGGGTTTCTTCGACTCGGTGGCTCGGCGCCGATGGGACCGCACCAATCACTACCTCGCGATGCCCGCCGAGGAGGCCGAGCGGGTGGTGGCGGCGGCGCGGGCCCGAATCGGGCCGACCCGGCCGGCCCCCGACGAACCGTCCCGACCCAACATTCTGCTCATTGTCTGGGAAAGCGGCTCGGCCCGGGCGGTGGAAGCGTTAGGCGGATTTCCGGGAGTGACGCCCGCCTTTGACGCGCTGGCCCATGAGGGCGTTCTCTTCCGCCGGTTCTATGCCGCCGGCGACCGGACCGACAAGGGCATCGCCGCCCTGCTGAGCGGTTTCCCCGCCCTGCCGCGCGGCTCGGTCCTGACGGAGCCCGACAAGGCGGCGAGCCTCCCGACGGCCAGCCGGGATTTCCAGCGGAACGGCTACCGGACCTCATTCTACTATGGCGGCGAACTCGAGTTCGCGTCGCTCAAGGCGTACCTGGTGGCCGCCGGGTTCGATCAGGTGGCGGGCAAGGACGACTTCCCGCGGAGCAGCTGGAACTCGAAATGGGGCGCTCACGACGGCATGGTGGCCGATCGGGTGCTCGCGGATCTGGATCGGGCTCGGGAGCCGTTCTTCACGGTCTGGCTCACGCTGTCGAGCCACGAGCCCTTCGAAACCCCCGAACCCGCCACCATCCTCGGCGCCGACTGGCAGAGCCGCTACTTCAACTCAATGGCATACACCGACCGCGTCATCGGTCGCCTGGTGGCGCAAGCACGGCAGAGATCCTGGTGGCGGAACACCCTCGTGGTGATCGTAGCGGATCACGGGCGCCGGGTGATTCCACTCGACGACCGGGCCCCATTCAAGGATGCCGACGCGCTGTTCCGGATCCCGATGCTCTGGCTGGGCGGGGCCGTGACGGCCCGCGACAGTGTGGTGGACGAGATCGGGTCACAGCTGGATCTCGCACCCACGCTGCTGGACATGGCGGGGATCACGCCCGCGACGCCCTATCGCTGGGGCCGCTCGCTGCTCGACCGGGTGGCCGAGCCGTTTGCGTACTACGGATTCGAAACGGGGTTCGGTCTGGTAACGCCCGGCGGCAATCTGGTGTACGACCCCCTGGCCGCCCGCTTCGTGACCCGGACCGGCAGCCCCACGTCCGACGACGAACGACTCGGCCGAGCGCTGATGCAACTCACCTACCAGGACTACCTGGATCGATGACTGACTCCGATCTCTGTTTTCTCTCCGCCGTTGAACTGGCCGGCCGGATCCGCTCCGGCGACCTCTCGGCTCGTGAAGCAATGGAGGCCCATCTCCGCCGGATCGAGGCCGTGAACCCGGCCGTCAACGCGATCATCACTCTCGCTGCGGACACCGCCCTGGCCCAGGCCCGCGCGGCTGACGAACGCCAGGCCCGGGGTGAACCGCTTCCCGTACTGCACGGATTGCCCGTGGCCCACAAGGATCTCGAGGAAACCGCCGGCATCAGAACGACCTTCGGATCGCCGATCTTCCGCGACTACATCCCGCCGACCAGTTCGCTGGTGGTCGAGCGGCTCCAGGCAGCCGGCGCCATCACGATCGGCAAGACCAACACGCCGGAATTCGGCGCCGGCTCCCAGACGTTCAACCCGATCTTCGGGGCCACTCGCAATCCCTACGACCTTGGCCGGACCTGTGGCGGATCGAGTGGTGGCGCGGCGGCCGCGCTCGCTGCCGGCATGATTCCCCTGGCCGACGGCAGCGACATGGGCGGGTCGCTCAGAAACCCGGCGTCCTTCTGCAACGTGGCCGGTTTCCGGCCGTCACCGGGTCGGGTCCCCACCTGGCCCAACCGCATGGCCTGGTCGCCCCTCGGCGTCAACGGCCCGATGGCCCGGTCCGTCGCTGACCTGGCGCTGATGATGCAGGCGATCGCCGGCCCCGACGACCGCTCGCCAATCGGGATCGAGGAGCTTGCCTCGCGGTTCGCGGCGCCCCTGGACCGAGATTTCCGGGGCGTTCGCATCGCCTGGACGGCGGGGCTGGGACTTCCCTTCGAGCCCGAGGTTCTCGCGGTGACGGAGCGACAGCGGACGACGTTCGAAAGTCTGGGCTGCATCGTGGAGGCGGCTGAGCCCGTGATGGACGAAGCGGACCGGATCTTCAAGGGCCTCCGCGCCTGGCACTTCGAAGTCTCGCTCCGCGACGCGTACGCCTCGATGAAAGACCAGCTCAAGGACACGATCATCTGGAACATCGAGCAGGGGCAACGACTGACGGCCGCGGATCTCGGGCGCCTGGAACTCGATCGCACCAACCTCTACCACCGGGTTCGCAAGTTCCTGACCCGGTACGACTTCTTCGTGCTGCCGACGGTCCAGGTCCTGCCGTTCGACGTGACGGTGCCCTATCCGGCCTCGATCGCCGGCGCTCCGATGGCGACCTACATCGACTGGATGAAATCGTGCTACTACATCTCGACGCTGGGGCTCCCGGCCCTGTCCGTCCCGGCCGGATTTTCGGTCGGCGGGCTCCCGGTCGGGCTGCAGATCGTCGGGCGCCACCATGACGACTTCGGCGTCCTCCAGCTGGGCCATGCCTTCGAGGCCGCGACCGGCTTCGGCCGGGCGCGTCCGGCGCTGGCCCCGGCGGTTCGCTAGATTTGACGCCGACCCGCTTCCCCACCAGGAGCAGACCATGACGGCCGACACTGCGACCACCAGCAATCCCATTCTCCGCCGGATCGGCGCCGAAGCCGGCGCGATCAGCACCACGCCGATGACGGCGGCCGGCACGATCCGGAAGACCGGCATTCTGCTCGGCCTGACCCTGCTCGCCTCGGCGATGGGCTGGTGGGCGCTCGGGACCGGGCGTTTCCCGGTCGAGTTGCTGTTCCCGGTGATGATCGGCTCGGTGGTGATCGGGCTCGGACTTGCCATCCTGGTGGCGGTCCGGCCGCTCACCGCATCCTGGGCCGGTCCGGTGTACGCGGTCGCCCAGGGCACCATGCTGGGCCTGCTGTCGGCCGCCATCAATGCCCAGTACAAGGGGCTTCCGATGATGGCGGTCGGACTCACCACGGCGACGTTCGGGGTGATGCTGGTCGCCTACCGGACCCGGGTCGTCACGGTCACCGCCCGATTCCGTGCCGTCGTGGTGGGCCTCACGGGTGGCATCGCGGTGTTCTACCTGATTTCGCTCGGGGTCCGGCTGTTCACCGGATTCACGATCCCGTTCTTGGTCGAGGGTGGCGCGCTGGGGATCGGATTCAGTCTCTTCGTGACCGGCCTGGCGGCGGTCAATCTGCTGCTCGATTTCAAGTCGATCGAAGACGGCGTCGCGACCGGGGCTCCGGAGGCCTATGAGTGGGCGTTTGCGACCGGGCTCATCATCACGCTGATCTGGCTGTATCTCGAAATCCTCCGGCTGCTGCGAAAACTCCGCCGTTAGGCGATTCCCGATTCGGGGAAGACGTCACGGGGATTCCGGCCGGCGACCGCCACCAGGGGCGGCGCCGGCCGAGTCGCAAAGAAGAGGGCGCCGGTCCGCTCGGGGAACCGCTCCCGGTACCGCTGCCGCCACGCCTCCGTGAAATGATCGGCCCGGTCCTGCCGGACCATGGCCCAGACACTCCCGCCGAACCCCGCTCCGAACGCGGACGCCGCGACAGCCCCTTCCTCCACCGCGAGCGACACCAGGGCCCGAGTCTCGGCGATCTGGTTGCCGAGTCCATAGTCCGCCGCGGCGAAGGAGGCCGCCGCCCAGTCTCCCGCGGCGGCCCAGTCCCCGCGGTCGATGGCGTCCCGAAACGCCGGGATCAGGGTCCGGCATTCCACCGTCAGTTGCATCAACCGCCGCTCCAGGCGCTCGGCCCAGGAGCGATCATCGAGCCCATGGAGTCGGTTCAGGGCCGGGCCGAGCCGGCCGTCACCATCGATCAGCAAGCGCCCCAGGGTCAGGCCCGGTTCGCCGTCGCCGGCCACCACGTCGCGGAGGGCCGCCGTCATCCGCGCCAGGTCGTTGTAGTGCTCGAGCGCCGCGGCAGTCTTCTCCGCCACCACGCCACTTGCCGCGACGACGAACCGATGATCGGCGGGCCATCGCACCGCTCGCTCGAGAATCACCGGATCGAAGCGAAACTGGGCCAGCTGGTCGGCCCGGGCGCAGACGATCGCGGTCTGGTCCTGGCTTCCACCCATCGTCCCGACGCCGCCGCCGCCGGCAAACCCGCGAAACACCCGGCCATTCTCCATCGCGCCGAAGTAGCCCGCGAGGTCTTCGATGGTGTGAAGGTTGGCGCGGAAGGCCGGCACCCGGTCGAGACCACTGGCGTCGATCATCGCCCAGGCGATTCCGACCACCAGCGCGCTCGAGCTGCTGACACCGGCCGCGAACGGAATGTCGCTGGCAAAGATCAGATCGATCCCCTCCACGGGCCGGCCGAAGTCCCGCGCCAGGCGGGCGACGACAGTGGCGGGATAGTTCCCCCAATCTCCCCGGGCGGCTTCGAGATCCGGATCCACCGCCATCTCCCGAACCTGCCCCAGCCGCGCGTCGACGATCCGGATCCGGCCGTCGTCGCGCGGGCGGGCCACGAACGCGATGGCCTGCTCGGTCGCGCACACGAGGCTCCGGCCCCCGGCGTAGTCGGTGTGCTTGCCGAAGACCTCGATCCGGCCCGGCGCGTGATACCGCCGCACCTGCCCCCCAACCAGGCCAAGCTCACCGGCCACCCGTTCCACCGGGTCGAACAGGGCCGCCCGCCTGGCGATTTCGGCGCCATCAAAACCGGCCCGCGCCAGCGCCACAACCAGCGGCGACGTCACAGCCGACACTCGATCCCGCGGACCCGGCGGGCCACTTCCGCAATGTCTCCGCGGTGGGACAGATCGAGCACGCCTCCCGCAAAGGGGAGGACGCGGAACCGCTGGCCGAGGCGCGTCATCGCAAAGGCAACCGCGTCCTGGATTTCGAGTTCGCCTCGGCTGGACGGGGTGATCGCCTGGCAGGCTTCGAAAATGGCAGGCCCGAAACGCCAACTATTCATCGAGACCAAGGCGCCGGGCGCCGCGGCGATCGCGGGGTCCGGTTTTTCGACGATCCGGGTGAGCCAGCCGCCGGCGTCGGCCCACAGGATGGCATAGCGGGCAACTCGTTCGGCTTCGATGTTGGAGTCGCGGATCAGGGCTTCGCGGGTGTAGCCGGTCAGGCCCATGCCGTCGATCTCCGCCAGGGCCAGGAGGGCCGCGGGTGGATAGAGATTGTCGGAGTTGACCACGAGGAACGGTGCGGCGCCGACGACGTCCCGGGCGGCGAGGACCGCGGCGGCGGTGCCGCGCGGCACGGCCTGAACCGCGAATTCGAGGGAGAACCGGGTCGGTACGACGTCGACTCGGTACCGGCATTCGATCAGCGCATGGTCGGGCGACACCACGAGGCAGATCCGGTCGACCCCGGCATCGGCCAGATTCGACATCACATAGTCCAGAAACGGCCGGCCGACGGGAATCATGGCCTTGAGGCCGCGATCGGCGACCGCCGCCTGTTCGGCGCTCACGACGGCGCCCGCCGCCTCGTGTCGCATCCGGGTGCCGAGGCCGCCCGCGAGAATCACCGCCACCCTGGTGCTCATGGGTGCAAAGATACCAGAGTACATTTGTCCGATGGCAACGTCCCGGGCCGACCTCGAAGAACGCCTTGGTACGCTCACGGGCAGCGGGCCGGACGCCCGGGTCGCCGCCCAGGTGCTCGAGTCGCCCGTCGGGCTCCTGGTCGCGGCCGCGGTGGACGACGGTCTCGCCATGCTGGAGTTCGGCACCGAACTCCGGCTCCCGCCGCAGGCGGCCGCGCTGATCCGCCAGTTTGGCCCGGTCCGGGTCGGACCTCACCCCCTGATCGACCGGGCAGCTCGCGAACTGACCCAGTATTTCGCCGGTACCCGCACGACGTTCGACGTGCCGCTTGCCATTCGGGGGACCCCATTCCAGGAACTGGTCTGGCGGGCCCTGCTCGAGATCCCCTACGGCGGCTCCTGCTCCTACAGCGACGTGGCGCGACGGCTCGGTCGCCCCGGCGGACAGCGCGCCGTGGGCCTCGCCAACGGGCAGAATCGGCTCGCGATCATCGTGCCCTGCCACCGGGTGCTCGAACAGGGTGGCGGACTCCGCGGATATGGCGGCGGCCTGGACCGGAAGCGGTTCCTCCTCGATCTCGAACGGCGCCACGTCGACCCACTGGCCGGCACTCCGCTCGGTGGAGCGATCGCCGGGTGACCGACAGGCTGTTCTCGCACGTCGTGGTGCTCCTGAACCCCGCCAGCGCTGCGGGGGCTGCCTGGCGGCGGTGGCGCGCCGTGGCACCCCTCGCCGCCAGGCTTCTGCCGGGCTTCGAAGTCATCGAAAGCAGCGCACCGGGCGACCTGCGCCTCGCCGCCGCCGCGGAGGCTGGGCGAGGCCGGGCCACCCTGCTGCTCGCCGCCGGCGGGGATGGGACCTCGCACGAGGTCCTGAACGGATTGATCGACGCCGGTGACACGGCGGCCGCGATGGGGTGGCTCCCGATCGGCTCGGGCAACGACCTGGCCCGGTCGGTCGGGGTCCCGCTCGACGCCCGGAAGGCGCTCCACTGGTACCGGCGGCCCGTGATCTCGCGAATCGATGCTGGTACGATCCGCTACCGGGTGGAGGGCCGTCCCGCCGGCCGGGCCTTCGGCAACTCGTTTACGGTTGGGCTCAGCACCGACACACTCGAACTCGTTAGGCACGGCCGCCGGTTCGGCGGCCTGAGTTACCTCGGTGCCACACTCCAGGCCCTGGCCCGGCAAGCCCCGCTCGATCTCGAGCTGGAGATCGACGGCGTCCGGCGATCGGTACCGGCCGCCCGGCTGCTTTCGGTCACCAACGGCGCCTCGTTCGGCGCCGGCATGCGGGTCACTCCGGGAGCCCGGCTCGACGACGGCCGCCTGGATCTGGTCTGGATTGCCGGCATCAGCCGGGCCGCCACCCTCATGGTCTTCCCCCGGATCTATTGGGGCGGACACCTCACCCATCCCGCGGTTCACAGCGACCGGCTCGAGCGTCTGGTGATTCACGGCGACGGAATTCGCGCCTTCGAGGTTGACGGCGAGCTGATTCCGGTGACCGGCCCGATCGAACTGGGCATCCGTCCAGGCGCCCTTCGAATCGCCCGGGGCCGTCCCGACTACATTTGAGCCCGCGATGAAAACGCTCGTCCTTCTGCTGCTGGTTGTCGCTGCTACCGCCGAGGCCCAGGAACTCCGGGTCCGGGTCAAGGAGCCGGGCCGGCCCAACCCGGCGATCGGGGTCCTGGTATCGCTCCGCAGCGCGGACGGCACCGCGGTCGCCACCGGTGTCACCAACGATGCCGGCCGGGTTCGCCTCCTGGCCCAGGCGGGCACCTATCAGCTCGTGGTGGAACGGCCGGGTTTCGCCGATACCAGCCAGGCGGTCGCACTCAGCAGCGGGATCGACAGCCTAACGATCAGCCATGCGGCTCGCCGGCCGGCGCTGGGTGCCCGGCTGCTGACAGTGCCGGCCGGGTGCCCGCTGCCTGGTACGGTCCCCGCCGAAGCGGCGGGACTCTGGGCCGAGGCGTCGAAGACGCTCCGAACGGTGGCGATCACCGAAGACGCGGGGGCGGCCACGTTCAGCCTGGCCGCGTTCCAGCGAACCATGTCGAGCGCCCTCAGGAAGGATGACGAACAGCTCAACACCCTGCTCGGCGCATCGAACCGGCCGGCCAATGCGGCGTCGGCCGCCCTGCTCGCCACTGAGGGCTATCTGGCGGCTCAAGGCGGCACGGCGTGGCGGGCGCCGGACGTGGCGGTGCTGGCGGCGGCGGAATTTGTCCGGACCCATTGCTTCGGGGTGGTCACCGGGGTCGTGGGCCGGGAGGGCTACACCGGTCTCCGATTCGTCCCGACGCCGTCGACACGCGTGGACATCGAAGGCACGATGTGGATCGACCCGACGTCGCGCGAACTCAAGACCGTGGACTATCACTTCACCGGGGTCTCGGCGGACTGGCACCCGGAACGCTTTGGTGGATCGATCGAGATCCACCGTTCCGAGATCGGCTTCTGGATCACCCGGTTCTGGTATCAGCGGATTCCGCGGGTCGAGGCCGGGAAGCTTCGCGGCTATCACGAAGACGGTGCCGAGGTCGTCGGAATTACGCCGACCATCGACACCACCGACCGGATCGCGGTGGCCCGGGCCATCGTCAAACAGGAAGCTGATGTTCGCCGTCGGGTCGCCAAGCTGACGGGGACCGTCGTCGACACCCTGGGTTATCCGGTTGGCGATGCTGAAGTGACTATCCTCGGCACTGAATACAAGACCAATTCGAACCGCGACGGCGGATTTGGCATCGACGGCCTGCCGCTGGGGATGCAGATCGTCAGAGTCCGCAAAGTCGGCTACAAGGTCCAGTACTTCTCGATCCGGCTCGCGGGCGGCCAGGAATGGGAAGGCAAAATCGCGATCAAGAAGCTGCCCCAGATCCTCGGCGAGGTGGTGGTGATCGGGAAGTACGGCAAGCCGCCCAAGTACGCCAACACGGCCAAGTACGACGAGTTCTATCGGCGCCGCGCCTCAAAGGTCGGCCGGTTCCTGGTCCGGGAGGAAATCGACCAGCGGGCGGCGGGCAAGATCTCGGAACTGCTCCGATCGATGACCGGGGTCCGGATCGGCTTCACCGCGCCGCAGCAGAGCGAGGAGATCTCGTTCCTGAATTGCTCCTCGGAGAATGTGGGCGTGTGGATCGACGGCCAGAAGATGACCGGCAATGTCGGCGAAATCCTGCCGCTGATCACCCCCTCGGACATCGAGGCGATCGAGGTCTATCAGCGACAGGTCCTGGTGCCGCCGGAGTACCGGGACAACAGCTGTGCGGCGATCGTGATGTGGACCCGATGAGCCGCGGTCAGGCCGGTGCCGGCGCGGGTTCGTCCCGATTGAGTTCCTGACGCACCAGTTCGGCCAGGGCGGCCCGGGTGAAGGGCTTTTCGAGCAGCGGGATGGACCCGTCGAACGGCAGGTCCTTGCCGGCGTAGCCCGACATCATCACGACCTTGAGTGACGGCTGACGGGCCCGGAGCGTCGTCACGAGTTCCACGCCGCCCATCCGCGGCATCACCACGTCACTCAGGACCAGGTCGATCCGGCCCCGCTCCGCTTCCCACTTTTCCAATGCGTCCGCCCCATCGGTCGCTTCGACGACCTGATAGCCCAGCGACTGGAGGGTGCGGCAGGCCACCAGGCGCACGGCCTGCTCATCCTCCACCACCAGCACGCGTTCCTTCCCGCTCGGCAGCCCGGCGGGGGCCGCCTGGGTGATCGGCCGCTCGTCGGTGACCATGCCGGTCGGGAGATAAACTTCGAACCGGCTTCCCTTCCCGGGCTCGCTCTCGACCCCGATGGCGCCGCCATGCTGGGACGCCACCCCCCAGCAGACCGCGAGACCGAGCCCGGAACCGCGATTGACGTCCTTGGTGGTGTAGAACGGCTCGAACAGCCGCGCCTTTACCTCAGCGGGGATCCCGGTGCCGCTATCAGTCACACTGAGCCGAACGTAGTCGCCGGGCAGCAGTTCGAACGACCCGACCTGGCGGACCCCCACCAGCGACACCGCTTCGGCCGCGATCGTCACGGTCCCCTGCCCGAGAATCGCGTCCTTGGCGTTCATCGCGAGATTCACCAGCAGTTGCTCGAGCTGGGACGCGTCGCCCGCCACCGACGGCAGATCCTCGTCGATCCGGACCCGAAGATCGATGCTCTCGCCCAGAATCCGAGCCAGGAAGCGCTCCATGGTCCGAACCAGGTCGGTGATGTCCACGGTGGACCGGGTCGCCGCCTGGCGGCGCGCGAAGGTCAGGAGCTGACGGGTCACCTGAGCGGCGCGTTCGCCGGCGATCCGGATCTGGCGGAGGTCCTGGAGAACGACCGGATGATCCTTGGCGTGTTCTTCGGCCATCTCCGCGAAGCCGAGTACGCCGGTCATCATGTTGTTGATCTCGTGGGCGACCCCGCCGGCCAGCCGCCCGATGCTTTCGATCTTCTGCGCCTGCACCAGCTGGTGCTGGAGCCGTTTGCGTTCAGCCAGCTCGTCCTTGAGCTGGGCAGTCCGCTCGTCGACCCGGCGCTCAAGGGTTTCCCGGGCGGCCTCGAGATCGCGGGTCCGATCGTCGACGAGCCGCGACAGGTCCGCCGATCGCTGGCGGATCCGACGAGTCCGGATCCAGTACAGCGCGATTCCGGCAAGGACCAGTGAGAGCACGGCCACCGGCAGAAACCAGGGCTGCTCGGACAGACTGAGGGCCACGGCGAATCGGAGGTCGACGGTTCCCATACTCCATCGGCCGTCCTCGTTCGCCGCCCGGATCAGGAACCGATAGGTCCCGCCGGCCAGCGGACCGAAGGTGGCGACCCGTCGGTCGCCCGCCTCGATCCACTCCTGATCGCGGCCATCGAGTTTGTACTGGATCCGGACCCGCTTGGGAATCAAGGCGTCGGTGGCGGCGAACTCGATTTCCACGCGGCCAACGCCCGGCTCGAATCGGTGGGTCGATCGGATGGAATACTCGTTGCCGTCCACCACCAGACGCTCGATATGGACCTGGGGTGGTTCCGAGTCAGCCGCGACCCGCTCGGGGTCCACCCGGACCACACCGACATAGCTCGGCAGCCAGAGATGACCCTCCGTGTCCTTCGTGATCGACGAATGGAAGTCGCTGTTGAACTCCGTCGTCGGGAGCCCGTCGAGGCGGTCGAAGCTCCGGATCGAAAGGGGGTCATGGCCGCCGTCCGCCAGCGATTCGAGTTCGTGACGGGGGATCCGGAGCAGTCCGTAACTCGAGGTCAGCCACAGATTCCCGAAATCGTCTTCGGTGATGCCGCCAACCTCGCTTCGCAGTCGCCGGTCGAGGCGTCCGAATGAAAAGATCCGGTTTCCGCGGAGAACGAAGAGCCCGCTGTCCGCAGTCCCGATCCAGACGTTGCCTCCGCGAAGGAAGAGCGCCTGGATCCTCGCATCGGTCAGGCCCTCGGATCTGGCCCAGCTGGTCATTCGTCCAGCGGACAGCCGATGGAGAAACGGGCGAGCGAACCAGATCGCACCACCGGGATCTTCTGCCACGAGGCGGGGCTGTTCGGAGGTCGGGAGGCGGTAGACGCTCGCCGCCGGCGCGGACCCGACGGCACGGAACACCCCGGCGGCCGTCGTGAACCAGAAGGCACCGGCACGGTCTTCGAGCATGGCGTAGATCCGGGCGGTCGGTAACCGGAACCGAGCCGTCAGATCCTCCACCCCGCCGGAGAGAGTTCGAAGGGAGACCCGGCCCTCGCCGGTGGCATAGAGGACCTCGGCGCGCCGCGTCACCATGAGGCTCCGCGGTCCATTGTCCGGGGCCAGGGGAGGGACCAGGTTGGTCGCCCGCTGTCCGTCGAACCGATAGAGGCCGCCGTTGTCGGCGACCGCGACAAGCTGCCGGCCGGTCAGCCGCGCCGTCGACCAGATCAAAGAACGGGGGAAGCCGTCGTCGTAGCTGTAGGTCGTGAAGGCCGTCGGCTGGAACAGGTCCAGGGCGAGTCCGGTCCCGACCCAGACCCGCTGGCGCGGATCGATGAGTAGCGACTTCACCTCGAGCGAGCTCAAACCCCGGTCGGCCTGGTACCAGTCGAGTCGGCCCCGATCGAGCACGGCGACGCCGTGGGTCGGCGTACCGATCCAGAGCCGGCCCGAGCCATCAAGCGCGAGCGCCGACACCGCGGGGGTCGCCCCATCGACGTCGAGCCGAACCGGCGAGTCGAGCCGGGGATGGCCGTCGCTGTCCAGCGCCAGATGACGGATCACGCCGCGAGCCGCGAACCAGAGGCCCCCGCTGCCGTCGGACACGATGTTCGTCACCGGAATCGCCAGGCCACCGCTGTCGGCGGGCATCGGGACCAGACCATGTCTACGGAGGACGAGGAGGCGGTCCGCCGCGCCGACCCAGAGCCGGCCGGCCCCGTCTTCCCCGAACGACAACGCGGCGACATCACTCCCGCCGACTCGACGGACGTTGCCGTCTCGCAGGGTCAGAACACCGGCGTCGGTCCCGAGCCAGATCGTCCCAGCCCGGTCCTGGAAGATCGCGGTGACGGAGTTGGAGGCGAGTTCGGGGGGGAGCGCCGGCTGGCGGAACCGGCCGCCTTCCAGCACGGTAAGTCCGCCGAGCGTGCCGATCCACAGCCGGCCGTCGCGATCGGTGAACAGCGTGTTGATCCAGTCCGACCGGAGGGCCGGCGTGTCGTCGCTCGAGAACCGTCGGAATTTGAGACCGTCGAAACGGACCAGGCCCTTGCGGGTGCCAAGCCAGAGATAGCCATCCGGCGTCCGGGCCATGGCCGCCACCAGGGTTTCGGGCAGCCCGATATCCTGGTCGAACACCCGGTGAGCGTACCGCTCAAATGGGCTCCCGTCGGCCTTCTTGGCGGACACGGGTTCGGCCAGGACCAGCAGGGCCGCCGCGACCAGACCGACCAGGACTGAGAGCCTTCGGCCCTCGCATCCGGCAACCCCCAGCCGCCCAGAATCGCCCCAACGCGGGCCGAAGACCCAATTCAGGAGGCGAGAACTGGCGACTTTCGAGCCGAACGAAGTGCCCTTAAGTTCTTTCATCACCACGGATTAGGCTGAAGACCCCTGGCCAAGAACCGGCGGAAGGAACCCAGGGCCGTTCAGCCCCGGGTTTCCCGTCGAATTCCCAAAGGGGCAACTTCCAGGCCCTGCCTTAAGTCCATGGCTGGAAAACGATTTCGGCACTTCGTCAAGGAGCCCTGACCATGGCCATCTACGATTACCGCGCCACCACGATCGACGGGGCCGACCGGGCCCTCTCGGACCTCAAAGGGCAGGTCGTCCTGGTCGTCAACGTCGCGAGCAAATGCGGCTTCACGCCGCAGTACACCGGCCTCGAGGCTCTGTATCGGAAGTACCGGGATCGGCGATTCACGGTTCTCGGCTTCCCATGTGACCAGTTCGGCCACCAGGAACCGGGCAACGAGGCGGAAATCAGCCAGTTCTGCAGCGTGACCTACGAGGTGACGTTTCCGCTGTTTGCGAAGGTCGAGGTCAACGGGGCCGGCGCTCACCCGCTCTGGCAATACCTCAAGACCGCCAAACCCGGGATTCTCGGTACCGAGAAGATCAAGTGGAACTTCACCAAGTTCCTGGTGGGAAAAGACGGCGAGGTCATCAAGCGTTACGCCCCGAACGACGTCCCGGAGGATATCGACCGGGACGTGGCAGCGGCCCTCGGCGCCTAACGCCCGACGCCCAGGGCGTCGGCCACCCGGTTGATGTAGTTGAACCACGACGCGATCAGGGTGATCTGGAGAATGCCCCGGTCGTCGAACCCGGCGGCCCGAAGCCGGGTGTGGTGGGACGGCGCGATCCGGGTGGCGTCACGCGTCAACTGGACCACGTAGTCCAGCATCACCCGCTCGGCTTCGGTGATCGGCGCGCTAGCATAATCCGCGGTGAGCGCGGCGATGAGCCCGTCATCGAGTGTGACCCGACGCAGAAACTCTGCGTGAGAGTCAATTCAATACCGACATTTGTTGGTGACCGACACCATCGTGGCAATCATCTCATGCTGCCGGCGGGCAAGCGGCAGCTCCGGATCCATCAACGCGCCGAAGGTGGAGAAGGCGTGCAACAGGGCGTTGGGAATCAGGCTGTGCGAGCCGACGATGCCGGACATGCCGTCGCCGGTCGGGTGGACCGGCTGGTTGTACTCCGCGGGGTAGAGCCCCATCTGTCCTTCGACCGCCTGGCGGAGTGCTTCCCCGCCTTCGGAGATCGGGACGGTCTTGATCCAGGTCATGACCTGATCCTTTGAGGTTGCCACCTTAATATTAGCTGCCCGAGTGGAGGATTCGCCGACCACCCGGCCCATGTACCGCTTACCCCGGAGCCCACCATGCGGGTTCGCGCCCCGTCCATGCTGATCGCCGTCGTGACGTTCGCGATGCCCCTCGCCGCGCAACAGATCCGGCCCCGGCCCGCCGAAGGGCGCGAGCCCGACCTCCCGGTGCCCTCGATCCGGGAGTACAAACCACGCTCGACGCTGGTGGTCCCGGCCCACCTCGTGCCCCGGGCCAAGTTCCCGGCCATCGATCTCCACGGCCACCCGCCAACGCTCAATTCCAACGAGGTGATCGAGCGAGTCGGCGCCTCGATGGATTCCCTCAATCTCCAGGTCATCATCAACACACTGTCGAGCTCGGGCGACCGGCTGACCCAGCAGATCGCCGCCGTCCGAGCCAGCCGCTACAAGGACCGGTTCGTGATGTTCACGAACGTCAACCTCCGCGACGTGGGTCCGGGTTCGGGGGCGAAGATCGCCGCCCAGCTCGAGGCCGACATCAAAGCCGGGGCGGTGGGCGTCGGCGAAATCGGCAAAGGGTTCGGGCTCGGCATCAAGAAGGCCGACGGCACCAGGCTCACCCTCGACGACCCGGAACTCGACATCGTCTGGGAAACAGCGGCCCGGCTCAAGATCCCGGTCTTCATTCACGTCGGCGACCCGTCGGAGTTCTTCCAGCCGCTGGACTATCACAACGAACGGTGGCTCGAGCAGGCGATCTACCCGGAGCGCCGCTACCAGGATCGCTCCAGATTCCCGGCCTTCGAGGACCTGATGGCGGAGCGGAACCGCCTGTTCGCCCGGCACCCGAACACGATTTGGATTCTGGCCCATCTCGGCTGGCACGCGAACGACCTGGCCCGACTGGGCCGGATGTTCGACAGCCTCCCGAATCTCTACAGCGAAGTCGGCGCCGTGCTCTATGATATCGGCCGCCAGCCCCGGACGGCGCATGACTTCTTCATCAAGTATCAGGACCGGCTGCTCTTCGCCAAGGACGCGTTCCAGCCGGACGAGTACCCGTACTACTGGCGAGTCTTCGAGACCAACGACGAATACTTCGACTACTACCGGGACTATCACGCCTTCTGGAAACTCTACGGCATCGGCCTGCCGGATCCGGTGTTGAAGAAACTCTACTTCGGCAACGCCCTCAAGCTGGTCCCGGCGATCCCGCGCGGCGCGTTTCCCAAGTAGCGACGGCCACCGGCGCGCGCTTGTCGCTCAATCCCGACGAATGGCTGTGGGGCTGGGATCCCACCCCCGGCATCGTCTCGGTCTGGGCCGAGTCCGATGGCCGCGCCATCGTGTGGCGGCGGATCGGCGCAACCGGTGCACTGATCCGGGAGGACGACCGGTTCCGGCCCTGGCTCCTGCTGGACCGGCTCGACGATCTCCGGCACCTCGGGACCGAGCTCGCCCCGGAGGGCGCCGCCAGCCGGGTAACGTGGCGCGAACTGGACGGGCCCGGGGCGCTGCGCTTCCTGGTCAGTGCCGCCGATGGGAAAGCCCTTGCCGCCGCAGTACTGCAAGGCGCGTCCCGGCGGCTCGACCGTGAGATCCGCCACCTCCGGGATCTCGGCGACGAAGCCGTCCTGTCCCTGGCCCCGGAGGAGCAGTATCTGGTCGCCAGCGGTCGGACCTATTTCCGCGACCTCGCGTTCGACCAACTCCACCGGCTTCAGTTCGATCTCGAAACCACCGGCCTCGATCCGGAACGGGCCCGGATGTTCATGGTCGCCGTCGGGCATCCATCCGGCGCCACCGAGGTCCTCGAGGCCACGGGCCGGGGCGACGAAGCCGAAGCGGATCTGATCCGGCGGCTGGCCGCGGTGGTGGCCGCGGCCGATCCGGACGTGATCGAGAACCACAACCTCCATGGGTTCGATCTCCCGTTTCTCGACCGCCGGGCCAGGAAACTCGGCGTCCGGCTCGTGCTCGGTCGGATACCGCACCTGGGCCTCCGGCAGCGGGCGGCCCGGCGCGGCGTGGCCGGCGACGGCGACAGCCGGCGGCGGATCCGGTTCCTGGTTCCGGGACGCGAACTGATCGACACCCTCGACGCCGTGCGGCAGTACGATTTCTCCGCCCGTGAACTGCCGGGTCATGGGCTCAAGGCGGTGGCCCGGCACCTCGGCCTGGCCAAGGCGGACCGCGAGCTGGTGCCCGGGCACCTGATCTACCAGGTCTATCGCGACGACCCCGACCGGATCCGCCGTTATGCCACCGCCGACGTCGAAGAGGTGGCCGGCCTGGCCCGGGTGCTGGGCGGCGCTGCGTTCGCGCTCGCAACCATGGCGCCGCGGCGCTACGAGCGGCTGGCGGACGCGGGCCCCGCGACCGGTGTCATCGACCCGTTGCTGGTCCGGGCGTATCTCCGGGCCGGCGCCGCGTTGCCGGCCCACCAGCCCGGTGACGGCACGGTCCACAGTGGAGCGGCCCTTCATCTGTTTGCGACCGGAGTCGCCCATCGGGTGGTGAAGGCGGATGTCGCGAGCCTCTATCCCTCGCTGATGCGGGCCTATCGGATCGGGCCCGCCCGCGACCGGCTCGGCGCGCTGCTGGCCCTGGTGGACCGCCTGGTCGAGCGGCGCCTGGCTGCCAAGGCGAGCGCCAGAGCCGCCCCGCCGGGATCGGCCGAGCGGTACACTCACGAGGCGATGTCGGCGGCGATGAAGCTGGTCGTCAATTCGGCCTATGGGTACATGGCGGCCGGCGGCGGGTTGACCCGATTCGCCGACGTGCACGCCGCCAATGAGGTGACGCGACGGGGGCGGGAGATGCTCGACTTCATGTGCCGCGCCCTGGCGGCCCGGGGCGTCACGCTGCTCGAAGCCGACACGGACG
Organism: Gemmatimonadota bacterium; assembly: GCA_025350665.1. GTDB lineage: Bacteria > Gemmatimonadota > Gemmatimonadetes > Gemmatimonadales > GWC2-71-9 > SHZU01. Next base: position 4,350 of record JANXXJ010000190.1, on the reverse strand, counting down.
GCGTCTACTTCGCCGTACCCGACATCTGGACCGAGACCGATGAACGGCGGGTGGTCGCGGAGGTCGGTGCGCTGCTGCCGCCGCTGGTCCAGCTCGAGTTCGAAGGACGCTATGCCGCGATGCTCTCCCACGAGCCGAAGAACTATGCCCTCCTCGGCATCGACGGGAAGCTGGTTCTCCGGGGGGTCGCCTTCCGTTCGTCCCGTGCCGAGCCGTTCGGCGAGGCGTTCTTGCGACGGGCGATCGGCCGATTGTTGCGGGGCGATATTCAGGGCGTCCGCGACGCCTACCTCGATGCGGTGTCGATGCTGCGGCGCCGGGAGTATTCGACCCACGACGTGTCGTCGCGGGTCCGGCTCACCAAGAGCCCGGCGGCGTACCAGGCCAGCCGGGCGATCCGCCGTGAGCTCTCGTATGAGGCCCTCCTCTCGGCGGGCCGGACCCGGTGGCGGGTCGGCGAGAAGGTCCGGATCTACCGGACCCGGACCGGCAGCGGGCTGGTCGATGAACAGGATCAGGCCCCGGACCGGCGCGACTACGATGTCGACCACTATGGCCGGGTGCTCAGGGCGAACTTCGCGGTCCGCCTGATCCGGGCCTTGTCGCCGGACGATTTTGGGGTCGTCTTCGCCGATCCAGACCAGCCGTCCCTCTTCACCCCGGCGTTCGACGCCATGCACCCGGTCCTCAACGCCTTACCAAGTCCCGGCGTATACCGTACAATCGACCACGCCCAACGCGGCTGACTCAGCCGCGGATTCAGGAGATCAGACGGATGAATGGATCGTTTCCGCGGGTACTCGCGGGGATCCTCCCCGTGGCCATTGCCATCACCGCCTGCAGCGGCGGCGGGCCGGCGTCCGTGCGGACCACGCCGGCACCCGACGCCGGGCCAGCGAGGCGCCTTTCCCCGGCCGAAATGGTCCGCGCCGACAGCGGGCGTCCTCCCTATACCCGGGCCGATGTGCATTTCATGTCGGGAATGATCGGGCACCATGCCCAGGCGGTGCTGATCGCCGGGTGGGCGCCAACCCACGGGGCGGGCCCTTCGGTCCGGGGGCTCTGCGAGCGTATTGTCGTGGCCCAGCGCGACGAGATCGGCCTGATGCAGACCTGGCTCAGAGCCCGCCGGGAGACGGTGCCGGCCGCCGATGGTTCGGGTGGACACCAGATGCCCGGCATGGATCACTCCATGATGATGCCCGGCATGCTCACGCCCGACCAGTTGGCCCAGCTCGACCGGGCCCGGGGCACCGAGTTCGACCAACTGTTCCTGACCTTCATGATCCAGCACCACCAGGGCGCCCTCACCATGGTGGATGAGTTGATGAATGCCCACGGCGCCGCGCAGGATGATACCGTGTTCAAGTTCGCCGCCGACGTCAGCGCCGATCAATCCACCGAAATCAACCGAATGCAGCTGATGCTCGAGGCGTTGGCCGGCAAGCCGGCTTCGCGATGACCCTCACCGCCCCCCAGGAGAATTCCAGCGTGACCTCCCCATCGTTGTTCCGCCGTACCGCTCCATGGTTCGCACTCGGCGTGCTGGTTGCCGCCGGCTGCGCCAAGTCATCGACCTCATCTCCGGGCGCGGCGCCGGCGCCCAGTCCCGACCCGCGGGTCGGCCTCAAGGCGGGCTGGACGGATGCCGGCGAGGCGAAGTGGAACATGCGACTGGTATCGAACACCCCGCCGTCCAAGGACTTTCTGAACCCGGGCAATGGCGGCGACCGGCGCCTGATCAATTCGGACCTGGCGTTTTCGGGAACCCATGTGTTCCAGGGCAACTACAGCGGATACCAGGTCTGGGACGTCAGCAATCCGGCGCGGCCCACGCTCGCCAGCGCCTATGTCTGCCCGGGATCGCAGAGCGACGTCTCGGTCTACAAGAACCTGGCGTTCGTCTCGGGCGAAGCGACCAGCGGCCGGCTCGATTGCGGGCTCCAGGGCGTACCTGATTCGATCAGCCAGGATCGGCTGCGGGGGATCCGGATCTTCGACATCACCGACATCGCCCATCCGAAGTATATCACCAGCGTCCAGACCTGCCGGGGCTCGCATACCAATACCCTGGTGACCGATCCGCGCGACCAGGAGAACGTCTACATCTACGTCTCGGGGTCGGCCCCGGTCCGGTCATCGAATGAGCTGCCCGGTTGCACGTCGGGATCGATGGAGGATGATCCGAACACGGCGTTGTTCCGGATCGAAGTCATCAAGGTCCCGCTCGCCGCGCCCCAGACCGCCAAGGTGGTGAGTTCTCCCCGGATCTTCAACGACCTTGCGGCGGTCGCTCGTCACGCCGAGAACCCGGCGGATGCCCGGCCCCGCCCCGCCGGCGCCCCGGCCCGGCCGGCCCCGGTGGGTCGAGGCGGCCCGACCCAGTGTCACGACATCACGGTCTATCCGGCCATCGGCCTGGCCGGCGGCGCGTGCGGCGGCTACGGACTGCTGCTCGATATCCGCGACCCGGCCAATCCGAAGCGCATCGGCGCGGTCTCCGATTCGAACTTTTCCTTCTGGCATTCGGCCACGTTCAACAACGACGGCACCAAGATTCTGTTCTCGGATGAATGGGGCGGCGGCTCGGCTCCCCGCTGCCGCACGACCGACAAGCCCGAGTGGGGCGCGGATGCGCTGTTTACGCTGACCAACGGCAAGATGGACTTCAAGAGCTACTACAAGCTCCCCGCGCCCCAGACCTCGTTCGAGAACTGCGTCGCCCACAACGGCTCGCTGATTCCGATTCCGGGCCGGGACGTGATGGTTCAGGCCTGGTACCAGGGCGGGGTCTCGATCTTCGACTGGACCGACATTGCCCACCCGACCGAAATCGCCTACTTCGACCGCGGACCGATCAGCGGCACGGAGCTGGTGGGCGGCGGGTCGTGGTCGGTGTACTGGTACAACGGGTACATGTACAGCTCGGAGATGATCCGCGGACTCGATGTGTTCGAGCTCACGCCGAGCGCCATGATCTCCCAGAACGAGATCGACGCGGCCAAGCTGGTCCGGTTCGACTATTTCAATACCCAGAACCAGCCCAAATTGGTGTGGCCGACGAGCTTCGCGGTGGCTCGGGCCTATCTCGACCAGTTAGCCCGGTCGAACGGCCTCGCGGCGGACCGGATTGCCTCGGTCCGGAAGGAACTGGCGCGAGGTGAGTCGCTCTCGGGCATGGCTCGCAGCGACGCCCTCAAGGCTCTGGCCCAACAGCTTCACCTCGAGGCCACCAAGTCGTCCGACCAGACCAAAGCCCACATGCTGGCGGCCGAAGTCGGCAAGCTGGCGGGGGCCTAGGGCCGACCCAGTGCCGCGCGCCAATCGAGGCGGGTGGAAGACGTGCTCCCGGGGTCACAAGTACCGTGGAACCCCGGGCTGTGTCCGGTGATGGAAGGGTCACGCCACCGGGAGTGGCGACCGTAAGAAGCCCCAGCCCGGGCGAACGGCTCCAGCCGTCGCCCGGGAGTCAGGCACTGCCCTAACCCGATCTCGCGCCGTATCTTCCGAATCCAATGACTGAATCGACACCACGGCTCGGCTTGCTCGAGCAACTCTGGCGGCCGGTCGGGCGCCTGGCGGTGTATTACGCCGCGCTCGCGGCGCTGTTCTGGCTGCTGGTCTCGGTCAATCCCTGGATCGCCGACCACATGCTGCAGGTGCCGAAGGAGGCCGCGACCGGCGCCACACTGGACGCCGGGATCGAGCCGCTGACGGATACATCGTTCTGGTCCGCCGTCGGCGTGTCGAGTCGTCCGGCGACTGGATGAGGGTACTCACTCCGGCGCGGCAGCGGCTCCCGTCACAGGCTGCCGGCGCCACTGGTGACGACTCCCCCAGAATGACCGTGCCGGCGCAAACCTCCGCCTGGCTGCCCGCAGACTCGCTGCATTCCCCGACTCCGCTGCCGGTTCGCATCCTTGTGTCGGTGGCCGCCCAGACTTTGAGTATCAGTGCTGTCACAACTGGTGTCGCTACGGGGGTCGAGACTCGCAGCTGGGCCGTGGGGATCGGGGCGCCTGGCACCCCGACGCCGACCGGAGTCACCGGTTATCTCGAGGCGCGCTATCGGGATGCAACGCAGGGACAGGCCGAGCATCCGGTGCAGTTGACCTCGCTTCACTCGACTGCCGCCGACGAGCCATTCGGGGGCAATGACGGCGGACTCATCGGCATCCACTTCCAAGCCGCGGCATCAGGGGCGGTGTCTCACGGATGCATCCGGGTTCCGGTGGAGGCCATCGCCGTCATTGACGCCCTACCCCTTGGCACCCTCATCATGATCGAGAATTGAGCGCACAGCGGCTCCCGAGCGACGAGGGTGGGGCCAGCCCGGTCAGGCCGGTGCGA
>JANXXJ010000184.1 GCA_025350665.1 Gemmatimonadota bacterium | reverse complement strand
GCCCCGGTCGAGCCAGCCCGCCACGAGCCCGATCAGCTCGATCCGCCGGGCCGAGAAGCTGTGATCGGCGCCGTCGAGCGAGAGGAACGCGGCCCGGCCGAGCCCTGCGGCCTCCGCCGCCTGCCGCGTCCGCTCCACTTCGGATCCGTCGAACCCAGTGTCGAGCGCTCCCCCGATCAACAGATAGCGCTTGGCCCCCAGGCCTTGTACCAGGGAGGGCATCGCCCAATCGGTCCGGTGAGCGCGCATCTCCGCCACGGTCAGCGCACCGGTCGATCCCGCCAGGACCTTCACCCCATCCATATATCGGACCAGCCGGCCGGCGGCAGCCGAGTCGTCGATGCCGATGGTGAGGTCCTCGGGCGCGAGTGAGGCCACGCATTGGATCCGGGGATCCCTGGCGCCCGCCGCCACCGCGGCCACGGCGCCGAAGCTGTGGCCGATCATCACCAGCCGCCCCGGATCGACCCGAAGCCGTCGCGCCACGGTGGGATCGGCGAGGTAGTCGACCGCTGAGGTGGCGTCCTCGATGGCTCCGGAAAAGGTGAAGGTTCCGCCGGTGCCCCAGTTGCCCCGATAATCGAAATACAGGGTGTTGTACCCGATCCGGCGGAGCGCCTGGAGGAGGTCCAGGTTCTTCTCGAAGCCCGGAACCGAGTGGAGGAAGATCACCGTCGGGTGCGGGCCCGGGCCGGCCGCCGCGTAGAACGTGCCGGTCGACGGAACCCCGTGCAGCGGCACAAGTACTTCGATCATCTCCGCCGGCTTCTCCCCCGGCCGCGGCGCCGGGTCGTCGAACAGCCTGAGATGCTCACCGGCGCAGGCGCCTAACGTCCATCGCTCGGCGGCGGCGCTCACCCGCCGGCCGGCCCGCATGCCGCCCGTGATCATCGCAGTGTCACCGAGCAGGGCCAGGCCCCGGTGGTCCATCGTGGCCGCAGGAGCCGGGAGGAAGGTCCGCCACCGGCCGGACCGGGTGTCGTACCCGAACACGCCCGAGAGCGGATCGCTGGGCCGGCCGTCGTAGCCAATGCCGTCATAGTTATAGGGATTGGCGGTACCGCCGGCAAACAGCACCAGCGGCCCGCAACTGGCCGCGGCCGCCCGGTATCGCGCCGGTCCCGGGTGGGGCGCGGCCGAGGCCTGCCAGGTGATTGCTGTCGGACGGGCGGGATCGATGGTGCCAATCCAGGTCTGGGGCACCAACGAGTACTTGGGTCCCCCGGGCCGCCGGGCCGCACCGTCGATGAAGACAATGGTGTTGCCCGCTCCGCCGCCGGTATGGCCGAACACGCCGGGACCGGGAATCGGCGTTGCCGTCGACCAGCGATTCCGGACCAGGTCGTACACCTGCACCGCCTGGACGTTGTCGGTGTCGTGCCAGCCGCTCACCAGATACACGAGCGAGTCGCGCCAGGCGTAACTCACCGCGTCGTCGACCGGAACCGGGATCGGCGCGCCTGCGCTCCATCGCCGGCGGCGCGGGTCGTAGATGTCCACCGCGGGAACGGATCGCTCCTTGGCGGCGGAGTCCACCGAGTAGCCACCAAAGAGAAAGACACGGCCCCGGACCACCTGCGCCGTGGCCGCGAGCCGGCCGACCGGCCCGGGAACCGATGGGAGGATCTCCCATTGAGCGAGACCCGGACGCCAGGCCGCCGCCCGCCGGGTGATGCCGGACCAGCGTTTGGTCGAGTCAACGCCGAGCAACGAGAACACCCACCAGTCCCGCCCGACCCGTCCGGCGGCAACGGCGTTGTTGGTCACGGGGGACGGGAGATCCGGCACTTGCGCCGCGGCGCCCGGCGCGATCGTGCCCACCACGGCGAGGACCGCGCCCAGTCGGGTTGCAGCAGTCATGGCAGGAATATGCCACCGCTTGCCCCGGAGCCGCGACTCGCGATACCGTTCGTTCATGACGATCGCACTCCGGGCAGGATTCATCGGGCTGGGCAACGTGGCCTTGGCCCATCTCGAAGGTTACCGGCAGCAGACCCAGGTGAAGGTGGTGGCCGGCGCCGACGTTCGGGCCGATCGAGCCCGGATGATGGGCGAACGCTATGGTTTCACGCCCTACACCGACTACCACGAGATGCTGAAACACGAAACGCTCGACCTGGTCGCGGTCGTGAGCACCGTGGCCACGCACCGCGAAGCCGTCGAGGCCGCGGCGGACCGGGGCCTCCACGTGCTCTGCGAGAAACCGCTGGCCATCACGGTCGAGGACGCGGACCGGATGATTCTCCGGTGTCAGGAGCGCGGGGTCAAGCTATTCTACGCCGCGTCCTACCGATTCCTGCCGCCGCTGGTCAAGGCCCGGGAAATGATCCAGGCCGGCGCCATCGGCGATGTCCGGCTCATTACCGAGACGATGATCGGCGGCACCGGCCCGGCTGGCTTTCAGGACATGGGACCGCACCACTATCCCGCGGGCGGGCCCGGCGGCTCGGGCAATGGCCTGGTCGACCACGGGATTCACCTGGCCGACATTTTCCCCTGGCTCCTCGGCACCGAGATCGTGTCGGTATCGGGACGCGGGCAGATTTCGGGCGCGCCGGCGATGTCCGAACACATGACGATGGAGTTCCAGACCGGCGCGACGGGCCACCTGATCTACGACGACGCCAGCTGGCCGGCCGAGTTGCCGTCGGAGGGCATGTTCAGCTGGGGGCCGTCGTGGGACGAGATGGCCAAGGGCGACGGCGCGAGCGGCAAGGCCCACTGGCAGACCAACCCCGGCACCATCAAGGTCTACGGAGCGAAGGGGACACTGAGGATCTTCCACTACGCCAATCTGCTATTCCTGCGAACCGAACGAGGGGTGGAGCAGATTCCAATCGGGGGCCAGCCGATGCCGGGACAGTTCGCGGCGGAGATGGTATCGTTCGCCGAGAGCATTCGGCAGAACGAGGATCCGGCGGTCGGCGCCGATGTGGGGCGGCGGGCGCTGGCGGCGGTGTTAGGCGTCTACCGGAGCATGGACACCGGGACCCGGACGGTTCTCTAGCCCCAATTCCTCGAGGAAACGCCGGCCGCCGGTCAAGCGGCCTTCCCTCGCGTCGACCCGCGTCATTACCAGCCGGTCCTTGGCCCGCGTCATCCCGACATACAGCAGTCGCCGCGCCTCCTCCACGTCGTCCTTGGTGGGGGTCCGGGTCTGGCTGCCACCCGGAAACTCGGAATCCTCGACGCCAACGATGAAGACGCGGGAAAACTCGAGCCCCTTGGTGGAATGCAGGGTCAGGAGATTGACCCGGTTGGGATCGGCCTCGACCCCGTCGCTCCGGGAGAGTGCCAACCGGCCCAGGAACTCCACGATGCCGTCCGCGAGCGGCAGCTCCTCGAGGCCCTCGATCAACCGCCGGATCCGGGCCATCGCGTTCGGATACCGGTCCTCGGCCCGCTTCTCGGCCCGGACCCGGGCCATCAGGTCCACCCCACCCAGCCGGTCAATCAGCGTCTCGATGGTGGCGGCGGTGGGCCCGACGCGCTCCCGCTCGGCACGATAGTAGTCGAGGCTGTTGCTGTATCGGCCGAGGGCGTAGATCCGGGCCAGGTCGGCCAGCATGACGCCTTCGGATGTGAGCGTGTCGGGGTCGGACAGCGCGAGGGCCACGCCCAGGTGGTCGAGCGCACCCGAGAGCGCGGTGCGCCGGGTGCGAGCCCGGCGTTCCTCCTCAAGCTTTCGGTAGACTTTGGCCAGCGTCCGCACATCCCAGAGCGCCTGATGCGGGGTTCCCTTGTCGACCCCGAACTTCTCGGCCAGGTGCTCGAGTTTGGCGCTGCCGATCCGGAGTGCCCTGGCCAGCGGAAGCGTGTCGAAGGTGACGAAGCCACCGGGCGCGCCGGGCGGCTCGTCGCCCAGCGACTTGATCATCCGGCCCAGGATCGGAAAATCGAATTGGTATCCGTTGTGGGCCACGAGCGTGTCGGTCCCGGCGAAGGCCCTGAACTCGGGCCAGACGGCTTCGAAGTGCGCGGCTGTTTCGACGTCCGCTGCCCGGTATCCGTGGACCGCGCTCGCCTCGGGTTCAATCGGCACCCGGGGCTTCACGAGCCGGTGGAACTCGGCGACGATTTCCCAATCGCGGACCCGGACCGCCGCGATCTCGACGATCTCGGCCGAGCCAATCTCGCGGCCGGTGGTCTCGAGATCGACGACCACGAAGTCCTTGAAGTCGGGTCCTGCGGCGACGTTGGCGAGCTGGAGCGCCTTGAACGAGGTCAACGCGATGCCAAGGAGGCCCGACCGTGCCGGTTCGATGACCAGGTCGGTTGCCGCCGGGACATCGCCCGGCTTGAGATAGTCCACCAGGCGAAACCCGCCGGCGGTGTAGAGGCCGGCCAGGCCAATTTCGAGCCCGCCCATCAGGGGAAAGAGAATCCGGCCTTTCCTCATCTTGACGTTGGCGAGTTCGCCAGCCAGCCGGACCACGGCGGGATCGAGCGCGGGATCGGACAGGTCTTCGGCCCGTTGTTCGAGGGCGGTCTGGTAGGTCCCGACCCGCTGCGACAGAATTTCGTCCACCAGGCCGGGCAGCGTGGCATGCTTGACGCTCAGGGCCGCCAAGTTCTGGAGCGAGGCGAGGGCCCGGCGGATTTTCTTGCCATCCTCATCGGTGAAACCCAGTTCGCGGCTTCGTTTCCGCAGGGCCGGCATGAAGCCCATCTGCTCCGACTCAGCCTGGCGGCGGACGGCGTCGGCCACCGAGGCCGGAAGCACGGCGCGGGAGAACGATTCGTTGATCACCGGATCGCCCTGCCAGGCGATGACCTTCATGGCCGCGACCAGATAGGCCACCACCCGGTCGTCGGCGACGGCGCGGCCGTGCGCGGGGCGGCAGGGGATCCCGGCCCGCATCAATTCGCCCTCGAGATGATCGCCGATCGTGTGCTTCCGGTAGAGCACCGCGTAGTCGCCCCAGGACAGGCCGGACGCGGCGCGGTCGCGGCCCAGTTCCCCGAGGATCCAGCGGGTTTCGGCGATCTCGTCGGGGAAGCTCTTCGCCTCGACCGGAAAGGCTGAATCGCGGCGGGCCACGACGTCCTTGGCGCCGAACAGATTCGGGTTGGCGCTGATGAACCGACGGGCCAGCTCGAAGATCAGCCGGGCGGTGCGCCAGTTTTCGTCGAGCACGATCGTGCCGGTGATCTTGAAATCGTTGATGAAGGCGACGATTACCTTGGGATCGGCACCGGCGAAGGCGAAGATCGACTGCTCGTCGTCGCCGACGGCAAAGACGTTCCGGTGGGGTGCGGCCAGCGTCTTCACCACGGCGTACTGGACCGGGTTCAGGTCCTGGAACTCGTCCACCAGCAGATAGTCCCACTGGCCCGCCACCCGCCGGGCCACCTCGGGGTGTTCATCGAACAGGCGCCGGGTTTGAATCACCAGGTCGTCGAAGTCGAGCATGCCGCGCTTGGTGAGGTAGTCGCGATAGCGCCGGAACTGGAGCTGGTCTTCCTCGGTGAGTTCCCAGCCGGTCAATCGGTGCCGGCTGAAGCGGGTGAGCGTGCCGCCCGCCCACCTGGGCGAGCAACGATGCTTCACCAGCACCTCTTTCTGGTAGTCGTCGTCCGCAATCCCGAACCCGCGCTCGATCCCGATCGCCCGGCCCTCGGCCCGGAGCACCTTAACGCAGAGCGAGTGGATGGTCGAGCGGGTGACCGCCGCGCCGCGCTCACCCAGATGGCGGGTCAGACGGCTGGCGACTTCCTCCGCCGCCTTGTTGGTGTAGGTGAGGGCACAGATCCGGGCCGGTTCAATGCCGCGGTGCTCGATCAGGAAGCGGATTCGTTCGATCAGGCAGAGGGTCTTCCCCGCCCCGGGCCCGGCGAGCACCAGCAACGGGCCCAGACCGGATTCGATGGCCTCGATCTGTCGCGGGGTCGGGCGGAACGGGGCGGGTTCGGACACCAGGGCAATCTAGCGAGACGCTGTGACGACCCCCATCCATTCCGACGCAGTTTGGGCCAATTCCACGATGATGTCGGCGGCCGTACGCCCGGTCCGCTTCGGCACATCGAAGGCGTGGTTCGCCTCGGCGACCTCGTGGAGCGCGGCCTGGGGACCGAGCCGGGTGGTGACATCCCGGATCAACGTGATCTCCGCCAGGTCGTCGCGGGTACCCTGGAGGAACAGCATCGGCGCCGTCACTCGGGCCAGGTGGTCAGCACGACACGTGGCCGGCTTCTTGGGCGGATGGAGCGGAAAGCCGAAGAATGCGAGACCCCGAACGCCGTCGAGTGGCAGTTCGGCCGCGGCTGTCGATGTCATCCGCCCCCCGAAGGACTTTCCGCCGGCGAACAATGGCACGCCCGGCAGAAGGCGAGCCGCCTCAATCGCCGCGGCGCGAACGGTGGCGGCCGCCACGGCCGGGGAATCGGTCCGGAATTTCCCCGCCTCCATGAATGGGAACTGGTACCGGAGACTGGACACGCCCGCTTGGGCCAATGCCGCGGCCAGGCTCTCCATGAAGGCGTGGCGCATTCCAGCACCGGCGCCGTGGCCGAGAACCAGCAGGGCGGCAGCCGCTCCGGACTCAGTCAGGAGGCCCGAGACCGTGCCGTGCGGCGTGTCGACCGTGATGTCGCGGGTATTCATGTTGACGACTCCCTCCTGGTCCCGATAGCTTGGGCGTCGGCCCACCACGCCCGGCCCGCCCGTCGTTTGAATCAAGCAGATTCCGGGAGTTCTTCAACCGCTCGGACCGCTGTCGGCACCCGGAAACTCGGACAGAGGGGAACCCGATGATCGCTTCCGTTTTCTGCATGATGACTCTCGCGACGTCCCCCGACTCCCTGGACCGGAAGGAGCGGGCGATCGTCGCCCACGTATCGGCCCATGCCGGTGAAGCGATCGATCTGCTGGAACGGGTCGTCAACATCAACAGCGGCACGTTGAATCTGCAGGGCGTCAAGGAGGTCGGTGCCGTGTTCCGGAGAGAGTTCGACGCCCTGGGGTTCGTCACCCGGTGGGAGGACGGAGCCGGGTTCAACCGCGCCGGCCATCTGGTGGCGGAAAAGGCCGGCCGAGGGGCGAGGATTCTGCTGATCGGGCACCTCGATACGGTGTTCGAGCCGGACAGCCCGTTCCAGCGATTTCAGCGGATCGACTCGGTGACCGCGAAGGGCCCGGGAATCATCGATATGAAGGGCGGCGACGTCATCATCGTCCAGGCGCTCAAGGCCCTCGCCGCGACCGGCGCGCTCAAGGACCTCGCCATCACGGTGATCATGACCGGTGACGAGGAGGAGCCGGGCGACCCGAGATCACTGGCCCGGCAGCCCTTGATCGATCTGGCCCGGCGCCATGACATCGCGATCGGGTTCGAGGACGGTTCGGGCGACCCGCACAAGGCCGTGGTGGCCCGGCGCGGCTTTACCGGGTGGACCCTCCAGGTGACAGCCCTGCCGGCTCACTCCTCGCTGATCTTCCGTCCCGAGGTCGGCTCCGGCGCCATCTTCGAGACGGCCCGGATCCTCGAGGCCTTCCATCAGCGGCTGGCAGGCCAGCCGTTCCTGACCTTCAATCCGGGAATCGCGTTAGGCGGGACCGCGGTCACCCTGGACTCGACCGGCGTGCGCGGCACGGCGTTCGGCAAGAGCAACGTGGTGGCCGACCAGATGGTGGTGAACGGCGACCTCCGGATCTTGTCGCCGGACCAGCTTCGGGACACCAAGGCCACGATGGCCGAGATCGTCTCGCATTCGTACCCGCAAGCCAGCGCCACGATCCGGTTCGAGGACGGCTATCCGCCGCTCCCGCCATCGGATGGGAATCGGGAACTGCTGGCGATGTACGACCGGATCAGCCGGCAGCTCGGCTTCGGGCCGGTCGAGGCGACCGATCCGATGCGGGCGGGGGCCGCCGATGTGTCGTTCACCGCGGGACTGGTCTCGATGGCGATGGATGGGATCGGCGGCGCCGGGAAGAACGATCACACGCCGGACGAAACTGCGGACCTGGGTGTGTTCCCAACCCTGATCAAACGAGCGGCGCTGCTTCTCTATCGGCTGGGGCAACGCCCCGCCGGTGCCTGACCCGCGAGAGCCTTAGTCAGGGGAACGGCCGAGCCGCCGGCAGTCGATCGAGGACGGCCCGCACGGCTCGTCCGAGGGTTTCGGCCCGGTAGGGCTTCGGCACGAACAGCACCGGCTGGGCCAGTTGCCCAGTGGCGTGGGCCGGATCGGTCAGATAGCCCGAGGTCAGCACGATGGGGAGGCCGGGATCGGCGACGCGGAGCCGGGCGGCGAGTTCGAACCCGCCCAACTCGGGCATCACCACGTCAGTCACCAGACAGTCGAACGGATCCGCAGCTGCCTCGACGATCGCCAGAGCCGCCAATCCGTGCTCGGCGACGGTCACATCATACCCCAGGCGCTTGAGCAATCGCGACGCGACCGACCGGACACCTTCCTCGTCCTCCACCAGGAGAATTCGCTCCGTGCCCCGTTCCGCCGCCCCAACCGAGCGACGGGGCGGCCGAACCTCGCCGTCGGCCCGAGGCAGCGTGACCCGAACGGTGGTCCCGTATCCGGGCCGGCTCTCGACCGCAATCCCACCGCCACTCTCAGCCACGATGCCGTGACACACGGCAAGGCCGAGACCGGTCCCCGCCCCAACCTCCTTGGTGGTGAAGAACGGCTCGAACAGTCGTTGCTGCACCTCGGCCGTCATCCCGATCCCGCCATCCCGCACGGTCAGCTCCACCGATGCGCCCGCCGCGACCTCGATCTCGATCGGTCCGCCGGCCGGCATCGCGTCACGCGCGTTGGTCACCAGATTCACCACCACCTGTTCGATCTGGCCCGGATCGGCCCGGATTACCGCCGGCCCGACGGACCGCTGGATCCGGAGATCGATGGTTTCTCCCAGCAGCCGGATCAGCATCTCGCGGAGGCCGGAGACCAGGTCGTTCAGGTCGATCACCCGCGGAGCGATCGCCTGCTTCCGGGCAAAGGTCAGGAGGCGCCGGACCATGACAGCGCCGCGCTCGGCGGCGGCCTCGATCTCGTCGAGCTCCCCGGCGGGAACGCCACCGTCGCCGGTGATTTCGCGGGCCAGGTTCGCCGCGCCTCGAATGACCGTCAGCAGATTGTTGAAGTCGTGGGCGACGCCACCGGCCAGGCGGCCGACGCTCTCGAGGTGGGCCGCCCGCGCCAGCTCGCCCTCAAGCCGCTTCCGGTCGCTGATGTCACGGGCCGACAGAATGATGCCCCCGATCATCGGGTCATCGACCCGGCTCCTGGCGCTGCACTCGGCCCAGAGCCAGGAGCCGTCCCGGTGGCGGAGCCGGAGCTCCACCGCGACGGTCCGGGATGGATCGGCGACGGCGCGGCGCAGGCCTTCGCGGGCCGCCGGGCGGTCGTCGGGGTGGACGAACTCGAGCGTCGACACGCCGTCGAGCTCGCCGGCCTGGTGGCCGAAGTATTCTCGGGTCGAACCGGGAATGCGAAAATCGATGACACCCTCGGGATCGACGACGGTGATCATGTCGCCGACCTGGTCCACGATGGCGCGAAAGTGGGCGTGATCCTCGGCCAGCCGGCGCTGGAGGGCGATTTCAGCATGAGCGGCCGCCACCGCCCGGTTCCGTTCCTCATCGAGCAGCCAGGCCACCAGACCGACGCCGAGGGTGATCCAGACAATGGCATCGGGAACGGCCAGGAAGATCGTGCTGATCCGGGGCCGGCCGAGAAACGAAAGCCCGAAGCTGTACCACCCGTAGTGGAGCTGCGTGGCGGTCATTCCGATCAGGCCAACCGCAGTGATTCCGTAGCCGAACGGGCGGTTCTCCTGCCGGTTGAGCCAGAAGGCCGTCAGCACGGCGACGCTGGCCAGCGCGGTCGCGAGGCCCCGGAACCCCATCTGAAAGAACGGAACGGTGGCAGCGGTCGCGGCCCCGGTGGTGAGCAGGGCCGCGGGCAACAGGCTGAGGAGCGCGGTCACCAGCAGGCTGATCCGCCAGAACCCGGCCCGCGCCGGTCGATCCCAACCGAAGGCCATCGCGCCGGCGACGAGGTAGAGGATCGCGAGGTACGACGTGAAGCCGTGCAGGACGATGGTGATCAGATTCTGGGGTGACGAGGCATCGCCGCCTGTGACCAGGCCCTCAACCAGGATCGTGACCATGTGGGCCGCCAGCCAAGCCCAGGCGAGGCCCCAGAGCTTGAGCTCCGGGCGCCGATAGACCCGCCAGTAGCGAATGAAAACGATCGCGAACAGACCGGTGATCGCAGCTTGCAGCGACCACAGGGCGAGCAGCGCCGCACTATCGCGCATGAGCCTCGATTCGTGATTCCAGTCCCCAGAAAATATCACGACCTGCCCGGCAATGCATGAACGACGGAGGCCCGCCCACGAATCTGGTGGAGCGGGCCCCATACCCAATCGATGAAGGGCGTGTTACTGCAGGAAGCAGCCTCCTCCGGCCACGTTCTTCCAATTCTGCTGGACGTAGAATTGTTTGCCCCCTGCCAGAATGTTCCATCTGGTCCCGTTGGCGGCCGTCTGGGTGGTGCCGAAGTTCCAGGCACACTTGTCGGCGTTTTCATTTCCGCGACGGTCATACCAGGCGGTGCCTTCCGGATCGGTCGCGGCCTCCTCCAGCTCATGAGCGAGGGTGTTCATCTCGCCGTCGGCGGCCGCATCACCGTTGGGGCCGTTGGTCTGGCCCATGCAGCCGGACGGAAAGTCCGCGTTGTAGGGCATCGCGGCGTACTTGACGACCTTGCCGGCGGCGGCCCCGGCGGTGGCCGGTGCCGTGTACCAGTAGTGATAAGCACAGTACTGCGTTCCGAACCCGCCGCCCAGGTTGATCCCGTGGCCGGTGAAGATCGCGTAGATCCCCTGCGGGTCCCAGACCAGCTTGCCGGTCGAGAAGCCCTGGTTCAGCAGGGCCTGCATGTTGGCATCGGTCGGTTTGGCCGGCGGGGTGGTGCCGGTTGCCCAGTAGCCCAGGAAGCCCAGCGATTTGGCCACCCGGCCGCCGGACGAGTTGGTGTAGGTATTGTTGATGCCCCAGTAGTTCGACGAGCCGAGGTTGCTCATGAAGAAGCCGATCAGCGACCCATCGGCCCCCGTGCCGCTGCCGCTCGCCGGGGCTCCGGCGTAGATGGCGGTCGCGCTCCAGTAGATCGCGGCGGTCTTCGGGGTGGGGAGAATCGGGCCGTTGTGATAGATGATCCCGCTGCTCGTCCCGGCCGCCTTGCCCGCCCCGGTATGGGCGCCTTCGCGTTCAGGAGCCAGCGGAATGTCATTCCGGGTCCGCATGACGGCGATCGGCGGGGCGTCCTGCTGTTCGGCGACCGGACCTGGCGCGGACGGGTCGTTCGGCTGGGTGGCTACGGGGCTCTCACCGCAGGCTGCCAGCAGGGCCAACCCTCCAATGGCAACGGCACCGGCTTTTCTCATGGCTGCTCCGAATGTGAGTGGGCTTGACGCGATTCTGGTCGCGAACACTTCCAAGCTAGCAAATCCCGGGAAGGCTGAACAGATCGCCAGGTCTTGCACTCCGCGAAACGGCGAGCCTGGCTAGAATTGAGTCAGACCGTCTGCCCAACCTCCGAGGCTCTCATGCTGCTCCGACGCATCGTCCCGCTGTTCGTTCTGTTGTTCGCGACCATCGCCGCCCGCCCGCTCGTCGCCCAGGGTTACGACATCGTGATCCGGAACGGCAAGGTGCTCGACGGGATGGGGAACCCCTGGATCCTGGCGGATGTGGGTATCAAGGGCGGCCGGATCGCGAAGATCGGCCGGATCAGCGAGACCGGCACGAAGGAGATCGACGCCACAGGCCGGTTTGTCACACCGGGCTGGATCGACATGATGGACCAGTCGGGCAGTGTGCTCCCGCGCAACGGCCTGGCCCAGAACAAAGTGCTGCAGGGGGTCACGACCGCGATCGGAGGTGAAGGTGGCTTCCCGGTGCCGGCCGGCCAGATCCGGGAGTACTTCACCCGGCTCGAGCGTCAGGGCATCAGCATGAATTTCGGCTCCTACTACAGCGAGACCCAGGCCCGCACCGCGGTTCTCGGCATGGTGTCCCGCAAGCCGACCGAAGACGAGTACCGCCGGATGCGTGCCATCGTGGATACCGCGATGCGGAGCGGCGCTATGGGCATGACCACCGCGCTGATCTACCCGCCGTCGAGCTTCGCCACCACCGAGGAATTGATCGAAGTCGCCAAGGCGATCGCTCCCTACGGGGGCACCTATGCCAGCCACATCCGGGGCGAGGGCAAGGAGCTGGTCGAGTCGATCGCGGAGGCGATCCGGATCGGCGAGGAGGCGAAGGTCCCGGTGGAGGTGTTCCACCTCAAAGCCGCCTACAAGCCGGGCTGGGGCACGTTGATGACAGCCGCCGGCGAACTGATCGAGGCCGCGCGGGCCCGCGGCGTGGACGTGTCGGCGGACCAGTATCCCTATACGGCTGGCGGCACCGGCCTCGAAGCCACGATCCCCTCGTGGGCGTTCGACGGCGGGTACGATTCGCTCCGCGCCCGGCTCAATGACAAAGCGACCCGGGACCGGCTCAAGAAGGAAGTGAAGACGGGCAGCCCGGGCTGGTGGAACATCGTCGAGGCCGCGGGCGGCTGGAAAGGGATCGTGTTAGGCAGCGCCAAGAACCCGGCCAACGAGAAGTACCAGGGCATGACGCTCGAGGCGATCGCCAAGGCCTTGCACAAGGATCCGCGCGACGCGGCCTGGGACCTGGTCCTGGCGGGGGATGGCCGGGTAACGGCGATCTACCACATGATGAGCGAGGAGGATGTGAAGACAGGACTTCGCTTCCCGTGGGTCAGCATCGGGAGCGACGCGGGCGCCGCCCTGAATCCCGGCGTGTTGGACGCTACCGGCCTTCCCCATCCGCGCGCCTACGGGACCCATCCCAGGATCATCGCCAAGTACGTTCGCGAGGACGGCGTGCTGACACTGCCCGAGGCGATCCGGAAGATGACGTCGTGGCCGGCCACCCGGATGAAGCTGGCGGGGCGCGGCTCTCTCAAGGAGGGCAACTGGGCCGACGTGGTGGTGTTCGACTTCGCGACGATCAAGGATGAATCGACCTGGGAGCAGCCGATGAAGAGTCCCAGCGGCATTGACTGGGTGCTGGTGAACGGGCAGATCGTGGCGGATCATGGCCAGCATACCGGGGCCAGGCCGGGGATGGTGTTGTACGGGCCGGGGACGGGGGCGCCCTGACGAGCGCCACCACCAGATCCAATGACGGGCGCCCTTACGAGCGCCCCCACCAGAATAGACGAGGCGCCCCCGCGGTTTCGGGGATTTCTAGAAGGCCAGGGCGGTGGAGTTGTTACGGTTGTTGGATGACGCCCGAATCCGGCCGGTGGCTGGGTCGCGGCTGATCGCTACCCAGGTCCCCTCACCGCTCAATCGCATTTCGGCCACGGGGATTTCGCGGTAGCGAATCCCCGACGGCTCGAGCACGGATGATGGAATCCGGCCAGCCGGAAGCGGCAAGACCACGCCGCCGGCCGCCGCGTCGTACATCGGGAAGAAAAAGTCCGGCGCGTCGATCGCCTGATCGACGGTCATCCCGAAACGAAACACGTTCACCAGCCCCTGCAGGGTTCGTTCGTGCAGGCCCGACCCCATCGACGCGAAGGCCAGCAGCGGTTTCCCGCCTTTCAGGACAATCCCGGTCTCGGTCGGATCGGGCAGGCGCTTCCCGGGGCCGGTCCGGTCGATGAGCGCCTGCTGGTACGATCCCGGATCGCCGATCGAGATCCCGTCGATATTGATCGCCGTCTTGCCCCAGAAGACGCAGTTGATGCTGTGGGTGATCGCGGCCATGTTGCCCTCGGCGTCAATCACGACGACGTCGTCGGAGTGTTTGGGCGGCCCGGCGATGGGGAGCGGCGTTTCGCCCCGGGCGAGGTGGGCCCAGTAGGCCCGCACGTTGGCGTCGGTCATCCGCGACGCGTCATCGAACCGGACGTCGGGATAGCGCTGCTTCTGAACGCCGGCGGGGAGATAGGTCACCGTCCGGGCCAGCGCGACCGACAGCGCCTGCCTCAGCGCCGCGCCGGACCGCGACCAGTGCTCACCCCGGCCCAGCCCGGCTTCGATCGCGAGCTGCTGGGCCTCGATCAGGGCGACACCGCCTTCGTTAGGCACCGGCAGGGTGGCGATGTCGACGTCCCCGGCCCGGCCCATCAGGGGATCGCTCCAGAGCACGTCGTAGGCTTCGAGGTCCGCGCGCGTCATCCGCCCACCGTCCGCCCGAACCGCCGCGACCAGCTTGTCGGCCCAGGGACCGCGATACAGGTAGTCGGTGCCGCGGGCCGCGATCGTTTCGAGCGTCCCGGCCAGCGCCGGCTGCCGGAAGATCTCTCCGCCGTGATAGGGCGATCCGTCAGGCTTGAGCAGGATGGCCCGGGTCGCGGGGAGCCGCGCCAGGTCCGCCGCCCGCTCCTCGAACTCGTGGCCCAGTGTGGCATCGAGGGGAAATCCCCGGCGGGCCACCCAGATGGCGGGCTCGAACAGCGTCTTCCACGGCAGGCGGCCATACCGGCGATGCGCCGACTCGACCCCCTTCAGGAAACCGCCGACCAGCGCGGTCCGCCCGCTCACCGCGGTGCCGAGAACGTTCTTGCCCAGATCGATGCCACCGGGAATGGTGAGCGGATCGGTGTCGGCCTTGATGGTGTTCCAGCCGGCATTCATGGTCGAGATGCGGCCGGTCTTCGCGTCATAGTAGACCAGCGCCATGATGCCGAAATAGCTCACCGGCGAACCGGCAGTCACCGCGACTTGGGTGACGGCCGTGGTCAGCGCCGCGTCCATGGCATTCCCGCCCCGTTCGAGCACCGCAAGGCCGGCCCGGGCCGCAAAGGGACCGTAGGCTACCGTCACGGCGCCGCGATCCCCGGTGGCCGCGATCGTGTGGGTTCGGGTCTCCCGCTGCACCTGATCGAGGTAGTGAACCGCATCGGCGCCAAACCAGGTTGCGGGCTCGACCGACGGCGGTGATTCCGCTGTCGGTGGATACGGTGGACTGGTTCGAGGCCCGGGGCGACTACGTCGCCGCCCACGCCGGCTCGGCCCGTCACCTGATCAATCTGTCGCTCAATCGACTGGAGGAACGGCTCGATCCGGCCCGGTTCGTCCGGATCCATCGCACCCACATCGTCAACCTCGACTCGGTCCGCGCCTTCCACCGGGCCGGCAAGGGTCGCCTCGAAGCGGAACTTGCCGATGGCACCCGCGTCCCGGTAAGCCGCGCCCGCTCGCAGGACCTCCGCGCCCTGCCCAAATAGTCCCGACCGGCTTGCCTCGGCGGAGCCGGGCCGCAACCTTACACGCCACTCTTTTCTGACGAGCCACCGGCCGTGGATCTTCCGCTTCCCGCCATCATTCGCCTGACCGGCTTTCGGCTGATGTTGTCCATCGGCTGGGGCGACGACGAGCGGCGGACCCTGCAACCGATCCGGTTCGATCTCGAGATCGGCCTCCCGGCCGCGCCCGCCGCCACCCGGACCGATCGCCTCGAGGACACGGTGGACTACTTTCGCCTGTCGGAGACCATGCGCACGGCGGCCCAGGCTCATCCGGTTCGGCTGATCGAGCGGTTGGCCGGTGTGGTCGCGGCAGCGCTGGTAGCGGACCTGCCCCCTCGGACCCGGCTCCGCCTCACGGTGACCAAGGAACACCCGCCGATCGAGGACCTCGAAGGCGGCGCCAGCATCGAGATCCTCGTCGCCGGCACCAGCACTCCATGAACGGCCGGCTCGTCATCCTCGGTCTTGGCAGCAACACGGAGGACCGCGCCCTGATGCTCCGCCGGGCCCTTCGGGAACTGGGCTCCGGGCGTTACCCCCTGCGGATGATCGGCTGGTCTGGCGGCTACGAGTCCGACGCACTGCTTCCCGACGGGGCCCCGGCCAGCTGGAACCAGCCTTATCTCAACCTCGCGGCGCTGGTCCACACAACCGTCGACCCTGGTGAAGTCCTGACCGCCGTCAAGGCGATCGAGCGAACGCTCGGCCGAGTACTGGCGGAACGGTGGAGCCCGCGGCCGATCGATATCGATCTGCTCGCCGATCAGGGGTTCACGTTCGCGACCAATACCCTGGCCCTGCCCCATCGCGATCTGCTGACCCGGCCGTTCGCGCTCCTGCCGGCCGCCGACCTGGCCCCGGACTGGCCGATCACCTCGGGCACCGACACGACGCTTGAGCGGCTGGCGGCGCCATGGAGGATTCCGGGAGCGGCGCCCCTCAACACCCGGCGGGTCGGCGTCCCGCTTACGGACCTCGTCGGCGTTCTCAATCTCACGCCGGATTCATTTTCCGATGGTGGCCACTGGAACGATCCCGACCGGGCCGTCGCGCAGGCGGACCAGTTGGCGTTGGTCGGCGCATCGGTCATCGATCTGGGAGCGGAGTCGACCAGGCCCGGCGCCGTCACCGTGGATCCGGCCCAGGAGTGGAGCCGGTTGGCCCCGGTGCTCACGGCGCTCCGCGCCCGATGGCCGGCCGGCCGAGGACCGCTGCTCAGCGTGGACACCCGGCACGGCGCCACCGCTGCCCTCGCTATGGCGGCCGGCGCGGACTGGATCAACGATGTGACTGGGTTCAGCGACCCGGCCATGATCGAGGCGGTCCGGGATGGCACCGGCGACCTCGTCGTCATGCACAACCTCGGGGTTCCGCCTGGCTCAGTGCGGCTCGACCTGGGGACTGACCCGATCGACCAGCTGCTGGCCTGGGGCCGCGGGACTCTGGAGCGGCTCGAGCGGGCGGGAATCGAACGGGGGCGGGTGATCATCGATCCCGGCATCGGGTTCGGCAAGACGCCGGAGCAGACCCGGGCCATCCTGGCCGGGGCCGGACGGCTCCGGGCGTTAGGCGCCCGGGTCCTGGTGGGTCATTCCCGCAAATCGTTCCTCGGACACTGGTTCCCCGACCTGGCCCAGGACGCGACGACCCGCGATCCCGAGACCGCCGCGCTCAGCGATCACCTCGCCAGATGCGGGATGGATTATCTCCGGGTTCACGACGTCGCCGGCTCGGCCCGGGCGATCCGGCTGAGCAGCCTGTTCGGGCCCTCAGGCTCCGGTCACGTCGGGATAGCGGGCGGCTAGCGGAAAGGCGGTGTCTTTCATCTCGTCCGCCACCCATGCGGACAGGCGCTGGCGAACCTCCCGCGGCACATCCTGGTAGCGGTCGGCCGACCCCTTCACGAACATCTCGGCATCCACCTGCAGCAACTGGGGCGGATGCATCTCGAAGCTGGCCTGATTCGCCTGCATATAGGTGAATCGACACTGTCGGACGACTTCACCCAGCTCCGCCTCCGTGAGCGGGGCGATGCCGAGAAATTCCGCCGCCCGTCGGGCCACCACGGACAAATCCTGCTTCATGTCCTCGAAGAACACAAACAGTACGTTGTCATGCGCCTGGGCGAGATCCCACCAGCCCTTCACGTGATCCGGCCAGGTTCCCCACCACATCAACTCGGGGTTCCGGTACCAGGCTTCGAATACCGGTATTGCGGGCGCCAGCGCGCCGGCGTTTCCGGCCACAAAATCGACCGAGCTCGCAAAGCAGGAGATCGGATGCCGCGCCACGTAGATGTACCGGGCGGTGTCGGTCCACGGGCAGAGCGCGGCGGGGAAATGGGTCTTGATGATCCGGGATGGGCGCTCGGTCCCGATCAGGGGCGCCCCATCGAGCGACACCGACCGCAGCCCCTCGAGCCAGGGCGACACCGCGTAGAGGGCCCGGCCGGTGGCCACCAGATCGCCCCGGCCGCGGGTGAGAATCTGGTAGACCAGATGCTGCATCCAGGTGGTGCCGCACTTCATCTGGGTGGCGACGAATACGTCCTCCGCCCGCGGCTGATATTCGGCGCCCCGCGCGAAACTGGCCGGGCTCGTCGTGCCATGCGGCCCACCGACGCCTCGGAACCGGAAGGTGGCCTGCCGGAAGTCGAGCTTCGAGAATGAACCGACCAGGAAGAGAAACGGGCGGAGCAGGAAGGCGTGGAGTCGGAGCCGGCGCCGATAGGCGGCCCGCTCAGCGGCGGACAGCCCGTAGTACCCCAGGCCAAGGGTGCGTTCGCTTTCCCGGCGGAGCACCACACCGAAGTAGAGGCTCGACATCATCAGCAGCACGGCGGTCGTGCCGACTACGATGAACGGCCACCGGATCCACCCCATCCTTCGCTACTCCTCGCCCGCCGTCATGGCGGCAACCCGCAAGCAAGCAAGCCGCCGGAGAAAAGCCAAGCCCCGTTCAGGAGTACCGAACCTCCGGGGTTGGTGATAAGCTTGGCAACTCTTCCCCACTCCGTCGAAGGACACCCCGCATGACCGACGCCGGCTCCACCGCCACGCCGTCCCTGTCGCCGCTGCGCTGGCGGATGCCGATTTCGCTGCTGGTCGTGTCGATGATCAACTGGTTCGACCGATCGGCGATGTCGCTCGCCCTGCCGAAGATCGCCACGGAGCACCACTGGACCACGGCCGAGATCGGGGCCAACGGCGCCCGGCTGCTCTCGACCTTCTTTCTGGGCTACGGCCTCGCCAACATGTTCCTGAGTCCGATCGCCGAGCGGTTCGGGCCCCGGAAAGCGCTGATGATTTCGGTGGTGGCCTTTTCCATCTGCACCGCCCTGAACGCGCCGTTCGGTGCCACCGTCTCGGCGTTGGTGGCGCTCCGGTTCGTCCTTGGTCTGGCCGAGGGCATCCACTTCCCGATGGCCGGAGCGATCGTGAGCCGGTGGTTTCCCCTGGGCGAACGGTCGCGGGCCAACGGGATCTACATCTTCGGGGTCCAGATCGCGGTCATCGTGGGACCGTTCCTCATGGTCCCGATGATCGGGCATTTCGGCTGGCGGGCCATGTTCCTCCTCCTCGGATCGCTGGGGCTGATCGTGGCGCTCCCGGCCGTGATCGCGGTGCTGCGGGACGACGGCCCGTATGCGCCGCCGCCCGGCCAGCAAGCCGTCATGTCGCCACTCGCCGTGTTCCGGAATCCCGACTACTGGCTCATCCTGCTGGCCGGGATCGGGAGCAACATCATTCTCTACGGCCTCACCGCCTGGCTGCCGACCTACCTGGCCGAGGGACGCCATGTGGCCTTCGCGGATCTGGCCGCCAATACCTCGGCGCCCTACTGGCTCGCGGCGCTGGCGATTCCGATCTGGGCCGTTCTGGGCGACCGGACCAACAAGCGGGCCCTGTTCGCGGCCGTAGGATGCGGAATGGCGGGAACGATGGTGCTGTTCGGCGCCCGAGCGCCGAGCCTCCTGCTCACGGTGATCTTTCTGTCAGCCGCGATCTTCTTCCAGAATGCCTACCAGACCGCTGAATTCGCCTTCGTCCAGCGGATCCTGCCGCCGGGGCGCGTCGGGGCGGCCACCGGCCTCTACAACGGCATCGCGATCATCATCGGGGGCGCCGGCGGGACCGCGCTGATCGGCAAGATCGTTGAGACAACGGGCAGCTACGACAGCGGCCTCCTGGTGGTGGTTGCGGCGGGCTGGGTCAACATGCTGCTCCTCGGCCTGCTGTACCGCAGGATCAGGTACTAGCGTGCGACGCGACCCTCCCGAGGCCAGTACCGGCGGGCCCGGCGGACATCACCCGTCAGCGCCGAAACGCGGTGTCGGACCGCTCTATGGCTGGGTAATCGCGGGCGTCCTTGCCGGGGCGGCCGTCGGCAGCCTCTGGCCCGACACCGGGGCTTCGCTCCAGCCGCTCGGTGACGGTTTCATCAGACTGGTCAAGATGCTGGTGACGCCGGTCGTGTTCTTCACCGTCGTCCTCGGCATCGCCGACATGGGTGACTTGAAGGGCGTCGGCCGAGTCGGGATCAAGGCGCTGGTGTACTTCGAGGTCCTGTCCACCGTGGCCCTCGCGGTCGGACTCATCACGGTGAATCTGATCCGCCCGGGCGACGGGTTTCACGTCGTGGCATCGCAGCTCGACGCCTCGCTGGTGAGCAAATACGCCGAGCAGGCGCATCACCAGTCGTTCAGCCAATTCGTCCTCCAGATCATCCCCGCCACCTTGTTCTCGGCCCTGAGTTCGGGTGAGCTGCTGCAGGTCCTGCTGGTGGCCATTCTGACGGGATTCGGATTCCTCCTCGTGGGCGAGGCCAGCCAGCCGCTCTACCGGGTGTTTGAGGCGGCCAACCGAGTCACCTTCCGGATCGTGGCCCTGGTGATGTGGGCGGCGCCGATCGGTGCGTTCGGCGCCATCGCATTCACGATCGGCAAGTTCGGACTCCGGAGCCTCGGGCCGCTGGCCTCGCTGATGGGGACCTTCTACCTCACCTGCTTGCTGTTCGTCTTCGTGGTCCTTGGCCTGGTGGCGCGCGTGGCGGGGTTCAGCCTCTGGCGCCTGCTGGTCTATCTCCGAACCGAGATGATCACCGTGGTTGGCACCTCGAGCAGTGAGAGCGTACTGGCGCCGCTCATGGCCAAGCTGGAACGGGTGGGATGCCGGCGCGGCACCGTGGGGCTCGTGGTCCCGACGGGATACTCGTTCAACCTGGACGGGATCTGCATCTACATCACCATGGCCGCGATTTTCTTGTCCCAGGCCCTGGACACACCGCTCAGCCTGACCCAGCAACTGACGCTGCTGGGAGTCGCGATGCTGACATCGAAGGGCGCGGCGGCCGTGACCGGGGGCGGCTTCGTCACCCTGGCAGCGACGCTCGCGGTGGTGCCGGCGGTGCCGGTGGCGGCCCTGGCGCTGATTCTCGGCATCGACCGGTTCATGAGTGAGGCCCGGGCCCTGACGAATCTGATCGGCAACGCCGTGGCGACACTGGCTGTGTCGCGCTGGGAAGGGGAACTGTCCGCGGAACAGCTGGGCCAGGCGGTGGACCGACTGAGTCGGACGCCGGCATCAGCCCAGCTGGAGAATTGAGGGCTAGTCCAGCGGGACGGCCGCTCCCGCGGCAAGGTTCATCCGGGGCAGCACCGGGATGGCGGCACCCGACGGGTCTTCACCGGACCGGCCGACCCACCGGAACATCGGGATCACCACCGGCCTGGCAAAACTGCGGGAACTGCTGACGAACGACCGGGGCCGGCTCCGCCACTGCCAGCTCGAGCGATCTTCCTGCCACGCCAGCGACATTCGTGCTGCGTTCATCGCATCCTCCTCATCGACGATTGGTCGGCCTCAACCGGCATCAGGTGAATTATCGACCGGGCAAACCCGTTTCCCAAGGGCCGCAGCGATGCCTTCACGGCTTCTTCGGCGCCTCGGCTGATCGCTGATAGACCCGCCGCATCACGATCTTCTGCGAAAACCGTACCGGCGACACCTCGACGTTCACCACCAGACCATCGGGCCCCGGATCCAGCGAGTAGGTCTCCTTGATTCTGGCGAGGCCTTCGAATTTCCGCTCGACCACCAGGGCGTCCTTCTTCCACCGGGCCTTGGTGATCCGGACCGTGCCGTCGAGGAGCGTGTCGGTGACGTCCGGCCGGCCGGGGATGATCCGTTGTTTGAGAGCCCGCTCCGGCGCGATGATCAGACTCGAATCGGTACCCGAGATCGTCAGCGCCAGCGGAGGCCTCATCAGCGCCATCACGGCGGTAGGATCCGCCTCAGTCTCCGGGAATCCGCCATACCCGGCGGCCCCGAGCGGGTCGCTGGCCGATCGGCCTCGCCTCTGGTCGGCGGTTTCGACCGGCCGATTGGCATTGGGACGATCGCTCCGCTCGGGATCGAGCTTCCACTGCCCCCGGATCGACGGTGGCACCGCCGTTTGTCCGGCTGCCGGCATGGCGGCCGCCCCCACCATCATCATCACCATCAGGGATAGCAGCGACTGGGACACCTTCATCAACGTCATCTCCACGGTAGTTCGAAACGGCCGGACCGATCTGACCGCTTCCGAATGATGACCCGCAAGTTGCCCGCGTCCCCGGATGTCAGAGCACCCGGGTCGGTTTGCGGGCCCCCGGAACCCCGGCCGCCCACTCGCATTCGTTGGCCGCCTCCGGCTGAGCGGCAACACGGCACAGCACCTGGCGCTCGGCAGCCGAGGCGGCCAGCCAGGTCACCTGCTGGCCAACGGCCTCATTGCACAGTCGCGCGCCCGGCTCCTGGCCGATGCGCCGGCAGAATTCAAAGCCCGGCGCCGGCTTCGCGTCCCAGTCGACCAGTGCCTTGGTCACCCCCACATAGCACCAGGGCCGGTTGGCTTCGCCGGTTTGGCGGCAGTACCGCAGGGCCTTGTCCGGATCGCGAAGCGCCTTGGAGCTGATGTCGCGCCCCAGGCTCGAATAGCACACCGGCCGCATCGGCTCGGGCGCCCGGTCGCAGGCAGCGGAAGCCGGCTCGATCTTGCCTCTGGTATAGTGAAGCACCGCCGCCGTCTGGATTTCGTAGCAGGCCCGCTGGTAGCGCTCCGTCATGATGGTGCAGGGATAGAGCAGGTTGGTCGAGTCGAGCGCCTTGAAGGCGGCCTGGTCGTGATGATGATGGCTCGCGGCGAGTTCACTGGCGGGATGATGGGGTGACGTGACCCGCATGATGTTTTCCATGAACGCACCACCGTAGCAGCCGTCCTGCTCCCAGGCATCCTTGAACCGGTCGCAGTCGGTCAGCGCCTTGGGCAGATCGCCCTGCAGCATCATCATCAGACCGTGGCCCGTCCCGTGGACGCACTGGGAAAGCCGCCACCGCGATGCATTGACGGCCCGATAGGGCTGACAGAGACCGATGATGGCCTGATCGGAGACCGAGTCCTGGCTTTCGAGATAGGCCAGGAGCACGCCGTGGCCACAGCCCGAGGCAAAATCGGTGGGGCACTGATCGAACGCGGCGGGCACGTTGCGGGTCAACTGATAGGCCTTGATCCCGACCCCGTGGGCGTAGACGTGCCCTTCCTTCTGCATCCGGCGGTCGTCCTTCGCGATCGCCTGGAGGGTGTGCATCGCCGCGGCCACGCCGGAATCGGCCAGCCGGGCCTCGAGACCCTTGAGGTAACATTCCTGGCGGGCGTCGCCGGCCAGAGTGCCGCATCGTTGGTCCAGCAGCCGTTCCGGAGAGCCCGGAAGCCCCACGGTTCTGAACCAGCCCCGATTCACGGCCAGCGCGATCCCACCAGCACCCGCCACGGCCAAAGCCACCAGAGCCACCATCCTGCGCTTCATTCGGTCCTCCCCCGTCCTCCAAAATAGCCGAGTGACCGCGATATATTGCCAGACACGTTGCCTTGGCCCGCACCCGCCCGGTATCGAAGGAGTTTCCATGTCCGGCCGCCGAGAATTCCTCGAGTTCGCCACCTCGTGATCGTGATCGCGTGAGCCGACCGTGGCAGACCTGAACGACCGGGTCGTCTCCGCCCTCGCGGACCGGTACCGGATCGAGCGCCCCCTGGGCGCCGGCGGCATGGCGATCGTCTATCTTGGCGTCGATCTGAAGCACGGGCGGCAGGTGGCAATCAAAGTCCTCCGCCCTGAAATCGCGGCCACGGTCGGCGCCGAACGATTCCTCCGGGAAATCAGGATCATCGCCGGTTTGAGTCACCCCAACATTCTCCCGCTGCACGATTCCGGCGAGGCCGGCGGCTTCCTGTACTACGTCATGCCCTACGTCGAGGGCGACACGCTGCGGCGCCGGCTGGAGCGGGAACCCCGGCTCCCGTTGGCCGAGGCGGTTCAGATCGCCCGCGACGTCGCCGACGCCCTGGAGTACGCCGGCAGCCAGGGCGTGATCCACCGGGACATCAAGCCCGAGAACATTCTTCTCTCCGGCCCCCGGGCGATGCTGGCGGACTTCGGAATCGCCCGGGGCGGCACCGCGGCCGACAACCCTGCGCTCACCAGCGCCGGCTTCGCCGTTGGCACGCCGGCCTACATGAGTCCGGAACAGGCGACCGCCGCGCCAGTCGATATTCGAACCGACATCTACTCGCTCGGCTGCGTCCTGTACGAAGCCCTCTCAGGACACCCGCCCTTTGCCGGATCGACCCCGGCCGAGCTGATGGCCCGCCACAGCCTGGATCCAGCGTCCTCGCTCCGGGGCGAACGAGCCGAGGTCCCGGTCCACGTCGAACTGGCGGTCCGGCGGGCGATGGCCAAGAGCCCGGCTGACCGGTTCGCCGGGCCGGCGGAATTCAGCCGGAGCCTGGTCTCCGCCGAACCGAGGCCGCGCCGAACCGGACTGATCACGCTCGGCATCCTGGCGGGCGTGCTGGTCGTGGCGGGCGGTTGGTTCTTCGGGTCTCGCACCTCGGCGGGGCCAACCACGGTAGCCGTCATTCCGTTTGAGAATGTCGGTAACGACCCAGCGAACGAGCCGTTCAGCGACGGAATGGCCGACGAACTCACCACCCAGCTCGGCCGGGTCGACGGCCTGTCCGTTACGCCGCGCACCTCGGCGTTCAGCGTCAAAGGCCGGCACCTGTCCCCCCGGGACATCGGCCAGAGACTGGGCGTCCGATATTTGGTGGGTGGCAGCGTCCGTCGAGCCGGCAACCAGATCCGGATCCGAGCCGAACTGATCGATGTCGTTACCGGTACCGCGCCGTGGTCGGACGAGTATGACGGGCAGGCCAACGGCACCTTCACGGTGCAGGACTCGATTGCCTCCGCCATCATGACCCGTCTGCGCCTTCATCTTTCCGGAACCGCCGATGACGCCATGGCCGGCCGACGGACCGGAGACGTGGAGGCCCACGACCTCTACCTCCAGGGCCGCTACTACTTCGAGAAACGCGACTCGGTCAGCCTCAGGAAAGCCCAGGAGTTCTTCGAGCGAGCCATTCGCAGGGATTCGAGCTACGCCCTCGCCTACGCCGGCCTCGCCGACGCCTACAGCCAGAGCTCGGTCTTCGGGTACCTAGCGCCCGGCCAGGTATACGCCAAGGCCAAGGCCGCAGCGATCCGGGCACTGGCGCTCAACCCCAATCTGGTCGAAGTCCACACCGCGCTCGGCTTTCTGGCGCTGTTCTTCGACTGGGACTGGACCGCGGCGGGCCGCGAACTCGACCGAGCCATCGCCCTCGATCCCCGCTATCCGCTCGCCCATCTGATCCGGGCCTGGTATTTCGTCGCTGTCGACAGTCTCGACCAAGCGGTCACCTCGGCCCGCCGCGCCGTCGACCTCGACCCGTTCTCGACGATTGCGAGGGCTCGCCTGATCGACATGCTGATCTTTGCCGGACGGGCCGACGAGGGACTGGCCGAAGCCGAGCGGCTCCGCGCAATCGACTCGACCCATTTCCAGGTCGGGGCGGTTCGGCTCAAGGCCTACATCAACCTCGGCCACTGCACCGAAGCGATGCAGATAGTCGACCAGGTCGCAAAGCAGCGGGCCAGCCAGTATCGCGGCCTCCGCGGTGCGGCGTTCGCCCGCTGCGGGCAACGGACACGGGCACTGGCCGAACTTGAAGACCTGGCCAGGGAAGCCGGCGGCGGCGGCTACGTGTCCCACTTCGGCCCCGCCACCATTCAGGCCGCCTTGGGCGAAAGAGATCGCGCCCTGGCCGAACTCGACAGCACGGTGGCCGAGCGAGGTTGGGGAATCCTGACGGTCCGGGTCGAGCCGGCGTTCGATTTTCTTCGGGCCGATCCCCGATTTGCCGCGATCCTCGGCCGGATCGGCTATCGTCGGCCCTGACGGCGGCGCCATGGGAATATCGGGCGCGGGCCCGACTAGATTAGGCGCCTCCTGGCCCAACACCGAAGGCACCGTTCATGTCAACGCTCTCGCCCTACCGCTCCCTCCTCCCGGCCCGCCGGCTGGCCCTCATGACTCACGCCCTGAACGCCGACCGGGGCGTTCGCAACGCCTATATCCAGCGCCTGCTCGTTCGGGGTGGCGGCTTCCGGGCTGAGACCCTGAAGAAGTGGCCGGTGGATCAACTGGCGAAGGAAATCATCCGGCGGGGCGTGGAAGGCCCGCAGGACGAACTGCAGCTCCTGCTGTTGCTCTACGTCGAGATCGAGCCGGTCTACCAGACCACTTTCCTCGAGGCCACCGGCGTCCAACACGACGGCGCCAACATCGCCGACGACCTCCCGACCCCGTTCGCCGACGTCACGACCGTCAAGACAGCGGCCGAGTCGCTGATCGCCCAGTTCGGCGACGAGGCCCGCCACTACCTCAGGACCATTGCCCTCTACAACGGGGCGGCTTGGCCGGGACTCGCGGAGCTGGTGGCCGACTGACTTCCCGGTGGACTCTTAGCGGTCCACCAGATGCCGCTTGAAGAAGGCCGCGAGCCGGGTGTGGAAGTCCAGCAGCGCTGCCTCGCTCTCGATGACGTGAGGTTCGAGCGGATAGAAGATCTCCTCGAACGGTTTCCTGAGTTCGATCAGGCGCTGCACCAGTCGCGCCGCGTCCTGAAATTCGACGTTGTCGTCCACCAGCCCGTGCTCGATCAGCAGGGCGTCCTTGAGGCCGGCCGCGTGATAGATCGGACTGGTGTTGCGATAGACGGCCGGATCGTCCGCCGGGAGCCCCAGCACCCGGCTGGTCCAATCATCACTGTAGTGCGACCAATCGGTCACGCCCGCCGCCGCGACCCCCGCCGCGAACACGCCCGGATACCGGAACAGCGACATCAGCGTCATGAACCCGCCGTACGAGACGCCGTAGATCCCGATCCGGGTTGAATCCACGCCCTGGGTGCGGACCAGCCACCGGGTCGCCGCCACCGCGCCATCCACATCCTTGGTCCCCATCGACCGATAGATGTCAGTTCGGTAGTCGCGCCCGTAGCCCGAGCTCCCCCGATAGTCGAAATCGAGAACGGTGTATCCCTGCTGGACCAGCCAGTTGATCATCCCGTAATGCGAGGCGTGACTGTACCCGTACACCGACCAGCCGCGGTGGGCAAACTGTCGATAGCCGCCGCCATGCACGTAGACGATCGCCGG
>JANXXJ010000173.1 GCA_025350665.1 Gemmatimonadota bacterium | reverse complement strand
CAGCGGCGCAGCAGCAGAGAGACCCAGCAAGGCGATGGCGCAGCAGCGACGGACCGGCATGACGGCTCGCTCGAGGGAGTGGGCGTATCTTACTCCGGTTCCCGATGAACGGAATCCCCGGGTGACATTTTTCGCTGACCTCCTGCTCCTGATGGCCGCCGTCCTGGGCGCCCAGCTCGCCGTTGCCTGGGGCGAACTCGGCGGCTATCCGCTTCACGGCGACAAGAGCGGGATGGCCGGGTTCGGCGCGATCATCATCCTGATGCCGATGCGGTGGCTGGCCGTGGTGGCGCCGATGGCGGTGTAGCTGACCGGGTACGTTCGCTACACCGCGCGCCAGACCGTGGAGAAGGTCTGGTCGATGTCGTCTGGTGGCGTGGTCTGGGCGTCGACTGCGCCGTTGGCGATCATCCACTCGCGAAAGTTGGCCGGCGCGTTGCGAACTCCCTCGATGTTGAGATAGCTCGCGCTCTTCACCGATTGCCACTCGCGAATGCCGGTAAGGTCGGCGCCACGGAGGTCGGCGGTGCCGAGCTGGGCGCCCTTCAGGTGGGCGCCCTTCAGGTGGGCGCCGCGAAGGTCGGCGCCGGTCAGGTTGGCGTCGGTGAAATCGACGTTTTCGAGATTGGCTTCCTTGAGATCGGCCCCGTGAAGGTTGGCTTCGCGCAGGCTGGCGTGTCGCAATTGGCTCGCCCCGAGCTGGGCGCCTTCGAGCCAGGCGCCGTCGAGCCGGACGCCGGCGAGCGAGATCCCGTTCTGAATCAGATCCTGCAGCGCGTCGACCCGCCCGCCGCTGCCGCCCTTGCCCTGGGCGCTGTTGATGACCTGCCAAGCTTCGTAGTTGGCCGTCTTGCGAGCCAGGCGACTGGCCTCTTCCTCGGCCTTCCGCCGTTCATCCCGTCGGGCCCACAACTGGTAGACCCCGGCGAGCAGGACGAGCACTTCGACGAGCCGGACGAAGTTGACGGTGTTGGCCAGCCAGATCGACCACTGATCGTCGGATGAGGTCGCCGCCGGTCGCGTCTGACCGCCGCCGCGAGCCTGGTCGGCCATCGCCGGAGCCGGCAACAGGAGCAGCAGGCCCACGACGGGCCAGCGGGGCAGTCGGTTGAGGAGCAGTCGGAACGCCATAGACATCATAAGGTTTACGGCGTTCGGCGCCGGATGGCAACCCGCCCGCCCTAGTCGAGGTCGTCCAGGGACCGGGGCCAGTCCTGCTTGAGGAGGCGGGACAGGCCCCGGTCGGCGAGGAGCCGACCTTCGGTCTGGCACCGGGCGCAGTAGTTGGTTTCGTTGTCGGCATACCGAATTCGCTGTACCGGACGCCCGCACACCGGGCAGGGCTGGCCGAAGCGGCCATGGACGGCCATCTCCGGCCGGAATGCCGTCACCTTCTCGGGGAACTCGCCCCGCCGCTCGAGCCGCAGGCGGTCGATCCAGCCCAGCAACACCGACTTCGTGGCGGCATGGAGTCGCTCGATCTCCGCGGCAGTCAGCTGACGGGTCAAGCGGAGCGGTGACAGCCTGGCCGCATGGAGGATTTCGTCCGAGTAGGCGTTCCCGATACCATCGAACGCCCGTGGGTCGGTGAGGGCCCGTTTGAGGGTGTGGTTGCCGGCGGTGAGTCGGCCGGCAAACTGCTCGAGCGTGGCCCCGAAGACCTCGAGCCCGCCGCGATCGAACTCCGCCAGGGCACCGGGCCCGGCTGCCACGAAGAGCGACGCTCGGCGTTTCGTGCCGGCTTCCGTGAGGGTCAGACTGCCGGTGTCGAAGTCGAACGCCGCCAGCGAAACCTTGGAGCCGATCTTCGCGTCCCGGGGCCTCCAGTGGAGCCGCCCCGCAATCATCAGGTGGATGACCAGTCGGAGGTCTCCGTCCAGCCGGATCGCAATCCGCTTCCCGATGCGTTCCACGCCCGCTACCCGGCGGCCTTCGGCGTCGGCCACGGGCGGTTCGACCGACCGGAGCAG
The DNA here is from genome assembly GCA_025350665.1 of Gemmatimonadota bacterium. GTDB lineage: Bacteria > Gemmatimonadota > Gemmatimonadetes > Gemmatimonadales > GWC2-71-9 > SHZU01. The sequence goes on along the minus strand of JANXXJ010000173.1, from coordinate 26,611 downwards.
GAAGGGAGTTCGAATCCGGATCTTCTCGAGAACGTGTCCGGTGATCCGCTCGTCGAGGGCTTCCTGATAGGCGATGATATCGGGCAGTTCGGGCACGGTCAGCCGGTTCCGAAGAACTCCTGGTGGAGGGCGCGCACCGCCCGGATCCCGTCCCCCTCCTCGACCACGAACGTGACGTTGATCTCGGAGGCACCCTGGGAAATTACCTCGATATTGACATCCCGCACGGCACCGAACAGCCGGGCCGAAAACCCCCTGGTTCCGCGAAGGTCGAGCCCCACCACCGCCACGATCGCCCGGCGTTCGAACAGGGTCACGGTGCCGAGAGCTTCGAGATCCGTGACCAGCGCCGGGATCCGGGCCGGTTCATCCACCGTCACCGATACGTTCACTTCACTCGAGGCCAGGACATCCACCGCCACGCCGTGCCGGGCGAAGACCGCAAACAGTTGCTGGAGAAATTCAACCGCACCGAGTCGCCTCGGGGCGCGGACGTTCACCACGGTGATGCCTTTCTTCCAGGCGATGGCCCGGACCGGCGAGTCGCCGAGGGGAGCGGGGCGGGCACCGGCCACGATCCGGGTACCGGGCCGTTCGGGGGCGAACGAATTGCGGACCCAGCAGGGGATGCCGGCTTCGATCAGTGGAAGCTGGGTGGCCGGATGGAGCACCCTGGCGCCGAAGGCGGCGAGTTCGGCGGCTTCGTCGTAACTCGCTTCGGGCAGGAGGCGGGCGTCGGGCACGATCCGGGGATCGGCGGTCAGGAGGCCGTCGACGTCGGTCCAGATCTCGACGCGTTCCGCGCCGAGCGCCGCACCGAGGAGGGAGGCGGTGTAGTCCGACCCGCCCCGGCCCAGCGTCGTGGTCTGGCCGTCCTGGGTGGCTCCGATGAAGCCCTGGGTCACGGGAACGATGTTTCGTTCGATGATGGGACCGATGACCCGGGCGGCCCGGTTCCGGATGTTCGGCAGCCGGGGGGCGGCCTGGCCGAAATCGGGCTCGGTGATGATCACATGGCGGGCATCGACCCACGCGGCCGGTACGCCGCCGTGGTCGAGTGCCGCGGCCACCACGCGGGAGCTCCATAGTTCGCCGTGGGCGATGACTCGATCGCGCTCGGCGGACGTCCACGGTCCGGTGCCCCGGGCCCGGACCCATTGGCCCAGCGAGTCAGCATCCTCGCGAATCCGTTCGATCGCCGCGGGCGGCAGGTCGAGGTCGTGGGCGAGGGCACGGTGGCGCTCGACGATCCGTGCCACGGCCGCCTCGAAGTCGGCGGGTCCCTCGGCGTCTTCGAGGGCAATCAGCTGGTCGGTGATCTTCGCGAGGGCCGATACCACGACCACGGGGCGTTCGTCCCGCCGGGCCGCGATGATGCCGACCAGGCGATGGATCGCGGCGGCGTCCGCGACCGAGGTGCCTCCGAACTTGGCGACGATCATCGTGGCACCACGCCGCGGGCCACCAGCAACTCCGCGTTCTGGATCGTGGTACCGGCCGCGCCTCGGACCGTGTTGTGCGACAGCACGACGAACCGGATGTCGAGGATCGGGCAGGTGCGAATCCGTCCCACCACCGCGCTCATGCCGCGGCCACGATCAATGTCGAGCCGGGGCTGAGGCCGGTCGGGCCGGTCCTCGACCAAGACGGGATACTCGGGAGAGGACGGCAACCCGGCCACGTCAGAAGCGGCGCGCCAATCGCGGAGGGCGGCGGCGACGTCCTTGGGAGTGACCCGTCGGGCGAAGCCCACTGATACGGTTTCGGTATGCCCGTCGATGACCGGCACCCGGTTGGTGTGGGCGCTTACCACCACCGGTGCCGGACGAATCGCCGATCCATCGAGCGTGCCGAGGATCTTGGCCGTCTCGCGTTCGACTTTCTCTTCTTCGTGGGCGATATACGGAATCACGTTGCCGGTGATGTCGAGCGACGCGACGCCGGGCCATCCGGCGCCCGAGACCGCCTGCATGGTCGAGACGAAGAGCCGCTCGACCCCGAACGCGCGATGGAGCGGCGCCAGCGCGAGGACCAGCCCGGTCGTCGTGCAATTGGGATTGGCGACAACCGCGCCGGACCATCCGCGGGCGGCGCGCTGGGCCGGAATCAGGCCGATATGGTCGGCGTTGATCTCCGGGATCACCAGCGGGACGTCCGGTTCCATCCGGAACGGGCTCGCGTTGGTTACGACCACGGCGCCGGTGCCGGCCCAGAGCGGTTCGATGGTGCGGGCCGGCTCGGTGTCGAGGGCCGAGAAGACCAGCGGGAATGCCTGGGGATCAGTGCTCGCGAGCACCGTCCGGTCGGCGGCCCAGGCCGGGAGCGGGGCTGCTTCCCGCCACCGGACGACGTCGCCGTACCGCTTGCCGGCGCTGGCAGCGGAGGCGGTGAAGGCCGCCACCTCGAACCAGGGGTGGCCGTCGAGGAGACGGATCAGCTTCTGGCCTACGGTGCCGGTGGCGCCAAGTATCGCCACGGGGATCTTCCGGTTCGTCATGTCGCGCCTTCACGAAAAAAGCCCCGCGCATCGAGTGATGGCGCGGGGCGGGTTGCCTCAGGGTCGGGGTCCGAAGTGCTACCGCGCCGCGCCGTGCCGGGAATCGCCGCCGTGCATGGCGGTCGTGGTCGTCGTCTTTCGCATCGTCGCGGTGGTCATGTTAGGCAAGCTATCAGGGACCCGCGGCGATTGACAAGAGGGGCGGGGTCTTGCGGGTTTTCGGGCCGCGGGTTATCGTAGGTCCACAATTGTTGTTCGTGGCGCTTTGACGGCGTATTGCTGGCCACGTTAATCCACAGCTAAAAAGCCACGCGCTCGCGTGTCTTTCGACACCGGGCGTTTGACGTTCCCGGGGCCGAAGGAATCCGGGAATGTCGGGGCAGGAGAAGAGACCTGTGACTGCGGTATCGCTGGACCTGTCCACTCAGCCGGTTCCCCTTCGGTGCGCCCATTGCGGCGTCACCCAGGAACCCCAAGCCCAAGCCATCTGTCCCGAATGTCTGGGACCGCTCGAGCCGGTGTACGATCCGGACCGGACGCTGCCCAGCCGTGAGGAAATCGCCTCGCGGGCGCCGTCGATCTGGCGGTATCGGGAATGGTTGCCCTTCACTGGGGCACCGGTGCATTCTCTCGATACCGGGTTCACGCCGCTGGTCGACGCACCGAGGCTGGCGGCATTGCTGGGGGTCGCCCGGGCCTGGATCAAGAACGACACGGTGGCCCATCCAACGTTGTCGTTCAAGGACCGAGTCGTGGCGACCGCCATCAACGCGGCCGTCGGCCTCGGCTGCGAGACCATCGCCTGCGCCTCGACCGGCAATCTGGCGATCTCGGTGGCGGCGCAGGCCGCCCGGGCCGGCATTCCCGCCTGGGTGCTGATTCCCGACGACCTCGAGCCCGCCAAGATTCTGGCGGCGGCGGTCCACGGTGCCCGCGTGGTACGGGTCCGGGGCACCTACGACGACGTGAACCGGCTTTGCGCCCAGCTGGCCGACAAGTTCGCCTGGGGTATCGTGAACGTGAATCTGCGCCCCTACTACGGTGAGGGATCGAAGACCGTGGCGTTCGAGATCGCCGAGCAGCTGGGGTGGCGGCTTCCGGCGGCGGTGGTGGCGCCGATGGCCGGCGGTTCGCTTCTGAGCAAGATCCACAAGGGGTTCGGCGAGGCCATCGCCGCCGGTCTGGTGTCGGGCGCCACGCCTCGGCTCTACGGGGCGCAGGCCACCGGGTGCGCGCCGATCGTGCGGGCGTTCGAGAGCGGTGCCGAAGGCATCACGCCGGTGGTTCCCAAGACGATCGCGCGCTCGCTGGCGATCGGGGCCCCGGCCGATGGTCCCAAGGCGCTGGCCGCGATCCGGGCCACCGGTGGCTCGGCCGCGGCGGTGACCGACCCCGAACTGATTCAGGGGATCCGGACGCTGGCCTCCACCACTGGCGTATTCGGCGAAACGGCCGGTGGCGTCACCACCGCGGCCGCGCTGGCGCTCGCGGCCCGGGGCGCCTTCCGCCCCGACGACGAGGTGGTACTCTGCATCACGGCGCACGGGCTCAAAACCCCCGACGCCGTCTCGGTTCGCGACTTCGACATTCCGACCGTCTCGAGCAAGCTGGCCGACGTGGCCAGCCTGGTTCGGGCGGCCTAACGACTAAAGGATCAATCCCATGGCTGTCACCGTTTCGCTTCCCGCCGTGCTCGCCCGCCATGCCGGCGGCGTCCGGACCCACACCGTCGGGGGAACCACGCTGGGCGACGCCCTCGCCTCGATCACCCGCGACTACCCCGATCTCGGCCGGCGCCTGTCGGAGGCGACCAATCCCTCCAATGCGTTCGTCGCGATCTATGTCAACGACGAGGATGCCCGTTTCCTGGGCGGCCTCACCACTCCGATTCGCGACGGCGACGAGATCAGCGTGGTCTCGGCCATCGCGGGAGGCTAGGCCCATGACCGCGGGAATCGGCACGCTGTCCCAGGCCGAGCTGGTGCGGTATAGCCGGCACGTGATTCTGCCCGAGGTGGGCCTGGCAGGGCAGGAGCGGCTCAAGGCGTCGCGGGTTCTGGTCGTCGGGTGCGGAGGGTTGGGGTCGCCGGTGGCGCTCTACCTCGCCGCGGCCGGCGTCGGAACGCTCGGCCTGGTGGACTTCGACACCGTGGATGCTTCCAATCTCCAGCGGCAGATCCTCCATGGTACGAGCGGTGTGGGCGGGAGCAAGCTCGATTCCGCCGAGGCGCGGCTGCTCAACCTCAATCCGTACACCAGGATCGAACGATACGACACCCGGCTCACGGCCTCCAACGCGCTGGAGATCATCGAGGGGTATGACGTGGTCGTGGACGGGACCGACAATTTCCCGACCCGATACTTGGTCAACGATGCCTGCGTACTGGCCGGCGTGCCTAACGCCTATGGCAGCATCTTCCGGTTCGAGGGCCAGGCCTCGGTGTTCGCCACCGCGGACGGGCCCTGCTACCGCTGTCTCTTCCGGGATCCCCCGCCGGCGGGCGCCGTCCCGAACTGCGCCGAAGGCGGCGTGCTGGGTGTGCTGCCCGGGCTGGTTGGAACCATTCAGGCGACCGAGGCGATCAAGCTGCTGCTGGGGATCGGGAAGCCGCTGATCGGTGAGTTGCTGCTGGTGAATGCCCTCGACATGGATTTCAAGCGGCTCCGGATCCGCAAGGACCCGGGTTGCCCGGCCTGCGGCACCCGGGAGATCAAGGAACTGGTCGACATCGAGCAGGTGTGCGAGGTTCCGGTGGCGGGGGCGTATGGCGAGCTGACGGTGGGGGCGCTGGCGGACCGGCGGGCGGCGCGCCACGAGCTCTTCATCCTCGATGTGCGGGAGCCCCACGAGTGGGCAATCGGCCGGATCGACGGGGCCGAGCTCATTCCGCTGGGAGAACTCCACCGGTCGCTGGATCGGGTGCCCCATGATCGGGATGTGGTGGTGTACTGCAAGGGCGGGACGCGGAGCGCCCAGGCGGCGGATCTGCTGGCGAAGTCGGGGTATACCCGGGTCTACAATGTGGCCGGCGGGATTCTGGCGTGGAGCGCTGAGATCGACCCGACCATTCCGCGGTACTGACATCGGAACGGAGTCGGCATGAGCGCCCGGGGGACGAGGCTCTGCCTGACGCTGGCGTTCGGCGTCGCCGGCTGCGCCGGGTCCACCGGGCCGGATGGTCCCGGTCACTTCACCACCCTCCAAACCGTCGTCGACGACGCGCAGGTTTCCGCCGGGCGGGTGTCCTACCCGTCCGAGGGCCTCGCGGTTTCCGGGATCGTCTGCCGCCCCAAGGCCCTTGGTCCTCACCCGCTGGTGATGGCCAACCATGGTGGCTGGGGCGGGCTCGGCGGGGAGTTGACCCCAACCAGCGGGTGCGTCAGCCTGGCGCGGGCGGGCTATGTGGTGATCGAGCCCTCGTACCGGGGGGAGGATGGATCCGGCGGTACCATCGAGTTGTGCCTCGGTGAGGCCACCGATATCCGGACCATGCTCGCCATCGCTCTCACCGACCCCGAGGTGGACCAGAACCGGGTCTCCGTACTTGGTGGCTCGCATGGCGGCTGCTCGACCTTCCGGGCGCTGATCGATGGCGCCGCTCGCGCCCGGGTGGTCGCGGTGGCCGGCCCGACCGACTGGGCCGCCACCTACCAGGCTTTGATCGATTCGATCGACGCCGGCGCCAGCGGCGACCGGCTGCTGGGTTTCCAGGTCATCACCAGCGATACCCGCAAATACCTCGGTGGCACCCCGGCGCAGGTGCCGCTTGTCTATGCCGCGCGCTCGGTGCTCACCCGGGTCAAGCGGCTCGATCAGTATCCCGGGCAGCTCCTGATCCAGCACGGCGTGGACGACGAGATCGTTCGGGTCGAGGAATCCTGCGCCCTGGTGGCGCTGGCCGCGGGGTTTACCGCGTATCATGTCGACGCGGCCGGTCAGGTCGTCGCGGCGGCTCCGGCCAAATGCTCCGGGTTTCAGATCGCCTGGTCGGCCGGGCCGTTGCCGGCCGGCTGGCCCGGCTCCAGATACCTGGTGGTGTATGAGGCGCTGGGTCACGGTGGCGGCGCCAACGCCGGCCGGCAGGGGGCCGACGCCTTCGGATTCATGGATCCGCACTAGCCGGCGGCGGGGACGGCGGAGCGCCCCGGGTTTCCGGACCGGGCGGCCGACGCTGGTCAGCGCGCGACCGGCCCCGCTTTCGAGATCCGATAGCCACCTACTGGATCCACCGTCACCGTAATCGTCCCGTCGATGTCGGTGCGGTACACCGCGCGGTCGTGCGTCTGGTAGTATCGGAGGGCCCAGGGATCGGGATGCCCGTAGCTGTTGCCGGCGCCGACGCTGATGACCACGACTTCGGGCCTGGTCCGATCGAGCCAGCCCGGCGTGACTCCGTTGCGCGAGCCATGATGGGCCGCCTTCAGGACGTCGACATCCCCGACGATACCCGCCGCCAGCCAGCCGTTCAACTCCTCGACCTGACTGTCGCCGGTCAGCAGGGCGCGGAACTTCCCGCGCTCGATCAGGACGCCGAGGCTGGCGTTGTTCTCGTCGGGGTTCTCGGCATTGGCGAGGCTCGAGGGGAAGACGGTGATGCGCACGTCCTCCAGCTGGATGGGCGGCCACGGCGGCGGAGGCTTCGGGATGTGGTTCCGGCGGAGCCAGGTCTCGACGTTCTCCGCGTTGTGGTTGCCCGGCGGGCGCCCGTTTGCCAGGTACCGGCCGATCGGAAAGTCAGCGACGACGGCGTCCATGCCGCCGATGTGGTCGTCATGGTTGTGGCTGACGATGGCGGCCACGAGCGAATAGACATGGTAGTCCCTCAGCACCTCGACGATATCGTCCCCCCGCCCCGCGTCCACCAGCACGACCAGGTGGCCGAGGGTGATCAGGATGGCATCTCCCTGACCGACGTCGAGGAAGTGAATCTCGAGGGGGGCCGCCGGCGCGGTGGATTGGGCGCTCTTCTGGAGTGATGCGGTGGCCGGCGCCCACCCCACGAGTGCCAGGGCGGCGACCAGTCGGCCGGCGCGCCGGAGAATGCTGGATTGAGCGGATGCCATCCCTAAATCTATGACGATCGCCTACTCCGCCCGAATCGCGGTCAGCGGATCGATCCTCGTCGCCCGCCAGGCCGGGACCGCGGCGGCCGCGAGCGCGATGAGTGGCAGGGCCACGCCCGCCGCCGCGAGGATGCCCGGGTCGGTGGGGCTTACCTGGAACAGCATGCCGCGGAGGAGCCGGGTCACCGCCAGGGCGAGCGCCACCCCCGCCACGGCGCCGACGCCGGTGGGAAGCGCGGCCTGCCTCAAGGCCAGCACCACCACCGATCCCGGTCTGGCGCCTAACGCCATCCGGACGCCGAACTCCCGCCGCCGGGCTTCGACCGCAAAGGCCACGATGCTCCAGAGCCCCTGCACCACCAGCGCCAGCGACAGGATCGCAAACAGCCCGATCACCACGGCCAGGAACCGCTCCCGGCCCGCGGCGGCCGAACGCCGGGCCCCAAGCGTTTGGATCCCGTCGATGGTGAGGAGCGGGTCCACGCTCCAGACCGCGTCCTTGAGGGCGGCGGTCAGCGCGGCCGGATCGCCTTCGGTCCTGAGCGCCAGAATGCCGAACCGCTCCCACCAGATCTTCCGTTGAACGTAGGGGACGTAGACGGCCGGTTCGTCGCCCTCGGCGAGCGAAGTGCCTTTGATGTCGCCGGCCACGCCCACGATCGTGGCCCAGAAATCGGTCTTGGTGTCGTCGTCCCACGATTTGAGGGCAATCCGCTGGCCGATCGGATCGCGGCCGGCAAAGAATGCTTTGACGAAGGTGGCGTTGATGACCGCGACGGCCGGGGCCCGGTCATCGTCTCCGGCGCCGAGCGCGCGGCCCTTGGTCACCAGAATCCGCAGCGTGGCGAAGTAGTCGCCGTAGGTGAATCGGATCCGGGCGCCGGTGCGCCGGTCGGGACCGATGTCGGGGCGACCGTCGAAGCGGATGCTGGTGCCGATGCCGCCGCGGGCGTAGAGCGGGCCGGTGGTGACGAACGACGCCTCCCGCACCCCGGGAACGGTCTTGAGACGGTCGATGATCCGGGTGAAGGCCTGGGTCTGCGGGAGCCGGCTGTTGTAGCGGCTCTCCGGCAGCACCAACTCGGCCATCAGGACCCCGGAGGGCTCGAAGCCCAATGGTTCGGACCAGAGCCGCCGGAAACTCTTGGCGAGGAGTCCGGCCCCGACCAGCAGCGCCATCGCGAGCGCGACCTCGACCGCGACGACGGTCCGAAGACCGCGCTGGCGGCTGGCGCCGGCCGAGCCCTTGCTGCCTAACGTAACGGCTGGGCCGGTCCTGGAGACCTGCCAGGCGGGGATCAGGCCGCAGAGGAGCCCGACCAGCATCGAGGCGCCGGCACCGAACAGGATCACGGGCCAACGGATCGCGAGGTCGGCGGTCCGGGGGACCGCTTCCGGGAGCGCGCTCAGCAACAGCCGATGGGTCACCAGCGCGGCCCAGACACCGAGAATGCCGCCCGCCAGCGCGATGCCCACGCCTTCGGTGACCAGTTGGGCGATCAACCGCCCTCGGCCGGCGCCTAACGCCGTCCGGAGGGCCAGCTCGGGCTGTCGGGCCGCTGCCCGGGCCAGCAGCAGGCCGGCCAGATTGACGGCGGCGATGGCGAGCAGGGTGGCCACGGCCGCGAGGACCAGCCAGAGGGAGGCACTGACCCGGCCGACCAGGTACTCGGTCATCGGCATCGGGTCGACGATCTTGCCGCGGTTGGTTTCGGGGTACTGTTCCGCCAGACGGCGCGAGATGGCCGTGAGTTCCGCCCGCGCCTCCGGGAACGGAACGCCGGGACGGAGCCGACCGATCGCGTCGAGGTTGTTGGTGCCGCGATTGGCCGAGGCCCAGGGGAGTTCGACTGCGATGGGCACGATCCCGATCACCCCGTCTCCGAGAAAATCCGCTTCCGGCGGCAAGACGCCGATGATGGTGGCTGGATTGCCGCTCAAGGTGAGGGTGCGGCCGACCGCGGCGGGATCGCGGCTCATCCGCGCGGACCAGAACCCTGATGTGACCACGATCAGATGGGCGCCGCCGACCTGGTTCTCCGCCGCGGTGAAGAGCCGCCCTCGCACCGGCTTGAGGCGCAGCACGTCAAAAAATCCCGGCTCAACCGCGTGGGCCAGGACGGGTTCGGGCTCGCCCAGACCGGTGAGGTCGAACTTCCACGCCCGGGCAAAGAGTCCAATCGACTGGAAGGTCCTGCTCTGGTTCCGCCAGTCCTCGCCGTCGGGGAGGGAGACGTCGCCTTCGCGGGTGATGAAGGCGAGCCGATCCGGTTCGGCGAACGGCAGCGGCCGGAGGAGGACACCATCCACCAGGCTGAACATCGCGGTCGTGGCGCCGATGCCGAGTGCCAGGGTGAGGAGCGCCGCCACCGCGAAGCCCGGACTCCGGGCCAGCCAGCGCACGGTGTGCTTGAGGTCGAGCCATAGGTTCTGCATCGGGCGCGCTCCGATCCGGGTCTCGGCCCGGTGTTCCCGGGCGATGGTGAGGCAGAGGTCGCCCACGAGGGCGAGACGATGGCGGAACCCGCCGAGCGGGCCGCGCGGCTCGGCCCAGCGGTCGAGGAAGACGGCTTCGATCTCGGATCCGAACTCGGCTCGGAACGCCGCCGGCAGCAGCTCGATCAGCCGCCGCGCCAATGCGCGTCCGCCGCGAGGTGCCATCAGGCCATGCCCGGCTTCAGGACACCGGCCCGCCGGGCGGTGCCGACCGCCTTGGCGAGGCGGGTGGTCTCGGCGCCGAGGAGGCGACGGCCGGCGGTGGAGAGGCGGTAGTAGCGGCGGCGCTCGTCGTCATTCTTGGGGCGGCGGCCCGTCGATTCCTCGATCAGTCCGTCGGCCAGGAGGCGCTTCAAGGCGCTGTAGAGGGTGCCGGGGCCGAGCCGGATCGAGCCGTCGGTGGCGCGTTCGACGTCGAGAATGATCCCGTAGCCGTGCCCTTCGCCGGGAGCCAGGCTCAGCAGGATGTGGAACACCTGGGGGGAGAGGGGGAGTTTCGTCTGCATTGGCACCACCGGATCGAGACCAGGATACTATATCGTACGGCGATATAGTTCGCCAGGTTGCGGTTCCGGACGCTGCCGCTTCCGGATCCCGGACTGGTTTTGGTCTGGGTCCTCGATCCTGCCGGTCTTGAGGCGACGGTCCATCGGGCGGACGGTTCGACAACGCGGCTCAGCGAGTCGGACTGGCTCGATGGCGAGGCGCTGTTGCCGGGGTTCCGCTGCCGGGTGGGGGGCCGGGTGCGAGGTCGCCAAGGAGGAAGGTTCCCGACGTGTTGGTGCGCGTCCGGCGAGAATCGGCGCAAATCCGGAGGATGGCCGCCGGACGATCATGCGGTCGAACTGGCCTAACGCGATGGAGATGGCCACGATTCGGGCTGCTGCCGGCGCCGTGGAATCCCGAGCTACCTCGAGCGCCGCGCGGAATACGCTCGAGTCCTGGATTTGGCGCAGCGCCTGCTCAAGGCCGCTCAGCCGGTTGGTGTCAGCGCGGACGGCTTCGGCGCGCGGGACCTTGGCAAGCGCCTGGCCACCGATGGTGCCGCACTTGGTGAGTTTGGGCCAGGTTGCCGGATCGGCTCCAGGTGTTTCGGCCCACCGGCCGCAGTCGGGGTCAGGCTGTTGGGCAAATCCTGCCGTTGCGCCACCAATATGGAGGGCCGAGGCGAGCGAAATGACCGCGACGATCCGCCTCATGCCCGTCAGGGAATTCCCGGGGCCTCGCCCCGACAGCGACCTGGCTGACGTCATCAGCTAGGGAATCGGCCTGGGGGTCGAAAGCCGGAGCATCAGCAGCGCCGCCCGCTCCGCCGCCATCTTGAGCGACGGCAGATACACCCCCTCCTCCGGCGCATGGGACCCAAACCCCGCCACCCCCAGCCCGTCCAGCCCATCCACGATCCCGGCCACGAACGAAATGTCCCCCGCGCCACGCTGTTCGGGCGGGAGCGCCTCGATGGCGGGGTAGCCGAGATCCTGGCTCACCTGATCGAACACCCGGAGCACCGCTCGGCCCCCGTCGGTCGGGGGCATGCCGGGGTAGCCGTCGTCAAACGAGATCACTGCCGTCGTGCCGGGAAGGTTGGCGGCCACGATCTCCCGCATCACCGCACGGGCCGAGTCGAGTTGGCCCGGGGTGAGGAACCGGAGGTCCCCCTGCACCACGACCTGTTTGGCGATGATGTTGGTCTTGCCGGCGGCGCTGCCTTTGACGGCTTCCGAATCGTAGACGACGTCGGTGCCGCCGACGATGGTGCCGGGGTTGAAGGTGAGGTAGGGCTGCTTCGAGAGCTGAACGCGAAACTCGTCCAGGATCCGGGCCGCCTCGAAGACCGCGCCGAAGCCGGTTTCGTTCCGGAAGATGCCGCTTGAGTGGGCCTGACGGCCGGTGACGGTCAGGACCCACCCCGAGGCGCCACGCCGCGCGATCGTGGCCGAGGCGGCCGACCCACCTTCAAAGGCCAGGGCGACGTCGCTCTTCCGGGCCGCCTCGATCAGTGCCGTGCGGGCCACGGAGAGCGGACGTCCGGCACTCTCTTCGTCGCCGGTCATCACCACGATGATCCGCATTTCGTCGAGGACTCCGGCCTGCTTCAGAGCCTTCAGCGCCGCCACGATCGCCACGTCACCGCCCTTCATGTCGGCGGTGCCGGCGCCGCGCGCCACGGTGTCCCGGCGGGCAAAACGAGTTCCCTCGCCTTCGAACACGGTGTCGAGGTGGCCGATCAGCAGCAGTCGCTTGGCCCCCGGATTGGCCCGTGGCCCATTCCACTCAGCCACGAGATGACCGGCCCGCTTCATCGCCGCCGGAAGCTCGACCCAGCGGGTGGCGAATCCCATCGCGTCGAACTGCTGGCGGAAGATCTGGCCCACGGCCCGGACCCCGGCAACGTTGAATGTGCCGCTCGAGGTGTTGACGGCGCGTTCGAGCAGGGCCACCGCGTCATCGAATCCAGCCGCCACCTGAGTGCGGATCCGCTGTTCCCGCGAGGAGAGCGACTGGGCCGAGACGGGGCCGGCGCCGAGGACTGCCAGCAGCAGGAGCGGATGGGGAATGCGCATGGCCCCAAGATACCGGGCGGATTCTTGCTCCGCACGGTCGGGCCGGTGATCTTGTGGTCGCAATGTCCTATCCGTTGATTGAGCATGGTGGTTCTGGCCCCACCCTCCATTGGGCCGGGGCGACTGGATTCCCGAGCGAAACCAATCGAGCCGTTTTCGCCGTTCTGGCCCCCCGGCACCGGTGCGTCACCATTCCGCCCCGACCGCTCTGGCCCGAGACCGGCCCGCCGCCGTCCGAGCCCGGAAGCTGGGAGGAATACGCTGACGATATCGATGACGGCCTCAGGGAGCACGGCATCGATGGGGCGATACTGGTCGGGCATTCGTACGGCGGGGTGGCGTCGCTGATCGCCGCCGCGCGGCACCCGGGTCGGTACCGGGCGCTGATCATGCTCGATCCGACGCTGCTGTCCGCGGTGGTGCTCGATCAGTTCCGGGCGTCCAAGGCGACCGGCTGGCGGACGCCGAAGCCGCATCCGCTGGCCGGCCGGGCCCGGGAGCGGCGGAGCGAGTTCGCCAGCCGGGATGAAGCCTTCGACGCGTGGCGGGGTCGGAAGCTGTTCGCCGACTGGTCCGACCAGTCGTTGCGAGACTACGTGGATGGGGGTTTGGCGCCGACCGGATCGGGCTTTTCGCTCCGCTGGTCCCCAGCGTGGGAAGCCCACAGTTACGAGTCGATCTACACCGAAGCGTGGGACGAAATTCCGAAGCTCTCGCCCGATCTGCCGGTCCTGCTCCTTCGGGGCGGCGATTCCGACACCTTCGTCGCGGCATCGGGTGCGCGATTCAAAGAGCTGGCTCCCTGGGCCACGGTCGAAGCCGTGCCCGGGTTCGGGCATCTCTTCCCGATGGCCGCGCCGGAGGAAACCGCGCGGCGGGTGCTCGCGTGGCTGGCGGAGCAGGGGATCGACCGATAGACGCGAACCGAACTTTCCGAAGGAGGCATGATGGGATTTCGAGGGATGGCGGGATTGTTGCTGGTGGTGCTGACGAGTCCGGGGGCTGCCCAGCGGCCGACGATCGAGTTCCAGTCGTCAGGCACCACAGCTCGGTTGCAGGCTGTTTCCGCGGTAGACGACCGCATCGTCTGGGCCAGCGGGACCCACGGCACCTTCGTTCGTACCACCGATGGCGGGACGACCTGGCATGCGGGCGTGGTGGCCGGCGCCGATTCTCTCGAATTTCGTGACGTGCACGGCTTTGATGCCGACAAGGCGGTCCTGCTCGCGTCCGGGCCTGGAGAGAAGTCGCGGCTTTATCGAACCGAGGACGGCGGCCGGACCTGGGCGCTGATGTGGACCAATCCCGATCCCAAGGGATTCTTCGACTGCTTCGATTTTGTGGGTCCGTTCGGCGTGCTGGTCGGTGACGCGACCGGCGACCGCTTCCCCCTCCTGGCGACGACCAACGGCGGCCGGAGCTGGACGACCTACACGCCACCCGGCTGGGAGACCATCGGGGCGCAGGAGGGGGAAGGCGCTTTCGCCGCGAGCGGAACGTGCCTGGTCCTCACGCCGGACCGGGCGGCCTGGGTCGGAACCGCCAAGGGTGGCCGGGTGATCCGGTTCGGCCGCGACCGGGCCGACGTCTGGGTCCCCCCGATCATTCGCGATGCACCCGGAGCCGGCATCTCCACCCTCGCGGTCCGGCCGGGCAATGTCATGATCGCGGCCGGCGGCGACCTCGCGCGATCCACCGAGTTCACCGACAACGTGGTCGTGAGCAAGGATGGTGGCCAGCACTGGTCGCTGGCCGGGCGGCCGCCGTTCACCGGCTCGGTCTATGGCTCGGCCTTCGTCCCGTCGCGGCCGGGGACGCTGGTGGCCGTGAGTCCGAAGGGCGCTGCGTGGTCCGGGGATGATGGCGGTACCTGGAGCAAACTCGACGACGGCGACTATTGGGGAATCGCCTTTACAAAAAGCGGGACCGGCTGGATCGCCGGCCCCGCTGGGAAAATTGCCCGAATCCGGTTCTGACGCTATTCGGTGTCCTGGATCTTGAAGACGATCGCGGCCAGGGCGCCACCGAGGAAGGGTCCCACCAGGTAGAGCCAGAGCGCGGCCCAGCTGCCGCCGCCCAGAATGACATTGACGATGGTGGGCCCGAGGCCCACCGCGGGATTGAAGGCGCCGCCCGAGATCCCGCCGCCGGCGAACGCCGCGGCCATGACCGTCATGCCGATCGCGAGGCCGTAGTAGGAATTCCCCTCCGTCTTCTTCGACGTGGCCGTGTTCAGGACCACCAGGGCCAGCGCGAAGGTGTAGAGGATCTCAACCAACAGCGCTCCCAGGGTCGATGCCGTGGCGGCGGGGGCCGGGGCGAAGGTCTGGCCGGTGATCACGTTCACCATCAGAGCGGCGACGATCGCGCCCGCGGCCTGGCTCACCACGTAGGGGATGAAATCCTTCGAGGGCAGGGCGCCCCGCATCAACGCGGCGAGAGAGACCGCCGGGTTGTAGTGCCCTCCGGACACATGACCGCCCATGTAGACCATGATCATCAGCGACGTGCCGATCGCGATCGGCGCGAACTGGGACCCCGACGTGACGGTCAAGCCGATCGTCAGGACGAGAAAGAACGTACCAATGAACTCCGTGAGCAGTTTGCGCACGCGATCCTCTTTTAAGGTGTGGGGAATGGCTCAAGATATCGCCGTCAGGGCGGCCCGCCAGACCTCCTCCTACCTGGCGGCCTTGGCGATGGCTGTCCGGGCGGCCTCGGTAAGAATCAGGCTGCCGCTCATTCCGGCCCGGTCGGCGAGAAGGCCGTCCCAGTCCTCAGTCCCGGCCCAGAACACGTTCTTGAGCTGGGCCATTGCGGCCGGGTTGGCGGCGGCAAGCCAGTGGGCCCGCCGGCCCAGAGCCTCGTCCATCGCGGGAATCGACTCGGCCACCTCGGCGTAGAGTCCGTGGGCGGCGGCCCACTGCGCGGTTCGCCAGTCGGCGTCCACGCTCATGGCAGAGAAGGGGCCGAATCCGATCTTTTTTTCGATGACCGGACCGACCACGAAGGGCCCGATCCCGACGGCGAGTTCGCTCAGCTTGATCGAGCAGGCACTGGTAGCGATGGCCCAGTCCGCAGCGGCGATCACGCCGACGCCGCCGCCGGTCGCCTTGCCGTGGACCCGAACGAGGACGAACTTCGGACACCGGATCATCGCCAGAATCACATTCGCAAAGCCGGAGAAAAATCGCTGCCCATCGGCGGGACCAGTGAGGGCGCGGAGTTCATCGAACGATGCGCCGGCGCAGAACGGCCCGGCGCCTTCGCTCCTGAGGACGACGACTCGGGCGGTGGGATCAGTCCCGGCGGCGGTGATGGCGCCGGCCAGCCGGCCGAGGAGTGCCCCGGGCAGGGAGTTGCTCTTGGGGTGCCCGAAGCTGATCGTCGCGATGCCGTCAGCGGTGGATGACGTGACGTGACCGTCGTGAATGGGATCGACCGGCACTGGCTGTTCCAGGGTGGATTCACCGGGAAAGTAACCCGCCGGCCCGGCCTGCGGGCCTCCGGTCCCGTCCTTATTATTGGACCCAACCATTCCGCCCATGCCGAGACCTGAATGACTCTTCGTTCCGCCGCACTGCTGACTTTCGGCCTGGCGGCCTCCGCCGCCGCCCAGACCCCCGCCCGCGGCCCGAAGCCGGTCGAGGCTGCCGCTGGGTACGATCCCTCGGTCTATTCGTCGCCAGGAGCCACATCGAATCGCTTCAAGGCGCTCCGGTGGCGAAACGTAGGCCCGTTCCGGGGCGGCCGAGCGGTGGCGGTGGCCGGCGATCCGACCAAACCGCTGGTGTTCTACTTCGGCGCCGCGAATGGCGGGGTCTGGAAGACCACCAACGCCGGCCAGACCTGGTTCAACCTCACCGACCAGAAGAGCGACATCTCGTCGGTCGGCGCCGTCACGGTGGCGCCGTCGGATCCCAACGTCATCTACGTCGGCACCGGCGAATCGCAGCTCCGCGAGGACCTGACCTACGGTACCGGCGTCTATCGGAGCACCGACGGAGGCCAGAGCTGGCAGCACCTGGGCCTGAGCGAGACCTATCAGGTGGTCCGGATCGCGGTCGATCCGGTCAATCCGGACCGGGCCTTCGTGGCCGCCCTGGGCCATGCCTTCGGGCCTAACGCCGAACGCGGCGTGTTCCGGACGCTGGACGGCGGCAAGACGTGGCAACGGGTGCTGTTCGTCGACGATTCGACCGGCGCCACCGACCTGTCGATGGATCCCACCAATCCGCGAATTCTCTTCGCGTCGATGTGGAAGTTCCAGCGGACACCGTGGGGGATGGACGCTGGCGGCGGGCGGAGTGGTTTGTGGAAGAGCAGCGACGGGGGCGACACCTGGAAGGAACTCACGTTCAATCCCGGGATTCCGAAGAAGACGCTGGGCAAGATCGGGGTGGCGGTATCACCGGCGATGCCGTCGCGGATCTACGCCAGCATCGAGGCGCCGGACTCGTCAGGCGGCATCTTCCGCTCCGACGACGCGGGCGCCACCTGGCAGCTCACCAGCGGCGACCAGCGGTTCTCGGTGAGAGCCTTCTACTACAGCGCGATCACGGCCGATCCGGTCGATCCCAACACCGTCTACGTGATGAATCTCCAGGTCTGGCGCTCGGTAGACGGTGGCCACGACTGGGAGATGGTCCGGGTGCCGCATGGCGACACCCATATCATGTGGGTCGATCCCAAAGATCCGAAGCGGCTGATCAACGGCAACGACGGCGGCGGCACCGTGTCGCTCGATGGCGGGGCCACCTGGAGCAGCGAGGACAACCAGCCGACGGCCCAGTTCTATCACGTCACGACCGACGACCAGTTTCCCTACCGGATTTACGGTGCCCAGCAGGACAACAGCACTGTCAGTATCGCGAGCCGGTCCGATGACGGCCGGATCGGGGTCCGGGACTTCTTCTCCGTCGCCGGTTGTGAGAACGCCCACATCGCGGTGGATCCGCGGAATCCCGCCGTGACGTACGGTGGCTGCTACACCGGGATGCTCAACCGGTACGACAGCCGTACCCGGCAAGTGCGGGACATTGCGATTTGGCTCAGCAACTACGACGGAATTGCGGCGGCCCTGGTACCGTTCCGGTTTCAGTGGACCTTCCCGGTGCTGCTGTCGCCTCACGACCCGAAAGTGCTCTATGTGGCCAGCCAGTTCGTCCACCGCTCCACCAACGAAGGCGCCAGCTGGGAGAAGATCTCGCCCGATCTGACGCTGCACGAACCGAAGACCCTGGTGCGGAGCGGCGGCCCGATCCACGGTGACATGACCGGTACCGAGTGGTACGCCACGATCTATGCGCTGGCTGAGTCGCCGAAGACCAGCGGGTTGCTGTGGGCGGGCAGCGATGATGGTCTGATTCACATCCGTCAGGGTGAGAACGGCGCCTGGACGAATGTTACGCCCAGGGCGTACGGCAAATACACCCGGACGGCCGTGATCGAGCCGTCGCACTTCGACGCCGGCACGGCCTACGTCGCGGCCACCCGATACCAGCTTGACGATTTTGCTCCCTATCTCTGGAAGACCACCGACTACGGCAAGACCTGGTCGGCGATCAATGCGGGCATTCCGACGGGCGCATACACCCGGACGATCCGTGAGGATCCGGTGCGGCGTGGCCTGCTGTACGCCGGAACCGAAGCGGGGGTCTACGTCTCGTTCGACGACGGCGGCCACTGGGAGTCGCTCCAGCTCAATCTGCCGCGGGCCAGCGTCCGCGATCTGACCATTCACGGCAACGATCTGATTGCGGCCACCCACGGGCGGGCGTTCTGGATGATCGACGATATCGCGTCGCTCCGGCAGTTGGCGGATTCCGTTGTGGCACGGAGGGCGTTCCTGTTCCAGCCGTCGGCGGCGCTCCGGTGGTTCGCCGGATCGGGTCGTTCGCTCACCGACGGGGAAAATCCGGCCAACGGCGCCTCCGTGGATTACTGGCTCAAGGAAACGCCGAAGGCCAAGATTGCCCTCGAGTTCCTCGACGGGACCGGAACGGTCATCCGGTCCTACGCCAGCGACGTCCTGGTGCCCGACACGCTCAGGACGGCCCACGATTCGATCGGGGCCCGGATCCGGAAGGCGATGAAGGACAGCGTCGTGTACTCGGTGGCGGACTCGTTGCTCTCGACCCGGCCCGGGTCGCAGCGGTTCGTGTGGGACATGCGGTACCCGGAAGCGAAGTCCCTCAAGAACACCGTCGTGGACGAAGGCACGCTGTCCGGCCCGCTGGTGCCACCGGGCCAGTATGGCGTTCGCCTGATCGTCGATGGGGATACGCTCACCCGGCGGTTCGAGATCGTGCCCGATCCGCGGACGACCAGCAGCACGGCTGACCTGGCGGCCCAGACGCGGGCCGCCCTCCGGGTGCGCGACCGGCTCAATACCCTGGTCGAAGCCGCCCAGCAGGTCGAAGACATCCAAGGGCAACTCGATCAGCGCGCCGGCCTGGCCAAGAGCCAGCCCGAAGCCCAGGCCAAGCGGGTCACCGACGCCGCGACGTCGCTCCGAAAGAAGTTCGAGGAGATCCGGGCTGAACTGTTCGAGGTGGGATGCCACGCGGATCAATGCACGCTCGATCAGCCGATCAAGCTCTACAATATGCTGCTGACGCTGAATTCGCAGATCCAGACCGGGAATTACGCGCCGAGCAAGCAGCTGGGCGAGGTGTCCGATGATCTGTCGGGCAAGGTCGACCAGCAGATCAAGAAGCTCCGGGTGCTCGAGGATTCGGAGCTCAAGGCGATGAACGATCTGCTCAGGGAACTCGGGTTGCCCGAAGTCTTCGTGCCGAAGCCCAAGGGCATTGCCTGACGATCGGCTACCGGATGGCTTCGAGCAAGTGCGGTTCGGATTCGTCGAGGTGCCGGGCCAGCGCGGCGCGGCATTGGTCGAAATCGCCGCGGATCAGGAGGCCGTAGATCTGGCGGTGGTCCTCGAGCAGACCGGCCAGCGGGGTGTTGCGCCGGTCGAGGAGTCCAAGGCCCAGCCGCAGTTCCTCAAGTGAGGCAGCGAAGGCGTGGTCAATCCGCTCGCTGCCGTGCAGACGGACCAGGGCCCGGTGGAAGCCGAGGTCGGCGTCGATGATCGAGACCGGATCGGCCCGTTCCACCGCGTGGGCGAGGGTCGCGATGGCGGCGCCGACCGCGTGCAGCAATTCGGGCCGCATGGCCCGGGCGGCGTCAATGGCACCCAGCTCGAGCAGGCGGCGCACCCGATAGAGGTCCCTGACCGCGTCGGCCGAGAGGGACACGACGACGGCGCTGCGATGGTGCCCCAGCTGAACCAGCCCGCGCTCGGCCAGCGCCTTCATCGCCTCCCTCACGGTGTTCCGCGAAACCCCGAGCGACGTGGCCAACTCGACCTCGGGCAGCCGGGCGCCGGGGGCGAGATCGCCGGTGACGATCCGGGCGGCCAGGGTGGTCGCAACCCGCTCGGCCAGGCCGGTTCCCGGGATCTTCGTGATTGGTGCGTGGGCGTGCGCAGGGCGGGGCATGATTTTCCGTTGCTTGATTATTGTACTACAATTTTTCCCAAAAGCAAATTCATTTTTAGTAAATGTTTACAGAGTATGTATTTGGCGATAGATTGAGTTGTTCAACACAAATGGAGATCAGATGGCTGCCTCGGTTCCGAGTGGAGCCCGACGGGGCGCTCAGGTGCTGGCCCGGTTGCGGGAGCACCCGCCTGAAGTCTGGCATCGGGGATCCCGAATCACCGACCCCACAACGGCTCCCGGCATTGCCAACGGGATCACGACCCTGGCCCGGCTGTATGACCTCCAGTGGCGCGACCCCGACTTGACACTGTTCGATTCTCCGGTGATCGGTGCCAAGGTCGGGCGGTCGTTCCAGATGCCCACTACTCGGGACGATCTCAAGGCGGTCTCCCGGTCCATGGCCCATTGGACCGGCGCCACGTTCGGGATGATGGGCCGGCTGCCGGACTATATCAATCGGTCGATCACCGGCTATGCGGCCGGCGCCGCCTTCCTGGGTGAAACCGATCCCCGGTTTGGCGCCAACGCCCGGGCCTATCACGCGATGGTCCGGGATCATGACCTCTGTCTCACCCATACCCTGAGCAGTCCCCAGGCCAACCGCTCGGTGCACGCGGCCCAGCAGGCCGATCCGTTCCTGGCCGCCAAGGTCAAGGACGAGACGGACGCCGGGATCGTGATCCGGGGTTGCCGGATGCTCGCCACGTTGCCGATCGCCGATGAGATCATGGTCTTCCCGTCGACGTTCCTCCGGAACACCGAGGAGGATCAGCGCTACGCCTACGCGGTCTGCCTGCCAAGCAACGCGCCCGGGCTCCGGTTCCAGTGCCGCGAGACGGTCGACTACGGCCGATCGCACTACGACCATCCCCTGTCGTCACGGTTCGAGGAGATGGACGCCGTTGTCATCTTCGACGATGTGTTCGTGCCCTGGGAGCGGGTCTTCCTCTACCGCGACGTGGCTCGCTGCAATGCCGCCTACCACCGCACCGGCGCCCTCGCCAACATGGCCCACCAGGTCCTGGTCAAGAACATCGCCAAGACGGAATACCTCTTGGGGCTGGCATCACTGCTGGTCGACTCAATCGCCATCGAGCAGTTCCAGCACGTGCAGGAAAAGCTGGCCGAGATCTGGGTCAACCTCGAGACGATGCGGGCGTTTCTGTCAGCGGCCGAGACCGGGGCGGAGCTCGACGAATGGGGCGTGATGCGGCCCGGGTGGGATCCGCTCGACGCCGCTCGGAACCTCTATCCCAGGCTCTATCCCCGGATGATTGAGATTATCCAGCAACTCGGCGCGTCGGGACTCGTGGCCATGCCGACCGAAGCTGACGTGAACGGACCGCTGCAGGAGGAGATCAAGCGGTTCTACCAGGCGGCCCGGATGGACGCGCTGGAACGGATCCCGCTCTTCCGACTGGCCTGGGACACAGCGATCTCGGCTTTCGGGAACCGACAGGTGCTCTACGAACGATATTTCTTCGGCGACCCGGTGCGGATGGCCGGTGCTTTGGTGCAGACTCACGACCGGACGGCGTATATGGACCGGGTTCGCGATTTTCTCAAACGAGCCCAGACCGACGGAGCCGTCGACTGATGGAAGTGGCCCTGCTTGGGACGCTGGCCTGCGAACAGCGGGATCGGCTTGCGCCCAAGACGGGCGGGGCATTCCGCCTGATTCCGCTGCCGGACGACGCCAAGCGAGAAGAAGTGGCCGGCGTTCTGGCGCGGGTTCCGGCGATCGTCACGATGCAGTACGACCGGTCGATGCCGGCGGCGCCCCATCTCCGCCTCCTCCAGGTCGGTGGTACCGGCTACGACGGCATTGATCTCGGCTTCCTGGCTCCGGGTGCGGTGGTCTGCAACGCGTTCGGTCACGAAATCCCGATCGCCGAGTATGTCATCCTCGCGATGCTCCAGTGGTGTACCCGCTTCATCGAAGCGGAACGGAGTCTCCGCATCGACCGGCATTGGCGCCTCGGCGGGCGAACGGCCGGCCCCTATCAGGATGAGCTGGCCGGCAAGACCGTCGGGATTCTCGGCCTCGGGCGGATCGGGCGCGCGTTGGCGACGCGGGCCCGGGCCATGGAGACCACGGTGATCGCCTGCACCCGGTCCCCGCAGGACCTGCCCGCCGCCGTGAGCTGGGTGACCGGTCCGGACGGGCTCGACGAATTCTTGAGCCGGTCCGATTTCGTGGTGGTGACCTGTGCACTCACCCCGGAAACCCACGGGCTGCTCGACCGGGCGCGATTGGCCCGGATGAAGCCGACGGCCGTGGTGATCAATGTCTCGCGCGGGACGATCATCGACGAGGAGGCGCTGTACACCGCCTTGCGGGACCGCACCATCGGCGGGGCAGTGATCGATGCGTGGTACCAATATCCGACTCGCGGCGATCTCACCGTGCGCCCTTCGCGGTTTCCGTTCCACGAGCTCGGCAATATCTACATGACGCCCCATTCGTCGGCCTGGACAGTGGGGATGATCGAGCGGCGCTGGCAGGACATCGCCGACAACCTCGGCCGGTTTGCGCGGGGCGAGCCGCTCAGCAACGTGGTCCACCGGGGATGAGCCGATGACGTTCGATTCCGCGGCATTCCGTCAGTCGATGAGTCAGTTGCCCACGGGGGTCGCGGTCGTGGCCCTGGCCGAGGAGGACGCGATCCACGCCATGACGGTGGGGTCGTTCACGTCGCTGTCCCTCGATCCGCCGCTGGTGCTGGCCTGCATCGGGGGCCGGGCCCGGATGGCGCCGCTGTTTGCGGTGGGCCAGATGTTCTCGGCCAATGTGCTGCGGAGCGACCAGGCCGCCTTGTCGACCTACTTCGCCCGGGCCGGGATGGCCGAGACGCCGCCGCCCCATCGGTTCCTGCCATGGGAAGGGAGTCCTCGGCTTGAGGGCTCGGCGGTATCGCTGGCGTGTCGGGTCGATCAGGTGGTGCCCGGCGGTGACCACCTGATCGTGATCGGCCGGGTACAGGCGATCCACCTTGGACTGACGCCCCGGGACCCGCTGATCTTCTTCGACCGCCGCTACCACCGGGTTGGTGCCGGTACGGGGGACCAGGCCCCGGAAATCGAGGCGCAGGAAGAAGGGCCGCGGGCCTTCTACGAAATGTGGTGATTGGTCCGGAATCCGGGCCGTGAAGATTCTATAAAGTGTTGCAGGGGTGCGACTTGGTCGCTTGATGCTGGATGATGTAGATTAGGGGCGTTGCGCTTCCCGACTGGCACAAAGGATGGACAGGCAATGGCTTCTGAGACTCGCGCCGAGACAGTGGAAGACCCGATCCAGATGGCGCTGTTCGATGCCCGGATCGATCGAGGCGAATCGATCGAACCGAAGGACTGGATGCCGGCCAAATACCGGAAACAGCTGACCCGGATGATGTCCCAGCATGCCCACTCCGAAGTGGTGGGGATGCTGCCTGAGGGCAACTGGATCAGCCGGGCGCCGAGTCTCCGGCGGAAGATGTCGTTGATCGCCAAGGTCCAGGATGAGGGCGGTCACGGCCTCTATATCTACTGCGGCACCGAGACCCTGGGTGTCGATCGGGCCGAGTTGATGGACCAGTATCTCTACGGCACCGCCAAGTACTCGAGCATCTTCAATTATCCGACTCTCTCGTGGGCGGACATGGGTGTGATCGGGTGGCTGGTGGACGGTGCCGCAATCGTCAATCAGACGATGCTGGCGCACGCCTCCTATGGACCCTATGCCCGCGCCATGGTCCGGATCTGCAAGGAAGAGAATTTCCACAAGCGTCAGGGTTATGAACTCTGCGCCACGTTGGCCAAGGGCACCCCGGCCCAGAAGGCCATGGTGCAGGAATCCCTCAATCGCTGGTGGTGGCCGTCGTTGATGATGTTCGGGCCGCCCGACAAGGCCTCGCCGAACAGCGGCGATCTCTTGCGGTGGAAGGTCAAGCAGAAGGGCAACGACGAACTGCGCCAGCGCTTCGTGAACCTGACGGTGCCTCAGGCGGAGGCCATTGGTCTGACCCTTCCCGATCCTGATCTGAAAAAGAACTCCGAGACGGGCGACTGGGAGATCGGGAAGATCGACTGGGACGAATTCAACGCGGTGCTGGCCGGCAACGGCCCCTGCAACCGGGAGCGGATCGAGGCGCGGCGGAAGGCGCACGAAGAGGGCGCCTGGGTTCGGGATGCCGCGGCGGCGTTCGCCGCCAAGCGGGCCCCCGCGGCCGGGCACGCGGCCTGACGGAGCGAGTGCAATGACGACGAAATCGGAATCGGGACAGTGGCCGCTCTGGGAAGTGTTTACCCAACCGGGCGGCGGGAAACCGCACCAGCACGCCGGCAGCGTTCACGCGCCGGATGCGGAGATCGCGCTCCAGAACGCCCGCGATGTCTATTCCCGGCGGGGCGAGGCGGTGAGTCTGTGGGTGGTGCCGAGCGTGTCCATCACGGCGTCGGCGCCGGCGGATTCGGGCATGCTGTTCGATCCCGGCAACGAGAAGCCCTACCGGCATCCGCAATTCTACAAGACGCCCAAGGGCATCCAGGTTTTCTAGGCTGAGGTCGGCATGAGCCAGGCTCTGTTCGAATATCTCCTCCGACTCGGTGACGACCGGCTGGTGCTCGGTCACCGGAACGCCGAGTGGTGCGGCCACGGTCCGATTCTCGAAGAAGACATCGCGATCTCCAATCTGGCTCTCGATCTGACCGGCGAAGCCCAGCTGTTCCTCGAGCTGGCCGGCAAGGTGGAAGGCCTTGGTCGCGATGCCGATCAGCTGGCCTATTGGCGGGATGAAACCCAGTTCCGGAATCTCCAGCTGCTCGAATTGCCGAAGGGCGATTTCGCCTTCACGATGGTCCGCCAGTTTCTCTTCTCCGCCTGGAGTCATTTTCTGCTCGAAGGCCTGATCCAGTCGAAGCAGGAGGACCTCAAGGGCATCGCCGCCAAGGCGCAGAAGGAAAACCGCTACCATCTCCGCCACGCCAGCGAGTGGGTGGTACGCCTGGGCGACGGGACCGAGGAGAGCCACCGGCGGGCCCAGGCCGCGCTGGACCAGGCGTGGCCGTGGACGGGTGAGTTTTTCCTGGCCGACGATGTCGATCGCGTGGTGGCCGCTGAAGGGCTGGGTGTGGATCCGTCCGGCCTCAGGCCGCCGTGGGAGGCGCTCGTGACCGACGTGATCCGGCGGGCCACGCTCACCGTGCCGAGCCCGCCGATGCGAATGGTCGGGGGCCGGAAGGGCAGGCACACCGAGTACCTCGGTCACATGCTGGCGGAGATGCAGGTCGTGGCCCGATCGCATCCGGGAGCGAAGTGGTAACGACCGATTGGGTCATGGAGGTTCTTCACGAGGTGAAGGACCCCGAGGTGCCGGCGATCGACGTCGTGGAGCTCGGCATCGTTCGCGGGGCCGTGGTCGAAGGCGAACGGGTCACGGTCACGGTCACGCCGACTTATTCCGGCTGTCCCGCGACCAAGGTGATCGAGTACGAGATCGAGTCGGCTCTGCGCCGCCATGGCGTTGCCGATGTGGTCGTGAACACCGTCTTCAATCCGCCCTGGACGACTGACTGGATCACCGAGGAGGCTCGCGAGAAGCTCCGGGTCTACGGCATCGCGCCGCCGGGGAAGGCGCCACACGGTCTCGATCTGGTTTCCCTCGGTGGGCCGACGCGAACCGTGCCCTGTCCCTATTGTGGATCGTCGAACACGCTTCGCGAGAGCGAGTTCGGGTCCACCGCCTGCAAGTCGATCCATTCTTGCAAGGGCTGTCACCAGCCGTTCGAGCACTTCAAGGCCATCTAAGCCCCGATCCGGGGCTCTTCCGACCGGGAACTCGACTCCAACATCAGGAGCGTTGTATGGGGACATTCGGGAATGTGGTCGTCACGGGCGGAGACGGCGGGTTGGGGCAGGCCGTAGTCCGGGCGCTCGTGGCGGCCGGTGCCAGCTGTCACCTGCCAGTGTTCGGTCCGGCCGGGCCGCTCGAGACGGGCGTGCACGTGACAGGCGGAGTCAATCTCACGGAGGAGGCGCAGGCGGAATCGTACTATGCATCGCTTCCGCCGATCCGGGCGTCGATTCATCTTGCCGGCGGGTTCCAGGCCAAGCCCTTCGTCGACACGACCAAGGCTGACCTCGACCGACAGGTGGGGCTCAACCTGGTGACCACGTTCCTCTGCTGCCGCGAGGCGGTGAAGTTGATGCGGCGGAACGGCGGAGGACGGATCGTGAACGTCGGGGCCCGGGTGGTGGAGCAACCGGCCGGCGGGATGGTGGCCTACAGCGCGTCGAAGGCGGCCGTGGCGTCGTTGACCCAGGCCCTGGCGCTCGAGGTTCGGGGAGACGGGATCCTGGTGAACGCGGTACTCCCGTCGATCATCGACACGCCGGTCAACCGGGCGTCGATGCCCAATGCCAAGTTCGACACCTGGCCCAAGCCGGAGGAGCTGGCGCGGACCATCCTGTGGTTGGCATCGGAGGAGAATCAGTTGACGTCGGG
>JANXXJ010000169.1 GCA_025350665.1 Gemmatimonadota bacterium | reverse complement strand
CCGCGGTCCGGGGCTATCTCGCCGCGATCGACGGTGTCACCGAGGTTCACGACCTCCACATCTGGGGCATGAGCACGACGGAGGTCGCGCTGACCGCCCACCTCGTGCGGCCGGCCTGTGTGGCCGCGGATGCGATGCTGGCGGGGGTCTGCCACGAGTTGAAGCATCGGTTCGCCATTGACCACGCGACGCTTCAGATCGAACTTGGCCAGGGCGGCCCGCCCTGCCACCTGGCCCCGGACACGGTCGTGTAGGTTGGGACGGACCGCGAGACGGTTTCAGTTGGCTTTACTGGTCCGGCGTTCGTCCTGGAACCCCATCGTGCATTCCAGAGCGTAGATTGGTGGCTATGCGGCAACGCTGGATGCGGTCGATCCTCTGGATGGTCCTGCTCGCGGCTTTCGCCATTCCGGCGGGCGCCCAACGTCATGGGGGCGGGGGTCACCGCGGTGGCGGCGCCCATGCCAGGGGACCGCGCGGCGGTTCCCGTCGGCACGCCGCACCGGCGCCTCGCTATCGTGCCCCTCGAACGCCGCGACACCCGAAGACCGCGCCCGCCCCGCGGTATCGCTCCCCGCGCGGCCCGAGTCATCCCAAAGCCGGCCCGGGCCCACGGTACCGTGCCCCTCGGATCCCGAAACCACGTCTTGAGCCGAAGGCCCCGAAGGCGCCGAGGGTCACCAAGCCGCCACCGGTCACCGCCGGCGGAACCGCCCGAGACAAACGCGACCGACTCAAACGGAATCCGGAAGCCAAGCACGCCTTTGAGAAGAAGTCCGGCTACCCACGCGGTCGGCCGGGGTACGTCGTGGATCACATCGTGCCCCTGGCCTGTGGGGGCGCCGACGATCCATCCAATATGCAGTGGCAGACCGTGGCCGAGGGCAAGCGGAAGGACAAGACCGAACGGGCCGGCTGCCCGACCAACCGACGGCGGAGGCCATAGGAGCGCCGATGCAGAAACGCGTTCAGATCGTGGTCGATGCCCTGGCGGCCGGCGCGGAACATCGGGACAGCACCGACGGAAAGATGGTGAAGTTCAGCGTGCCGCGAGCGGGGAAGGACTCCGGCGAGATCCGATGGCCGGTGGGTCTGCTGCTGGGGCCGGACGAGGCGAGGATTCGGGCGGTGGCGCTGGCGATTCAGGAAGAGGCCGACCGGACGCCGGACCGATTCGTGGCGATCGTGAAGCCATTCGGGGATGGGATCGTCTGGGTGTTGCTGTAGACCTACGGGCCGGAGGCAGCGGCAACGTGAGGATGATTGACCCTGCGCGCGAACTATCGTGGTTCTTTCCTGATTGCGGTGCTCGTTTCGGGATGCGGGAAGGACGGTGGCACTGGTCCGGCTCCACCCCCGCCGCCACCGCCACCGCCCCCAGCCCCGACCACCATCGCGTGGGGGTTCTGCGACCCCTCTCACACCCCGGTGTGGTTCGCGTACCAGGACAGCACCGGGGTCTGGAACCCCGTTCAGCCCGGTGGCTCGGGGAGCTATGCCTTCCAACTCACCCACGCCACGGGCGGTGTTGCTTGGGTAACCAACCAGCCGGGGCAGGGTCCATGGACCGAGGTGACATACGGGTCAGCCGCGGAACTGGCTGGTGAGGGAACCGGCTGGTGTGCGGGTCATCCCGATCGGAGCAAGACACTGGCCGTCTCGACCACCGGCGTTGCTCCAGGTGAATGGGTAAACCTGGCGGTGGGGTCGGCGTCCACGACACTGGGGGCCTCCGACGTCCCGGGCTTCATCTCTGGTGTACCGACAGGGCCGCTCGACCTGACGGCAATGAAGTTCGGCGGTGCTGTGGTCCTGGGCATCGTCCGGCGTGGCATCGATCTGCCGAACAACACGGCCATTCCCGTGCTGGACTTTGCGAACGAAGCGCATCCGGTGCCCGTCGCGACCGTCACTGTCTCCAATGCCGGCAGCGACCTGACTACGGTGAACGAGTTCTACTTGACGGCCCGCGGAGGCGACCTTCTCTACGGCAACGGTTTCGCATCCCGTCCCGCGGGCGAAACAATCTACGGGATTCCTCCCGGGGCCGGCCTGGCCGGTGATCTCTATCTGGTCCGGGTGAGTGCCCTGCGCGGCGGAAGCGCCATCCGGGACGCGGTCCGGGTGGTCGCCGCGTTCGGCGATCAGGCCATCGCGTTAGGTCCCGACCCCACACCTCCGACACTCTCGACCACGACGACCACGCCGTACCTTCGGCTCCACGCCGCCGGCCCGGTCCAGGCTGGGTACGGCAATACAATCGTGATCGGTTGGCAACAGGCGCTCAATCCGGTAGGCGGGAGTCAAGCGACCCTGACCGTCACCAGGGCATACCTTGGCACTGCCACCGGGTACGATCTCACGATTCCCGACTTCAGCGGGGCCGCCGGTTGGCAGAATTCATGGGGACTGCAGGCAGGGGCCGCAACCTTCTGGTTCCTCAATATGAGCGGAGTGAACGGGGGCATTCGGGATGGGTACGTCGAGCTGACCGCCGCGATCGGCGGAGATCTCCCGTAGCCGGCTTGACAGACTTGATAATAGTTAACGTATTCGTTAACTATTATCCGCCCGGGCCGACGCCACCTTCCACTCCGAGATCCCCATGCAGCCGCCGCCAGCCGACTGGCCCCGCCTTACCAGTTCCGTCTTCTACACAGACGCCGCCGCCGCCATCGACTGGCTCTGCCGGGCCTTGGGCTTCGAGGTCCGCCTCAAGGTGGAGGGCGAAGGTGGCCGGATTGAACACAGTGAACTGACCTTCGGCGAGGGCGTCATCATGGTCGGACAGGAGGGTGGCGACCTGTCCCGTTATGCCTGGAAAGCGGCCCTCAAAAGCCCCCGCTCGCTGAACGGGACATCGCAGAACATCATGATCTACGTCGACGATGCCGACGCCGCGTGTGCCCGGGCCCGGGCGGCCGGCGCCACGATCGTGGCGGAGCCCGAGACCCACGACTACGGTGCTGACTACTGGGCCGACCGGAGTTTCGGGGCGCTCGATCCCGAGGGCCATCTCTGGTGGGTGACCCAGCGGATTCGAAATCCTCCCGCCGCGCCGTGGCCGAAGTCCTGACCGCGGCGGGGCGGAGACGAGGGGGGGCCGCGCCGTCGCTCGATCTCACGCTGCTGGCGCTGGCCGATCCGACCCGCCGCGCCGTGATCGGTATCCTGCTCGACGGTCCCTCCCGGCCGGCGGACATCGCGGAGCGACTCGGCGTGAGCCGGCCGGCGCTGACCCGTCACCTTCGAATCCTGCGGCAGTCGAAGCTCCTTGTCGAACGGCCGGTCGCTGATGATGCCCGGGGCCGGCTTTGCGTCCTGAACCCCGCTGCGCTGGGTGGCCTTCACGCCTGGCTCGATCGGATCGAACGGATGTGGGGGACCCAGCTCAACGCCTTCAAGCGCTACGCCGAGGCGGCGGTCCTGAAGCGGGACCGATCCCGGTGAGCGGCGACCAGGCCCGGGTGAGCGTCACCGTTCGGGTCCCGGTTGAGCGGGCCTTCGAGCTCTTCACCGAGGACATCGACCGCTGGTGGCGGCGGGGTCCCAAGTATCGGCACCTGGGCCGGGTGCAGGGGATCATGCGGATCGAGCCGCGGGTCGAGGGCCGCGTGTTCGAAGCGCACGAGGGCCCGGCGGGGCGCACGGCATTCGAGATCGGCCAGGTTACGGTGTGGGAGCCGCCCAGCCGGTTTGCGTTTACCTGGCGGAACGTGACCTTCGCGGCGGGGGAGGTCACGACCGTGGAGGTGGAGTTCTCACCGGTCGAGGCCGGGACCGTCGTGCGGGTGACGCACCGCGGGTGGAGTTCGCTCCGGGACGATCATCCGGCCCGGCACGGTCACACCGGGACCGCCTTCAGCCGGATGATCGGCCTGTGGTGGGGTGAACAGCTGAGCGCGCTGCGCGAGGCCGTCTACTGATTCCCGTATTCCTCGGCGTGAGCCTTGGCCGCCTCGGCGCTGTGGCGTAGCGCATGCTCAACGTGGCCGTGCGCCACGAAGGCATGGTGGGCGGCCCGGTCGTGACGCCCCGCTTCGTACTCGATGACGGCGGCTTTGTAGTGGCGGGCCGTTTCTTCATGGTGTCCGGCGGCTCTCCGGTGGGCATCAGCGGCTTGCTTGGACATACCGACTCCTTTGTGCGGCTTCTCGGCGACAGGATGACGATAGCGGGTGAGTTGTGTAGAGGGACGGAACGGGGAGTGAGGCCGGTCTCACGCGGGCAGGATGCCGAGTCGCCAAACCCCGCGAGCCGAGACGACATTATGGCGATGCCAATCTCCATCCGCCGGTACACGGTCGACGAAATCGAATCGTGGCCGGAGGACGGCAACCGCTACGAGGTGCTGGACGGGGTCCTGCTGGTGACGCCGTCCCCCCGGGCCCCCATCAGCTGGTTGCGACCCAGATCGCGGTCGCATTGGCCGGATTCGTGGCGGAACGGCCGGACGTTCGGGTCGCGAACCCTGGGGTCATCATCGTCAAGCCCAAGGTTGAGCTCCAGCCGGTCGTCCTGGTCTTCAGGAAACCGCGGGGCGAGACCCGCTGGGAAAGGTTCACCGAGCATCTCCTTGCCGTTGAAGTCCAAAGCCCGTCCACCAAGGTGTACGATCGGGACCACAAACGGCCGGCCTATCTGTCGCTCGGGGTGAAAGAGGTCTGGCGGGTCGATCTCGACCGGGAGATCGTCTTCGTGTCAACACTGGGTGGAGCGGTCGATCAGCCTCACGCGGAGATGATTCGGTGGGAGCCGCCCGGCCTGGGGCGGAGCTTTACCCTCGCGGTGCGGCCCCTGTTCCGCGACCTCGCGTAGCCGAACGGGGCGATCGAACGGGCCGGTCCGGGCTCACGCCAGCGCCGCGCCGTCCTCGGCCGCCGCCATCTGCCGGCGCACCATCCCGTAGTAGGCGCCTTTGGCCTCCATCAACTCATCGTGGGTTCCTCGCTCGGTTACCCGACCATCCTCGAGCAGCAGGATCAGATCGGCTCGGCGCACGGTGGAGAGCCGGTGCGCGATCACGAACGTGGTCCGGCCCGCCAGTAGTTCCGCCATCGACGCCTGGATCAACTGCTCGCTCTCGGTGTCGAGGTTGCTGGTGGCTTCGTCGAGGATCAGGATCTGGGGCGAGGCCAGGAAGGCCCGCGCAATGGCCAGACGCTGGCACTGGCCACCCGACAGCTTGACGCCGCGTTCGCCGATCGAGGTCTGGTACTGGTCCGGCAGCTTGACGATGAACTCGTGGGCGTTGGCGCGCCGGGCGGCGTCCTCGACTTCGGCGTCCGTGGCATCGTGCCGACCGTAGGCGATGTTGTCCCGCACCGATCCGTCGAACAGGAACACCTCCTGCTGGACGAGGGCGAGGAGGTCGCGGTAGCTGCGGAGCTTCAGGTCCCGGATGTCGACCCCATTGACCAGCAGTCGTCCCGCGGTCGGATCGTGGAACCGGGCCACGAGGTCGGTCACAGTAGTCTTGCCCGCGCCGCTCCGGCCGACCAGCGCCACCACTGATCCTCCGGGGACCACGACGTCGAAGTCTTTCACTACCGGCTGTCCCTCACGATACTCGAACGACACCTGGTCGAAGCGGATCTCGGTGACGATCGCCGGGGCGGCCGCGGCGTCGGGACGGTCCGGCTTGTCGCTTGCCATGCCGAGGACTTCGAAGACCCGCTCCATGGCGGCGAGGGAACGCTGGAGATCGGAGAACGAGTTGACGATCTGCCACACCGGGTTGAGCAGCAGGAAGGTGTACCACTGGAAGGCCATGATGTCGCCGACGGAGGCTTGGCCCGACAGGTTGAGATAGCCGCCGTACCAGAGGATCACGACGTTGACGCCGCCCAGCAGCAAGCCCCACGCGGTCCACACGATCATTTCGCGCCGCACCGCGAACAGTTCCTTCCGGACCACCGTGTGGCGGCCGAGCAGATAC
This sequence comes from Gemmatimonadota bacterium, assembly GCA_025350665.1. Lineage (GTDB taxonomy): Bacteria > Gemmatimonadota > Gemmatimonadetes > Gemmatimonadales > GWC2-71-9 > SHZU01. The sequence goes on along the minus strand of JANXXJ010000169.1, from coordinate 687 downwards.
TCGATCAACTCGCGGATTTCGCCCCGGAAGGCGCGGACCACGCGGATGCCTGAGAACGTTTCGCCGACCCGGCCGTCGATCAGCTCGGCGTCTTTCCGCAGCGAACGGTAGATCGGGCGGATTCGCCGGGAGAATGCCAGGCTCATGACGGCAATGCCCGGCAGGATCGCGAGGGCCGTGAGCGCCAGGCGCCAGTTGATGCCGAGGAGCACCACGACCGCGATGACGAGCCGGATGACGGAGAGGGCGGGGGAGACCACGGCGAGCTGGAGCAATCCCGTCGTGGTGTCGACGTCGCCGGTCAGGCGCGAGAGGATCCCGCCCGTCTTCATGTCGTGGAGCCGGGCCAGCGGGAGGTGGAGCAGTCGGTCGAACAATGACCGGCGGAGTGACAGCATGACCCGGGTGTTGAGCAGCCGCTGGCGGTAGTCGCGGATGACCTGGGCCAGATTGGACAGGATCACCACGGCCACAAAGGTGAGGCCGGCGATGTGCAGCCATCTGAGGCGGGCGGCGTGGTCGAGCGTCTGGCTGAGCAGGACCCGGTCGATCATGAACCGCATGAAGAGCGGCTCGACCATCTGGAGGCCGGCGCCGACGAGTGCCAGGACCGACAGGCCGGCGATCGCGTAGCGATGGGGTCCGAGCCAGGCGAGGTAGGCCCGGATATGGGCGCGACGGCGGGCC
>JANXXJ010000081.1 GCA_025350665.1 Gemmatimonadota bacterium | reverse complement strand
TCGCCGCCGCGGAGCTCCGCGGCGAGCCCCGCCATTCCTACCTCGGCGACACAATCCGGATCCAGTACGCCGAAAACGCGGGGGCGTTCCTCAGCCTTGGGGCGACACTCCCGCCGTGGGCCCGGACCGCCATCTTTTCCTTCGGCAGCGCGCTCCTGCTCGGCTTCTGCGTCTACAGCGCGCTTCGGAATCAGTGGCCCCGGATCGCCCAAATCGGGCTCTGCCTGATCTTCGGGGGTGGGGTGTCCAACCTGATCGACCGGCTGGCCCGCGGCTGGGTCATCGACTTCATGAACGTCGGCATCGGGTCACTCCGCACCGGGATCTTCAATGTGGCCGACATGGCGCTGATGCTGGGCGTGGCCCTCGTGCTGCTGACCGGACACCGGCCCGTCGACGACCACCTCAAGGCGGCCTGACCAGACCTCGAGCATTGCGGGCGGCTCCGATCAGCGGGCAGCGTCCGCCGTCGCCCGGGCCACGGCGGTGAGCCGCTCAGTCCGCAGCACCAGTTGGGCCCGCGCCTCGTCCCACTTCCGTCATCCACCGCCGAACGAACCCCAGGGAAACCCATCGCCGCGTAGGTGTACTTCGGAGCATAGAGTGCGTGTTTTGAACCAGGGGCGGCCCGGCAGCCCATCCGATAGAACGAACAGCCGTTCCATTCCCCGCAGCGCGGGCATTCATGGGCGGCTGGGTCAGGGCCGGGCCCGGAACCGCGGCGAGCATCAGGATGGTTGCGCCGAGGGACCGAGCCCCCCAGACTCCAAGCGTTCTCATGTCTTTGACCCTTTTCTCGAAACCATACCCGGCGGGCCGCTTCGGGCGAGCCGTGGCTCTCGCGGCCCTCGTGACCGGCTGCGCCCCGCGGCGCGCCGACATCGAGGTCGTCCTGACCGGGGTGACCGTGGTGACGCTCGATTCGGCCCAACCCATGGCGCTGGCGCTGGCCATCGGGGGAGGACGGATCATCGCGATCGGGAGCGCGGACTCGGTGCTGGCCTGGAAGGCGGGCGGAGCGTCGTTGGGCGATTTGAGTGGCGCCGTGATCGCACCGGCGTTCGTCGACCACCACATCCACCTCTTCAACGTCGGTCTGGCGCTCCTCAACTCGGCCCTCAAGGAACAGCTGTTTCTCGATCTGGCCGGTGCCCGGTCGATTCAGGAGATCGCCAACCGGGTGAAGGCCCGGGCCGACTCGTCGCCCGCGGGGACGTGGATCGTCGGCGCCGGGTGGAGTCAGGAATCGTGGGACACCGCGGCTCTGCCGACCTTGGCCGAAATTTCGGCCGCGGCGCCAAACCACCCGGTGTTTCTGGTCCGATCAGACGGTCACGCCGGCTGGGTGAACGCCAACGCGCTGGCGCTGGCCGGGATCAGCCGGACGACGCCCGACCCGGAGGGCGGCACGATCAGGCGCCTGGCCAAGGGCGCACCGTCCGGGATTCTGCTCGAGCGGGCCAACGAGCTGATGGTGCCTCGACTCCCGTCGCCCAGTGACGACGACGTGATGGCCGCCTACCGGATCGCGGCGGACACGATGGCCGCGCGGGGCGTGGTCGAAGTCGACGACGCCGGCCCGCTTGCCCTCCCAGGCGTGGTGGCCCTCGACGCCGATCTGGGCCGGTACCTCACGCTGCTTCGGCGGGCCGACTCGACCGCCCCGTTCCCGATCCGGATCAACCTGATGGTCCCGGCCCCGAGCCGGCTGGCCGATTCGCTGCTGACCGGTGGGGACGCCGCGTTCATCGTCTCGCCCCGAATCCGGGTGACCCATCTCAAGCTGTTCGCCGACGGAGCGTTAGGCAGCCGAGGAGCCGCCCTGACCCACCGGTACGCGGACGACTCGACCACGAGCGGGGTTGCCCGGATGACGACAGACACGATCGCGGCACTGGCCCGGCGGGCGCTCGACCGGGGCCTTGGGGTGGCTACCCACGCCATCGGCGACGAAGCGGTCCGGCGGACGCTCGACGCCTACGAGCGGATCCTGACCGAGCGGCCGGCCCTCGACCGGCACCGACTCCGGGTCGAGCACTTTTCCTACGCCCGCGACGAGGACTTTGCCCGGGCCGTGCGGCTCGGCGTGGTGCTCTCGGTTCAATCCGACTTCAACGCGACGTCTGAAGAGCGCCCCGGCCTGGGCGCGATGCGGGTCGGCGAGGCGAACGAGGCCAGGGTCTACGCCTGGGACCGGCTCTACCGGGCCGGCGCGGTGATGGTGGAAGGAAGCGACTATTTCACCAAGCCGGGCACCGCCATGGCACCGTTCCTCGCCACCCTGGGTCGCAAGTACGCGGCCGGCGCTTCCCGGCCCGACGCCCTGGGCCGACAGCTCGCCTGGCGGCTCAATGCGCTTCGAGTGCCCCCGACCGGGGCTGGTCGCGATGGCGTACTCCGGGCCGGCGGGCCGGGCGATTTCATGGTGCTCGACCGGAATCCGTTCTCGATCGCCCGGTCGGCCATCGACGGGATTCGGGTCCGCGCCACCTTCCACGACGGCCAGGCCGTCGTCGCCGACAGCGCGATTCGACGCGCTCTGGCCCGGCCTTGATCGTGCCGGAGCTTCCCGAAGTCGAAACCATGGTGCGGGACAACGCCCCGCTGCTCACCGGCCGCCGGTTCGAGAGCGTCGTGCTCACCCATGCCGATGTCCTGACGGGCGTCTCCGCCCGGGCCCTCACGACCGGCCTCCGCGGTGCCCGGGTTCTGGGCCTGTCCCGGCGGGCCAAGAACGCCGTGATCGCAACGGACCGCCGCCGCCTGGTGATTCAGCCGGGCATGACCGGGGCGATGTTCGTCAAGCGCAAGCCCACGCCGGACGATCTCAAGTACGGCGTGCTCCGGATCCTGCTCGACGACCGTCGAACCTTCATCTACCACGACGTCCGGCGCCTGGGCCGGATTCGCTGGCTGGACGACGCCGGCTACCGACGATTCTCCAACGCCATCGGCCCCGAGCCGCTGGATCCCGGCTTCACGCCGGAAGCGTTGGGCCGAGCGTTAGGCCGATCCCGGGCCGCGGTCAAGAAGGTCCTGATGGACCAGAAGGCCCTGGCCGGCGTGGGGAATATCTATGCCAACGAGGCGCTGTTCTTTGCGGGCGTGGACCCGTCGAGAGCGGCCCGGGCCCTGACCCCCGAGAACCACCGCCAGCTCCATCATCACCTCGTCCGGATCCTCACCCAGGCGGTGCGGGCCAGCGGGACCACGATCCGGGACTATCGCACCGGCAGGGGGGAACCGGGTAATTTTCAGCTGGAGCTGATGGTCTACGGGCGTGAAGGCGAGCCGTGCCGCCACTGCGGGGCCTCACTGGCCGGCACCCATGCCATCGACGCGAGGATTACCGTCTTCTGCTACCGGTGTCAGACGTGAACGCATGACGGCTACCGCCACCCTGCTCCCGCCCACCACCGACCTCCCGACCCTCCGCGGCCGGGTCAAGGCCCTGGCGGAACACCGGCCGGGCATTTATCGGATGATCGATCCGCTGGGCCGGGTGATCTACGTCGGCAAGGCCAAGCGGGTGAAGGCGCGACTCCTCTCCTACTTCAGCGCCAAATACCCGGAGGACAAGGCCGCCCGGATCCTTCACGCGGCGGCCAACATCACCTGGGACTATGTGCCGAGCGAGTTCGCAGCCCATCTGACCGAGCTCAAGGAAATCCGGAAGCACCGCCCGCCGTACAACCAGCACATGAACCGGCGGCGGAACGCCGCGTTCGTCACCGTGACCCATGGGTCCGCGGCCCGTCTGGCCGTGACCGCCTCCACGACGCGTCAGGATTGCCGGTACTTCGGCCCGTTCACCTCGCCCACGCGGGCCTTGCTCGGGATCCGGGTGCTGAACGATCTGCTCGGGCTCCGCGACTGCGCCGAGAAGATGCCGGTGGTGTTCCCGGGCCAGGGTGATCTGTTTGCCGAAGCGAAGCAGGCGGCCTGCCCGCGCTACGATTTCGGCACCTGCACCGGGCCCTGCGCCGGCCTGGTCGAGGAGCACCGATATCGAAGCCAGGCCGATGCGGCGGTGCGGTTCCTGGGCGGGATGCAGGTTCAGCCGATCGACCGGCTCATCGATCAGATGGTCGCGGCGGCGGAAAAACAGGATTTCGAGGCGGCGGCGCGGTGGCGGGAAAAATTCGAGGCCCTGGAGTGGCTGATTGCCGCCCTGGCCCGGGCCCGGTCGGCGATCGAGGTGCTGACCTTCATCTATCGCGAGCCCGGCACCTTCGGCGATGACCGGGTCTACCTGATCCGCCACGGCCTGGTCCGGGCGAGTTACCCGTTTCCAACCACGCCGATCGAACGGGAAGCGTTCCGCGGCGTGATCGACGAAGAGATCGCGAGGCCGCTCCCGCCGGCCGGCCTGCTGGACCATGCCACCATCGAAGAGATGCTGCTGATCATGTCGTGGTTCCGTCGTCATCCCGAAGCGTGGCGACGGACTCTGCCGATCGACCGCTGGCTCGTGGGCGAGGCGCTGGTCTAGTCGTCATCGAGGTCGGTAATCGGCACCAGACGAGCTCGGGGAGGAATCCCGGGCTCGAGTTCCATAATCCCCACCGACGCAGGCAGGCCGAACCGCCGAGCGCCGGCTCCGCCAGGATTCATCACCGTCACCACCTCATCCACAATCGTCAGCAGCGGCCGGTGGGTGTGACCGAAGATGATGATCTCCGCGTCCGGATACGCGGCATTGATGGCCTCGGGGGTGGGGCTGCCGAACTGGTGTCCATGCACGATCACGAACTTGAACCCCTCGATCTCCTCCTCGACCACCTCGGGCACCACCTGCCGGACGTCGAAGCCGTCGGTATTGCCGAACACCGCCCGGACCGGCGCGATGGCCTCGAGTTCGGTGAGCAGGTCGGGCGATCCGATATCTCCGGCATGAAGGATCAGGTCCACCTCGCGGAAGACCTCAAATACCTGAGGACGGAGCAGGTCGTGGGTGTCGGAGATGATACCAAGCCGCATGGTGTGCTCTGGCCAAAGGGTGCCTTCATGGTATTATCCCCATCGCCATGACGCTACGTCTGGGGCTCTTTTTCGCTGTGGGGACAACGCTCGCGGTGCCGGTTCGCACGGCGGCGCAGAGCGCGATCCTCCAGGGCACCGTGCGGGATGCCGAGCACGGCAGGCCGGTTGCCGGCGCCCGGGTCGCGCTGGGCGCTTGGCTCGGCGGCTGGACAGGCCTGGACGGCCGGTTCCAGTTCAGCGTGCCGCTCGGACGTTATGCTCCCGTGGTTGACTGCCCGCGCCGGCATGACAATCCGCTCGCCGCGGGAGCTGATTCCATCGTCGTGTCCGGACCGAGCGCCGACATCGATCTGACCCTCGCCCACGGCGCCGAGTGCCTGACGCCGATGTCAGCGACGAGTTACGGCGAGTTTCGCGGTGTCCTCCTGGCGGGCGGCAGCGTCCGTCTTCTCCAGCTCTGCGGCAGCCCCAACTACCGGGTTGCCATCGATTTCCCGCCGGCGGCCTGGCGAGATCTCGTCTTCAAGGCCACTCGGTCCGAGGACGCCAGGCATCCCGATCTCGCCCTCTCGGTCCGCGGCCGTTTGAGCGGTCCCGGATTCTTCGGGGCAGACGGGTCCGCTGGCTATCTGATCGAAGTCGAAAAAGTCATCTCTTTTCAGAGGCGGACGCCGGCCGAGTCGTGCCGATGACCGGTCGGGCGGGCGCGATCGCGGCCGCATTGATGGTCTGGCTGGGATCCGGAGCACAGGCTCAGGTCGCCGTTCGTGGTAGCGTCATCGACCCGGTCACCCGGAAACCGGCCCGCGGGGTCCGGGTCGAGTTCGCTCCGGGTCTCGCCGCGTGGACCGGTGATAGCGGCCAGTTCACCGCCACGGTCCCGGCCGCCGACTACCATGTCGCCCTCAGCTGCCCCCGGCGTGATGCGGCCCCGCTCCGGGCCCAGGGGCCGCGGTTCGTGGTCACCGAGCCGGCCAGGATCGACCTCGAACTCCCGGGCGGCACGGGATGCCTCCCGACCCTTTCGGCGACCGAGTATGGTGAATTTGACGGCATCTACCTGGCGCGGCCCGGCGGGGGCTGGTTGCGGCTCTGCGGCGATACCACGTACCAGATCGGCGCCACGTTCTCGGCCGCTGCCTGGGGCAGCTTGAACAGGCTGGCTGGACACGCAGGGGCGACGAAGGACCTGGCGCTGGTTATCGGAGTTCGGGGCGGTTTGGCCGGACCTGGGGTGTTCGAGGGTGGGGCGGACTATCGGCTCGGTGTCGAGGTGGTGCGGGCGGCTCGATTCGCCCGCCCAGAATCCTGCCGCTGAGCTAGAGGGGGCCGAACCGCAGCCGCACCGCCGCCCCAACCCCGCGATCGAACAGCGGCCGAAACGCCACCGTGACGGTGTGGTGGTCGACCACCTTCCAGGTCGCTTCCTTCCGGGTCGACCCGACCACCGCCCCGACCAGCACTCCAAGGCCGGCTCCAATCACGCCGCCGACCAACGTCCGGCCGACTTCGTTGCTCGAATGCTGGAGGTCGGGATTGGTGACGTAACTCCCCAGGGCGAGACCGAGGAGGGCACCGCCGCCGAACCCGGCACCCAGTCCCACGCCGATCAACCGGGTCCGCCCGTTGCCTCGGCCCGACCCAACTTCTAACCGGGTGATGTCGGAGCGGGCAATGGCGAGTTCGGGCAACCGCGGATCCGTTTGCAGGACCAGACTGTCGGCGGCGAGGCGGACCACTCGGGTCACGACCGGATCGGGCCCCAGTGCCGGCGCCATAATCCGGACGGGGGTGCCGGCCCTGAGGGGCTCCTGCGCTGCGACGGGAAGCGCAAGCCCGACCGCGGCGAGAGCCAACAGCCCCACCCGCATCAGACGGGGTCTCCCCAGCGCGGCGCGATCGAGATGTCGAAGCTGAACTGATCGAGAATCCGCTGGGCGATGAAATCCACCAGCTGGCCGACCCGATCGGGGCGATGGTAGAAGCCGGGTGCCGCCGGCAACACGGTTCCGCCAGCCTCGGCCAGCGCGGTAAGATTCCGGAGATGGATCAGCGAGAGCGGCGTTTCCCTCGGGACGACCACCAGCTTCCGGCCCTCTTTCAGGGTCACGTCGGCGGCCCGTTCTACCAGAGACCGGCTGGTTCCATGGGCGATCGCGGCAACGGTCCCCATCGAGCAGGGGCAGACCAGCATGCCGCGGGTCCGCTGCGACCCGGACGCCGGCTTGGCGCCGCGGTCGGCATCGTCGAACACGGTGACCGAGGACCAGTCGCCACCGGTGGCGCCCGTGAGCTGGGGGACGTCGGCGATGGCGCATTCCTCGTTGAGGAGGCGCCAGCCGTGACTCGAGACGATCAGCCAGACCGGCATCCTGGCCCGGGTCAGCGCTTCGAGCACCCGAACCGCATAGGGGGCGCCCGAGGCGCCGGTCAGGGCGAAAACCAGCGGTAATTCGGCCATGGCGAGAATCTAAGCCGGTCAGACCCCCCCGGCAGAGGCGCGACACCCGGTCCGTGCCAGGCATCCCGTTTCCGACGACCCGACCCCGAGGCCCGAGTGATATCCCTGCTCCTGCTGTCCTTCCTGAGCGAGCAGCCGGCGGAGCCGCTTCGGCACCTGGCGGGCCCCGATCGGGCACTGCCCGCCCAGTTCAACCAGATCCGTGGCGTCGTCGAGAGACCCGACGGCACCGTCCTGGTGGCCGATCGACTGGCGGAGGCCGTCGTGATCGCGGACTTTGTGACGGGTCGAACCCGCCCCGTCGGGCGAGCCGGAGGCGGGCCGGCGGAATATCGGCTGCCGTCGGGGCTCGTTCCGTACGCCGGCGATTCCGTGCTCCTGATCGACGAAGGCAACAACCGGCTGGCATTGATCGCACCGGACGGAACGATTCGTCGCACCTTTGCCGCGGTGACGCCAGGCATCGAAGTCGGACTCTTTCCGCGGGCGGTGGATCAGGCCGGCCGGTACTACGCGGTCGTGCCGGCGTGGGTTCGGTTCGGGCAGGGGCTCCAGCGGGATTCGCTCCCGCTGATCCGCTATCGGCCCTCGGCCCGGCGTTCCGAGCGCGTGGCCTGGATCCACCCGGCACCGGAGCCGGGCGATCCACCTCATCGGGACCGGCCCCGGTTCCCCATGACGGTGTTCGGGGCAGCCGACGCCTGGGCGGTGGGACCCGACGGGCGAGTGGCCGTCGTGCGGGCCCACGACTATCACGTCGAGTGGATCGACGCCGCCGGTGCCGGGACCACCGGCCCCCCGGTGGCGTGGACACCGCTTCCCGTGACCCGGGAGGACCAGCTCGACGCCATCCGCACGCTGCTGATGAATTCCGGCGTTGGGGGCAAAGGCAACGCCGACAGGCCGCCCGGCGGGCTCGAAGCCACGCCGGCCGACATGCTTGCAGACAAGGCGGTGGCGGAGGTGGCGGACAACATGGCCTTTGCCAGGACCAAGCCCGCCTTCAGTGATACGGCCCCCCGGATTGCACCCGACGGAATGCTGTGGGTTGCGCGTTCGGGCCGGCTGGCCGCGCCCTCCCGGTGGGATGTGTTCGACCGATCGGGGCGGTTGGTGTTTGCCGTGGAGTTGCCGAAGGGACGGCGCTTGGGCGGGCTGGGCCGGGGGGCCGTCTATCTCGTGGCGGTCGATACCGATGGGAACGAGACCCTGGAACACTAGCGGATGTAGCCTTCCGGCAGGGAAAGACAACGGCCCGCCAGTCGTGAGACTGGCGGGCCGTTGGTGTTCGTTCCACGGAGGATCAGCAGCCCGGGCCGGCCAGGGCCGGATTTCCGGTGCCCTTCCGGGCATCGCACTCGCCCGACGGTACCGGCAGCGAGGTCGCCACGGACCACTCGGCAGGCTCGTTGATGCCTGACGGATAGGTCAGGCGGAGATTCGCCAGACCTGCGTTGCCCAGCAGGCGTCGAACGTCGACCCAACGGTGCCCCTCGAACAGCAGCGACAGACGGACCTGAGCCAACAACTCGGTCTTGAAGTCATTGGCGTCGGTGAAGGCACCCCGGGGAGCTAGGCCGCCCGAGAGGGTCCGCACAGCATTGATCGCGGCGAGCGCTTCGCTCTGGGAACCCGCGAAGTACTGAGCCTCGGCATACTTGAGAATCAGCTCTTCGTTCCGGATGATCGGAGACGGGGCGCTGAAACTGGCGTAGACGGTCGGCTCGATGTCGCTGGTAAACCCTTCGACCGCACCGACCAACGCGGCGGGCCCGATCTTTTCCTGATACCGGAGATCCGCGGTCACGTTGGGAACGGTTTTGATCGTGGTATTGATGTAGTTGAACTGGCCTTGAGCCGGAATGTACCCGTTGGTCACGTCGTTGGTCGCAGCCGAATAGACGTGATACACGCCGAGGGCGCGATTCGCCTTGGTGAAGCCGGCGACGCCGGTGAAGAACGAAGCGCCGAGGGCGGTGAGGGCGGCCTGGTAACACGGCGCCCCGCACCCGATCGAGGCGCGATAGACCTCGACCCGAGCCTTGAGGGCCCGATTGAACTTGGCGAAGGTGGCCGGCGTCGAGGCATCGAAGCCGACGGCCCCCGGAGCAAACCCGCCGCCCGGGTTCCCAATGAACCCACCCGGGAGGGTGAACGGGAACGCCGAACCGCCGGCATTCAGAGCCGCGAGGCCCGAATCGAGGATGGCGGTGACGAACTTGTAGCCCGAGTCACGCGAGACGAACGGCCGGACATCGGTCGGGGTCCCGGTAACCTGGGTCACCGTGCCAACGGTGTCCCGGGACAGGATCACGTGGAGCTGTTCCAGTGCCTCGAAGGTGTAGATGACGCCCCGAGCCGCGGACTTCTCGGCGGCGGAGAGGCTGGCGCTGGACGTGTCGAGGACCTGCTTGGCCACGGCCACGTCCCGGAGATTCCGGAAGTAGCCGCCCCAGAGACCGCTGCCGTTCAGCGAGGCGACCTTCCAGTCGCGGGCCGGGCCGCTGATCGTGCCGCCGAACTGCGGCTGCATCAACCAGTACTCGCGGCCGTACGCGGCGGCGCTGCCGAGCCAGCCCTGCTCGTTGTTCCGGGCCAGGCTCAGCATCCCGAGCACTGCCAGGTTCACGGCAGCGCGGCTGTTCTGGGTTCCCGAGAGGTTCGGGGCGTTCTTGTTCGGCACGGTCAGGCTGTCGACCGAGCACGCCGACGACAGCACCACCGCCGCCGGAATCATCGCGCGCAGAGCGCGCTTCACATTTGAGTATCGCATCGGCTCAGAATCCCAGGTCGATGGAGAAGTAGAACTGCCGGGAGCCCGGGAAGGACGCCAGGTCCATGGCCTGCCGGATGTTCTGGCTGCCGCGCCGGACGTTTTCGGGATCGAACGCTGTGTACTTGGTGAACATCAGGACGTTGCGCCCCTGGAGGCTGAACCGCATCGATCCTGCCCGAATCGCCCGGGCCCAGTCCCGCGGGGCTTCGAACGACAGGGAGATGTCGCGGAGCCGGACGTAGCCGCCGTCCTGCGTGTAGACGCGGGAGTCGCGGCCACCTTCCTGATAGGCCCGGAGCCGGAACTCGCCCAGCTTGGTGCCGGCCGGAATGGCGGCGATGACTTCCGCCGTGGTGCCGCGCGGAGCATTGTCGAGGGTGACCGCTTCGTCGTAATCCTTCGACGTGCCACCTTCGTCCAGAATCTGCTGGGTAAAGTTGAAGACGTCGCCACCCTTCCGCCAATCGACGCTGAACCCGAGCGTCAGGCGCTTGTAGGTGACCTGGTTGTTGAAGAACATCTGGAAGGTCGGGTTGGCGTCGCCCACGATCGAGTCGAGCGCCGTCACCGCGGTCGGAGCCGCGGAACTGCCGATGGCGCGAAGGAAGGTGTAGCCGACCGGCGCCCGGACGCCGTTCACGTAGGGCGCCAGACCCCAGATCTTGGTAGTTACCTGACCGCTGATGATCCGCGGCCGGGTCGAGCCGGAGTTGCCGCCCGACGGATTGAACGGGGGGATGAACGCCGGAAGGTCGGTCACCCTCTGGTTGTTCTTCTGGAACGAGGTGACCGCGGTCCACTGGATGTTGCCGCTGTTGTACGGCACCACCGTGAGGCCGGCCTCGAAGCCCTTGGTCTTGAGCTTGCCGGCGTTGACCACCACCGCGCCGAACCCGCTGCTGGGGGCCACGGCCGGGTTCAGGAGCTGGTCGGTGATGTTCCGTTCGTAGTAGGTCGCTTCGAGCTGGACCCGCTCCTTGAGGAACGTCAGGTCGGTTCCGGCTTCGAACTCGGTCAGGGTCTCGGGCTTGATCAGCGGGTTGCCGACCGTGCCCGGGACGATGATCCCCTGCTGGCCGCCCACGAGCACCGGGGTGCCGAGGAGGTCACGGTCACCGAACCGGGGCCGGTTACCGCTCCGGCCGACGCCGCCGCGGAGCTTGAAGGACGAGAACGGTCCGAAGGCGCCGAAGTTGTAGGCCGCCGAACCGCGGGGGAAGATGTAGAACTTGCTGCGGTCGCCGTTGGCGCTCGACCGGTCGGCGCGGACGCCGCCGTTCAGGGAGAGCTTGCCATCGAGGGTAAGAATCTGCTCGTTGGCGAAGACGGCCTGGTCGCGGAACTCCTGGAACTGCTGGGTCACCGCGATCGGGGCCGAGCCCTGCTGGACGTTGGTCTGGCCGGGCAGGAGGCCGCGGGCCAGGATGTCGTAGAAGTTGGTCTGCTGGCGTTCGAGCGCGGCGCCGGCCGAGGTCGTGAACGACGACCCCTTGATGCCGGTGTAGGTCCAGACCGTGTTGAACTGGCTGTTGTAGTTGAGCCCGTTCACGGTGGACTGCACCACGCGGCCCTTGAACCCGTCGAAACCTTCGAGCTGCAGGAAGGGCGGCGACAGGATGTAGGAGTCCTGGACGTAGTGGTCAACGCCGCCGACGACCGACATCACCACCCGGTTGGCCTGCGACTCGAGCGGGGTGAAGGTCAGGGTGCCGCTGGCCAGCTGACGGAAGATCGACTGGCGATTCTTGATGTTGTCGAACTCGTCATACCAGTTGGACGAGCCGACGCCACCGCCGTTGAAGACGTTGATCGGATACTGACCGAGATCGTTCTTCTGGCTCAGGTCGATCACGCCCGGGGTGTACGCCATGCAGTAGATCGGGCTCGAGCAGTTGTTTTCGTTGCCCGAGACGCCGCGGTCCAGGATGTTCCGGGTGACGTTGCCGCTCAGCTGGACCGAGAAATACTTGCTGAACTTCTGATCACCGTTGAACCGGAAGGCCTGGAGCTGGGCGCCGGTGTTCGGGGCCAGACCCACTTCCTTGCGGTTGGTGATGCTCGAGAAGAACTGGAACTTCTCGGTGCCACCGGTCATGCTGGCGATCGTCTCGTAGGACGGATCCTTGTTGCTGTAGAACTGCTTGGCCAAGTCGATGTTCGCCGAGGCCGGGATCTGGCCGCCGGGGAACGTGGCGTTCATCCAGTCCTTGCCGGACAGACCGTTGCCGAACGGAATGTCGAGCACCTGCTGCACGGTCGAGAACTGCCGGGTGCCCATCAACCGGAGGGGGTTCTGGGTCCCGAGCCGTTGGGTGATGCTGACCTTGGTGTTGCCGGCCGTGCCGCGCTTGGTCTTGATCACGACGACGCCGTTGGTGGCCCGGCTGCCGTAGATCGCCGTGGCGGCCGCCGACTTGAGGACTTCGATCGACTCGATCTCGTTCGGATTGATATCCGAGAGCCGGTTGACGATGGCGTCCTGGTTGCTGGTCGTGACGCCGGACCCGCCGGTCGCGAACGACAGGGCGTTCAGGCCGCCCGAGAAGCCGTCGTTCGAGATGATGGCGCCGTCGAGCACGAACAGGGGCTGGCTGTTGCCGAGAATCGAACTGGCGCCGCGGATCTGAATCTGGGCACCACCGCCCGGGCCGCCGCCGTTCAGGAAGATCTGGGCGCCGGGGACCTTGCCCTGGAGCGCCTGATCGAGCGACTGCGCCGGCGCGCGGACCAGATCTTCGGCCTCGACGCTGACGCTGGCGGTGGTGGCGTTCCTCTTGGCGATCGTGGTGGCCTGACCGGTCGTCACGATTTCTTCGAGGCGGAAGATGTCCTCGTTCAGAACGATGTCGACCGTGGTCTGGTTCACCGGGACGGTGACTTCCTTGCGGACGAACCCGATGGCGCGAACCAGAAGGCGAAGTTCCCCGGCGGCAGCCGTCAGGGTGAACTTGCCTTCGGCGTTGGTCCGGGTGGCGGCATTGGCGCCGACCGCCACGATCGAGACTTCCGCAATCGGACGTTTGCTGGAAGCGCCGGTGACGGTACCGGTGACCTGACGCGGAAGCTGCGACGCGGCGGGTGCCGTCGTCAGCGCCAACGCGATCAAGCCAAGTTTGACTGCTCGAGCGAACATAGGGGCCGCTCCTCCTTTCGAAGGGGGATAATGGGGCCGGCAAACAACGACTGTCATTGGTAGTGCGAGGACAAAAGCCCGTATCAGGGTTAATCGTAGTCAAGTAACGATACTTTAAACAGGGCCTCTCGGGCCAAGTTATCATTGGTCATGAGCTTCGACTTGATTGCGGCCGCCCGCCGGGAAGCCACGCGGGAAGGCTTCGAGCCGGATTTCCCGGCAGCGGTGGTCTCCGAAACGGCCGCCCTGGCCGATGCGGCCCCCCAGGTACCCGGCCTGGTCGATCTCCGCGCCTTGCCCTGGTCTTCGATCGACAATCCGGAATCCAGAGACCTCGACCAGGTCGAGTATGCCGAGCGCCGGCCCGATGGTTCCACCCGGGTTCTGGTCGGCATCGGGGACGTCGACTCCCGGATCCCCGCCGGCAGCGCCACCGACCGTCATGCCGAGCACAACGCCACGTCGGTCTACTGCGGCGTCACGATGTTCCCCATGCTGCCGTTGCGTCTGTCGACCGGCCTCACCTCCTTGAACGAGGGGGTCGATCGGCTGGGCGTCGTGATCGAGTTTTTGGTTCGGCCGGACGGTACCACGAGTGACCCCAAGGTCTACCGCGCCCTGCTCCGCAATCAGGCCCAGCTCGACTATCCGAGCGTGGGAGCCTGGCTGGAACATCGGGGACCGGAACCGACCAAGGTGTCGGCTTCCCCTACGGTGGCCGAACAACTCAGGATTCAGGACGCGGCGGCGGAATTGATGCGGAACCAGCGGCACCGGGCCGGTGCGCTCGATCTCGAGACCATCGAGGCCACGCCGGTCACCACTGACGGCCGGGTCACTGATCTCAAGGTCCATCAGCGGAACCGGGCCACCATGCTGATCGAGGATTTCATGATCGCGGCCAACGTGACGATGGCCGGTTTTCTCGAGAGCAAGGGCGTGTCTTCGATTCGGCGGGTGGTGAAGGCACCTGAGCGCTGGAACCGGATCGTCGCCCTCGCCAAGGCGCTCGGCCAGTCCTTGCCCGACCAGCCGGACCCGGCGGCTCTGACCCAATTCCTCGCCGGCCGCCGCGCCGCCGATCCCGACCACTACCCCGACCTCTCGTTGTCGATCGTGAAACTGCTCGGACCGGGCGAGTACCTGCTCCTCAAGCCGGGTGAGGTTTCCCAGGGCCATTTCGGACTGGCCGTGCACGATTACACCCATTCCACCGCCCCGAATCGTCGCTTCGCCGACCTGGTAACCCAGCGACTGCTCAAGAACGTCCTGGCAACCGGCAGCAACGGCTATTCCGACGAGGCGCTCGCCGCGGTCGCGGCCCAATGCACCCGGATGGAGGACGCCGCCCGCAAGGTCGAGCGAACCACCCGGAAGCAGGCCGCCGCCCTGTTGCTGGCGGATCGGATCGGGCAGACGTTCGACGCCATCGTGACTGGCGCCACACCGAAGGGCACCTTCGTCCGGACTCTGTCGCCACCGGCCGAAGGGATGGTGGTCAAAGGCCATGAAGGGATGGACGTGGGCGACCGGGTCCGGGTCCGCCTGACCGGCGCCAATCCCGAACGCGGGTTCATCGACTTCGCCCGAGCCTCGTGATCCGGTGACCGGCGACGACACCCCGCGCCCGTCCCAAACGCGGCTCGGCTACGCCGGGCCGCTGCTCGAACACCGAGCCCGCCAATGGCTGGACGGCCGGATGACGGACCGAGCCGAGCACCTGATCGAAGAGACGCCGGTGGTGCTGGTGTACAATCAGATCCCTCACGTCGTGATGATGGCGACACCCCAGGACCTCGAGGACTTTATCCTCGGTTTCAGCCTCACCGAAGACCTGATCCAATCGCCGACTGATCTCGAAGCCGTCGAGGTCGTCCGCTACAGCCGGGGCATCGAGCTCCAGGCCCGGGTACCGGCTCGATGCCAGGCGGTGATCGAAAGTCGAACCCGGCGAATGACCGGGCGGACCGGCTGCGGGATCTGCGGCAGCGACAGCATCGACGCCGTGCTGAAACCACTTCGGCCGGTCGGGGTCGGCAGCCGCTTCGAACCGGGCGCGATCCAGGACGCGGTCAGTGCGTTAGGCGATCGCCAGCCGCTCAACCAGGCGGCGGGCTCGGTCCACGCGGCCGCCTGGGCCACGACCGAGGGCTCGATCGCGCTGGTACGGGAAGACGTGGGACGGCACAACGCCCTCGACAAGCTGATCGGCTCCCTGGTCCGTCAGGGCACGGACCCGGCATCCGGCTTCATCGTGGTGACGAGCCGGGCCAGCTTCGAGATGGCGCAGAAGGCCACCGCGTTCGGCGCCGGAATCCTCGTTGCAGTCTCGGGTCCGACCGCGCTGGCGGTGCGGCTTGCCGACGAGGCCGGGCTCACCCTGATCGGATTCGCCCGACCAGGTCGGTTCACCGTGTACACCCATCCCGAACGCATCGCCGGCGAGGTCTGACATCGCGCCCCTCGCCGCTCGCCGCCGGATCAAGTTGACGCTGCTCGCCACCCAGTCCTTCGGGTCGGCGGGCTTTCTCGTCGCATCCACCGTCACCCCGATCGTTGGAGCGGCGTTGTCGGGGCACGCCGGGTGGGCCGGCGTGCCGGCGGCGTTCTACTGGGGCGGCGGTGCGGCGTTTGCCCTGCTCTGGGGCCGCCTCATGGATCCCCTCGGCCGCCGGACGACCATCACGCTGGGATTGATCTGCGGAATCGCCGGCGCCATGATCGCGACGGTTGCCATCTGGGCCGGTTCGTTCGTCTGGTTCGTGGCCGGGTTGCTCCTGATGGGAGGCGCCAACACGGCGATTCAGCTGGCCCGGTTCGTAGCCGCCGAGGTCCATCCGGCCGACGAGCGGGGCCGGGCCATCGCGACGGTCGTGGTGGGCGGAACGGTGGGCGGGGTTCTCGGTCCCCTGCTGGTATCGCCCACGTCGCGGATCGCGGAAGGCTTCGGCCGGCCGGGCCTCTCGGGTCCCTACGCCGCCAGCGCCGGCTTTTTCCTGATCGGCGCGATCATCGTCATGACCCTCCTCCGCCCCGAGCCTCGCGACCTCGCCCGGGCCCTCGTCGACCCCGGCGCGCCCGTCACGCCGGATTCCCGCGGTCCGCGCCCGGTCCGGGTCATTCTGGCCGATCGCTGGGTTCAGGTGGCGATGCTCTCGATGCTGCTGTCCCAGGGCGTGATGTCGATGCTGATGGTGATCAGTTCGCTCCACATGAAGAACCATCAGCACCCGCTCGGCATCATCTCGATCGTGATGTCGAGCCACATGGTCGGGATGTATGCCTTCTCGCTGGTCACCGGCCGGCTGGCCGACGCCTGGGGCCGGGGGCCGTTGATCGCAGTGGGCGCGGCGCTTCTTGTGATTGCCGGACTCGGGGCCATCTGGTCGGTGGCAGCGATTCCGATGACCGGCGTGCTCTTCCTGCTCGGGCTGGGGTGGAACCTCTGCTATGTGGGGGGATCGACGCTGCTCTCCGACCGGCTGACGCAGGTGGAGCGGGCCCGGATTCAGGGCATGAACGACGCCTTGCTGACCAGCGCGTCGGCGATCGGGAGTCTGATGTCCGGAATCGTCTTTGCCAGGGTGGGTTACCCGGCGATGGGGATCGTGGCGGCGGCGGTGGCCCTCATCCCGTTCGCCCTCGGTTGGAGCCTGCCTCGCGGTTCTGCACATACCGCCAGCCAAACCGCCCCTTGATGCAGAGGTTGCCGAAGGTCACCTCGTGGTCCAGCGGCGAGGTGACCTTGACGATCTCGTTGTCCTGCACGTGGAGTTCGAGGTTGCAACCGACGCCGCAGTACGGACACACCGTCTGGGTGACGGTCTGGGCCGACTCGTCCCAGGTTCCCGCCGCCCGGCGGTCATGCTCCGACTTGAACATCAGGGCACCGGTCGGACAGACCGCGATACAGTTCCCGCAATAGACGCAGGCCGACTTCGGCAGTTCGACCGCGAACTCGGTGGAAATCCGGGCGTCGAATCCACGGCCGGCCACCGTGAGCGCGAAGGTGTTCTGGGCATCGGTGCCGCAGGCCTCGACGCACTTGTAGCAGAGGATGCACTTCCCGTAGTCGCGGATGTAGAGGTCGTTGTCCACCTTGGTCGGCTGGGCCACCGTGGCGCGCACCCCGGGTTCCACCAGTTCATGATGTCCCGGCTGCAAGCCGTCGCGACGTCCGGCGGGTGCCGGCGGCGCGGGCGGGCCGTACCGGTCTGCCTCGGCGCCATAGGCCTCGATCCACCCGGCCACCTCCGGGGTGGTGGAAAGGTCGGTCGAGGAATCGAGGAACTCGAGCACCATCTTCCGGCTGTGGCGGACCCGCTCGGAGTCGGTCTTCACCACCATGCCCGGTTCGATCTTTCGGGAGCACGACGGCACCAGCACGCGGGAACCCTCGACTTCAACCACGCAGACCCGGCAGACGTTCACCGGATGGAGCGTGGACAGGTAGCAGAGCGTCGGGATCTCGGTGCCGGTCTGCCGGCAGGCCTGATAGATGGTGCTGCCTTCGGGGGCCCGTATCGACTTGCCGTCGACCGAAATCTCCACCATCCGCCGAGGCGGCTCGAGTGAAACGAATGCGGTCATGGGGCCGTCCCAGGTTCGAACAGCTTGAGACGCTTGATGGCGGATTCGACCGCGGCGTAGGCGGTCTGTCCGAGCCCGCAGATCGAGGCATCCTTCATCGCGAGTCCGATTTCGGCCAGCAGTGCCACCTCATCCGCCGTGCTGCCCAGCGGACGATTGGCCTGGAGACGATGGAGGGCTTCCTCCTGCCGGACGGTACCGACCCGGCATGGCACGCATTGTCCGCACGATTCATCGCGGAAGAACGCGGCGACCCGGCGGACGATATCCCTCAGGTCGACGGTGTCATCGAAGACCATCACCACGCCGGAGCCTAACGTCGTGCCGGCGGCGCGGGTACCTTCGAAGGTGAGCGGGATGTCGAGCTCGTCGCCGCGGACGAAACCGCCGGCGGCACCGCCGAGCAGGACCGCCTGGATCGGCCGACCGCCGGGCACGCCGCCGGCCAGGGCGAGCAGATCGCGGAGGGTGGCGCCGAAGGCGACTTCATACACACCCGGGCTCGCCACGTGGCCCGAGAGACAGAAGAGCCGCGGCCCGGTCGATCCCTCGGTACCGATGGCCGCGTAGGCGGGCCCGCCGATCCGGAGGATTTCGAGGACGTTGACGAGGGTCTCGACGTTGTTGACCAGCGTCGGTTTCCCGAACACGCCAGACTGGACCGGAAAGGGCGGTTTGTTGCGCGGCTCGCCCCGGAAGCCCTCGATCGAGTTGAAGATCGCGGTTTCCTCGCCGCAGATGTAGGCGCCGGCGCCCTTCCGGATTTCGATGTCGAACCGGAAGCCGCGATCGATGATGTTCTCGCCCAGAAAACCGCGGGCCTTCGCCTGGTCGATGGCATGCTGGAGACGCTCGTGCGCCAGGGGGTATTCGCCCCGCAGGTAGATGAACCCCTTCTCGCACCCGGTCGCGTACGCCGCGACGGTCATCGCCTCCACGACACCGAAGGGATCACCCTCCATCACGACGCGGTCCTTGAAAGTTCCCGGCTCCGACTCGTCGGCATTGCAGATCAGGTAGTGGGGGCGAACCGGCTGCCGGGCCACGGCGTCCCACTTTCGCCCGGTCGGAAACGCGGCGCCGCCCCGGCCGGCCAGTTTCGAGTCGGTGACTTCCCGAATGACGCCGTCGGGGCCGAGTTCCACGGCGCGGCGGAGGGCCTGGTATCCGCCGTGGGCCCGGTAGTCGTC
>JANXXJ010000072.1 GCA_025350665.1 Gemmatimonadota bacterium | reverse complement strand
CCCAGATCTACTCGCACCCGATCGGGAATCAGGGACACGGGCTCGGGGCGGGCGTGGCCTACGGGTCCGCCGCCGGGCGCCCCGGGAAGGCGCTCCGGCTCGGCTCCTATATATCAGTGGAGCTGAACACCTCGACGCCGGTGGCCGAGTGGGGCGGCCAGAAGGTGTTCGTCATGATGGAGGACGACGCCTGGCTGGGGGACGATGGCTGGCACTTTTTCCAGCCGCGGCAGGAGAAGTGGTACCTGATTCACCGGGGTGGGCGAAGCGACTGAAGAAGCCGTTGGTCACATGCAGCGCGGCCTGGCCTTCGGTCTGGGCCTGGAGGTACAGGGCGTCCTCGCGGGGCAGCAGCCTCAGCACCCGGGTCTTGCTGAGTGCGGCCGTAAGGTAGACGCCTTCCGTGAGCTGGCGGTTCATGCCTTTCACCGCGAGCGCGGCCAGCTTGTCCACTGCGTCGGTCGAGGGGAAAGAGGCGTGGGTCCGGAGGAAATCGCGGAGGGCGTCGGCCCGGAGCCAGGCCACGCTCTTCACCAGCAGCGGTGTCGTTGACGCGTCGTAATTCAGATCCGGCACCACGATGCGGCCGGTCGAGTCGTCGTACCGCGGGGTTCCCACAAAGTAGATCCGCCCCGACACCGAGCCGCCGAATCTGACGCCAAGGGCCAGGCGCCCGCCGCCGATTCCAAACACGCCCACTTCTTTGAGCTCGATCTCCCCCCCCGGCAGCGAGACTTTCTTTCCCATGAGCGCCTTGGTCAGACTGCTACCGATCAACGGATAGTCGAACCGTCCCTCCAGCAGCATCGAAAGCCCGGTCGCCGCGGCAGCCGGTTCGAGAGCGGGCAAGGGGAGGAACCCCACGGACGGCTGTGGCCCGGTTTCGATCTTGGGATGAGCGCTGATGCCGATCGTTCCACCCAGCATCTCTCGAGTACCGCTCAGCTCACCGAGGCGGACGCCTTCGGGCTGGAGCAGGAGCCAGACGCTGTCGGTGAGGCGGATCGGCTTCTGGATCTCGGTCCAGACTTTCTCGACTTCGCCCCGGACGTTCAGCGCTTTGAGCTGGCGGCCGAGCCGGGGAAGTTCGGCTTTCAAGGCGCTGCGGGCGGCGTCGAGTACCTTCGCGGTGACGTCCAGGCTCAGAAAGGTCACCTTGCACTGATCACGGTCGGTGTCGGTATACCGGCCCAGATAGGTGAGGCGCGGATTGGCCACCAGTTGCCAGTCGCGGTTGATCACCGGCCGGAACGAGATTGCGATCCGGGCCCTCGGCTGATCGCCCTTGAGGCCGCAGGATCCGCCGATTTCGGGTGCGATCGGCGGCTTGTACCAGCCCTTGCCCTGATAGTGGATGGTCGAGGCGATGACGAAGGTGTCGCTCTTGACGGAGATCCGGAACGGTTCGCGCCAGACCTGGTAGGCGTAGGCGGCTCGTTTCTTTCCCGGGACCGGCTGGCGCTTGTTGATGTCACCAAACCGGGTCGGGAGACCTTTCTCGAGGAGATCGACCGCGGTGGTCACGTCCACGAGGAGCGGGAGGTCGACGACCGTGACCGGCAGGCGAGGTGGTTCTTCGGCCGTGGCCGCGAAATGGCGGGCCGGTGGCGGCGCCATGAGGTCGCTACTTTCCCCGCCGCCCAGCTTGCATGCCGTGGCGAGAATCACCGTCGCAAGCCACCCTGTCGATCGTCCGGTCATCCCCTATCGTACCGCCATTTCGGCCGCTCACAAGGAGGCCCTTGCCCGGGAGCGGCCCGGGCAGCAACTTCGGCCACCTTCATTCTTCCGAGTCGATCATGAATTCTCCGATCCGCGCCCTCTGGACCGTCCTGCTGGTGACCGGCTGCGCCTCCGGCGAAGTCTCCGACCTGGTGTTCAAGAATGGCGTCGTCCACACCCTGGATGCCGGGACACCCAAGGCCCAGGCCATCGCCATCAAGGGCGACCGGATCCTGTTCGTCGGAAGCGACGGCGATGTTGCCAAGTTCGTCGGGTCGGCCACCACGGTGGTCGATCTCAAGGGCGCCACGGTGGTGCCCGGGCTGGCCGATGCGCACTATCACTTGAGCGGGGTCGGGGAACGCGAGCTGACCCTCAATCTCGAAGGCACCCGGACCAAGGAAGCCTTCCTGGCCAAGGTGAAGGAGCGGGTCGCCACCGCCAAGCCGGGCGAGTGGGTTACCGGGCGGGGCTGGATCGAGACCTTCTGGAGCCCGCCGGTGTTTCCGACCCGGCAGGATCTCGACGCCATTGCACCCAATAACCCGGTGGCGCTCGAGCGAGCGGACGGGCACGCGTCGGTCGCCAATACCAAGGCGCTCGCATTGGCGGGGATTACCAAAACGACCAAGGCCCCCGACGGCGGCGCCCTCAACAAGGACGCCAAGGGTGAGTTGACCGGCATGCTCATCGATCATGCCCAGGGCCTGATGTACCGGGTTCTCCCTCCCCCCACCGAGGCCGATCAGGATTCGGCCATCGTGATCGGGGCCCGCCGCAGCGTGCAGCTCGGCTGGACCCAGATCCAGGATGCCGGTGGTTCGCTGGCCGAGCTGGCCCGGATGCGGGCGCTCTATCAGGGCGGGAAGGTTGATCTCCGGATTTACAAGGCGATCAGCGGCCCGAGCGCCGACGCCGATTCGCTGCTGAAGGCCGGCGCCAGCGTCGGCGAGTTTGGCGGCCGGCTCACGGTGCGCACGATCAAGGTCGTGGCGGACGGGGCGCTGGGATCGCGCGGGGCGCTGATGCTGGCGCCCTATTCCGATGATCCGTCCACCACCGGACTCCTCACCACCGACACGGCCGCGTTCCGGACCATGGTGGTCACCGCCCTGCAGCGCGGCATTCAGGTCGAGACCCATGCCATCGGTGACCGGGCCAACCGTCTGACGCTCGACCTGTACCAGTATGGGATGGAGCAGGTTCCCAACGGCGAGAAGCGACTGGTCAAGGAACCCCGGTTCCGGATCGAGCATGCCCAGATCGTGGACCCCGCCGACATTCCGCGGTTCAAGGCTCTGGGTGTCATTCCCTCGATGGAACCGTCCCACGCGATCGGTGATTTGTATTTTGCCGGCCGCCGGATCGGCGCCAAACGTCTCGAAGGCGCCTATGCCTGGCAGACGTTCCTCAAGCTGGGACTCCCGATCGCCGGTGGGTCCGACGCGCCGGTCGAGCGGGGCGAGCCGATGATCGAGTTCTACGCGGCCGTCGCCCGGCGCGACACCCGGGGCGAGGCGGGACCGGATTCGATCTGGCATCCGGAGCAGAAGGTGAGCCGGGAAGAGGCGCTCAAGATGTTCACCCGGTACCCGGCGTTTGCGGCGTTCGAAGAGAAGGAGCGGGGTTCAATCGAGAAGGGGAAGTGGGCCGATCTCACCATTCTCGATCAGGATATCATGACCGTGCCCGACCTCGATATTCTCAAGACCAGGACGGTCATGACGGTGATCGGCGGGAAGATCGCCTACCAGGCCGCCGCGCACTGAAACGTCGTTGCGGCCGATGATGATCGAAACCGGCTCGCCGACAGCGGGTTCTATCGGGCTTTCTTGAGGAA
>JANXXJ010000069.1 GCA_025350665.1 Gemmatimonadota bacterium | reverse complement strand
AGCCCGCGCTGGTTCGGCCGCAGCGCGTAGGTGCCTACGATCGCCCCGTCCTGCTCCGCCACATAGGTCTCGAGCGGAACCCCGATCCAGAATTCCCGGGCCTCGGCTTCCGACACATCGGGCGCGAGCGTGTAGGTGTCGCCCGTTCGCACCACGGCGGAGATGATCTCCCACAGCGCCGGCCAATCCGCGTCAGCGGCGAGGCGTACGGTAACCGTCATGGCCGGCTGAACACCGCGCCGTGCGGTACCCCCGGGACCCGACCCCCGTGCGGCCATTCCTGGTTCTCAAGGCGGAACCCCGGCTCGGCGCTGCCCTCGGCCCGGAAGACCCGCCGGAAGAGAGCCAGCTCGAAGGCCCACTCATGGAGGCGACTGCCGCCAACGCCGAGCGGGTTCTCGACGCTCTGGGCGGGGCCCGCCACATAGCCGTCGAGGGCCATCGAGATCTTGAAACGCAGCTTGGTCAAATCGTCTCCGTGGACTTCATGCTTTGTCGGCTCAGACGGCCGGCTCAGAACCGGACGCGAAGGTGGTTACCTCAAACCGCGCACCTGCGCCTCATTGAGCTCGACAATCGTCGGAGGATCGGTTCGATAGTCGTTGTACCGGAGCCAGCGCGGCGTGACCCGGATGTAGGTGATCCCGGGCCAGGCCTGACGATCGCGGCCGTCCGGAAACGTGCGAAAGTAGAGTTCCTGCAGCGGGGGCAGCGCGTCGCCGGTGGGGCGATCGGCCACACCCTCGTACTGGACGGTCCGTTCCTCGGTCTCCCCGCCGCCAACGACGAAAGCCACCCGCCGGTCCCGTTCGATGTTCTGGGCCTTGCGGGTCTGGTCGAGGGTGTCGAACACGATCTCGAAAGTGTCGGATACCGCAATGCCGACCACGGCCGCCTGGACGCCCCTGGTCCCGCGACGGACGCCTGGACGCATAGCGGTGCCCGCGAAGAAACCCCAGCAACTCCGCCCGCACGAGTTGAGCCATGGCGGCCGGGCCTCTCCGTCAGGCCAGCGAGTACAGGAAGTCCACGTACGACTTCACCGCCCCGTCCCATCCCGCCACCTTGGGATTCGACGCCTCGATGACGTAGTACTCGTCCGGCGCGTGGGCTCCGCCGCCGTGCCCCAGCCCGAACTGCCCGGCCGGAAGCTTGAGCGGGGCACCCGTGAACGTGACCCCCGGCCACGAGCCGGCCAGCCGAGGCCACAGCAGCGGTTCGACCCCGGACTTCCGGTAGGTCGCCACCATTGCCTTCACCAGCGTGGAATCGGGATCGGTCTCGGTGGGATCGTATCCGCCCGACATGTTGACTTCGACGTCGCCGAAGCCGTGTTTGCCGAGGTGCTTCTTGAGCAGGTCGAGTGTACCTAACGCCGTCATGTCCGGCACCAGGCGCATGTCAAGCTTGGCGACGGCGCGGTGGGGGAGGATGGTCTTCCCGCCCGGACCGGTGTAGCCGCCCACCAATCCTTCGATATTGATGGTCGGCTGGGTCACGAGGCGGACCTGGGAGTCGTGGAACGACTCGTCGCCGAACCAGTGGTCGATACCCAGCAACTTCTTGGCCCCGGCTTCATTCCGCTTCGGGATCGACGCCTCGAGAATCGCCTGCTGTCGGGCGCTGAGCGGCTTGACCAGGTCGAAGAATCCCTCGACCGCCGGCGTGTGGCCGTCCGTTTTGACCAGGGTATTGAGGGCCTGGACCAGGCGCCAAGCCGGGCTGTCGATGGACGCTTCATAGGAGGAGTGAACGTCGAGCTTCGGACCCCGGCCCCACTTCTCGCCGCTCGACACCAGCTCGAGCTCCACCACGCCCTTGGCGCCCAGATTTACCTCGACCGACCCGTCGGGCGACTGGCTGCCGAGGGGAATGATGATGCCGACGCACTTCCGGAGCGCCGCCTCGACCGGCGGCTTGAAGACGATCTGCTTGAAGCTGGGGGAGGCGATCTCCTCCTCTCCTTCGCAGACCAGCACCAGATTGACCGGGAGCTTCTTGCCCGCCGCCTTGAAGGCGTGGAGCGCCGCCAGCACCGCCATCTGGGGCCCCTTGGTGTTGGTGGCGCCGCGGCCGACGATCACTTTGCCATAGCCGGGTTTGTCCACGAGCCGTCCCTCGAGGGGCGGCGTGCTCCACTCCGAGGGGTCGAACTGCTTGACGTCGTACATGAAATAGAGGGCGAGCCAGGTCCTGGCACCGGAGTCGAGAATGCCGAACACACCCGGCTTGCCCGTCGTAGGCACCAGCTCGACCTGCTGGAACCCCGCCTCCCTGGCGAGTGTCGCCATGTACTCGGCACCCTGCGGATAGTTCCGGTTCTCGGCGGCGATCGACGGGAGGGCGATCCACTCCTGCAGCATCTTGACCGTGGCGTCGTGCTGCCTCGCGATCTGGCCCACCACGAGGGCCTGATCGGGGTTCTGGGCCACGGCGGCGAAGGCCGCCCGGTCGCCCAGGGCAACGGCCGCGGCACCAACGGCGGCCCCCTGAAGGAAGATTCGGCGGTTGATCTCGCCGGTGAGGTTGCCGAGTGGGTCGGGCTGGCCTGGGGTCACGATGCCTCCGGTCGTTGTAGATCTGATGGTGACGCTGATTCAAGGTACGGCCGGATCACGACTTCATGGAAGGACCGGGCCGGCCCCCATTGCTTCCGCTCTCGCCGTATATTCTCACCTCCGAGTTCGAAATTCAAATCCGTCACCCTCACCCAACTGGAGTCTTGACCCATGGCTCAGTTTTCCCTCGCCGGCAAGGTTGCGGTTATCACCGGAGGCGGCTCTGGCATCGGCCTGGCCAGCGCCCGCCGCTTCGTGGCGGCCGGTGCCCGGGTCACGATCGCCAACCGCTCCGACTCATCGACGCTCGCGCGCGAGATTGGAGCGACGTACGTCCGGACCGACGTCGCCGTCGAGGCGGACGTCGAGGCACTGATGAACTCAGTCGCCGAGCGAGAGGGCGGGATCGATATCGTGGTCAACAACGCCGGCTACGGCGATGCCGGCCTCGAAGTGACGAACCTCTCCCGCGAGGTGCTGCAGCGCCACCTCGACGTCAACCTGTTCGGCGTGTTGTACGGGATCAAGCACGGAGTGGCGCGGATGCGGGATGGCGGGAGCATCGTGAACGTGAGCTCGCTTGCCGGGCTGGTCGGCTTTCCGACCTACGGCGGCTACGTGGCGTCCAAATGGGCGGTGATCGGCCTCAGCAAGACGGCCGCCGTCGAACTCGCGCCGCGGCGGATCCGGGTCAACTGCGTCTGTCCGGGCACGATCGACACACCGATCAATCAGCAGCCGGGCACCGAGGCCGAACTCGAGATCGTCAAGACGGTGGCCCCGCTGGGCCGGATCGGGTCGGCGGACGAAGCCGCCGCGGCAATCCAGTTCTTCGCCTCGGACGACGCCGGCTACATCACGGGCACCGCGCTCGAGGTCGACGGCGGGTGGCTGGCTGGAACATCGCTGGGGCTGATCGGTCGGTTGATGGGGGGCTGAAACCGGCCAGGCCTGGGCACCGTCACC
The DNA here is from genome assembly GCA_025350665.1 of Gemmatimonadota bacterium. Lineage (GTDB taxonomy): Bacteria > Gemmatimonadota > Gemmatimonadetes > Gemmatimonadales > GWC2-71-9 > SHZU01. Next base: position 7,909 of record JANXXJ010000069.1, on the reverse strand, counting down.
GCCCGAGAGCGGCTCGGCCGTCCCTCGGGACGGGCTGTCGCGTCCCGCCCTCCGCTACCTCGCCTAACACCCGGTAGTACCCCCGCGCGGCCGAGTCATCCCCCGACGCCCGGGCCGCCCGGAGCAGCCCGTTGAACCGCCGCGGATAGAGCGCCAATCAGCGCCGACCAGACGACGGAATCGCATTGGGGTCAGCTCCCAGCCGTTGTGTCCGGGGCGCCGGCCCCGGCCCCGCACGGCAGGGACGGTGTAGAGCCGCTTCATCTCTCCGCGGCCATCGTCGAACCGCCGGAGCCCGGCGCAACCCACCCGAACGCCGTCGAGCTCCGCGAGCAGGAAATCGCCGGTCGGCGGCCCGTACTCAGCCTGTAGCTGGTCCAGCTCGCGGCCCAGGTCCTGGAACGAAAGATCCAGGCCGAGAGACGCAACGTACTCCTCGACCAGGCGCTGACTTTCGATCCAGTCGGCCAGGAAAGCCGGCCGGATCAGTCGCGGGACGGCCGAGCCTGTCCCGACACTCACTCGCGGTCGATGTCCGCGGTGCCCGCCATCGCCCCGCGGAACCGGTACACCTTGGGCCCCGCCTCGGGATTCGGGTACACCCGGGCCGCGTCCATCCCGCGGTACAGCACCCCATTCTGCATCACCATGTCGATCTTCCGGGTGTTCCGGATGTCATCGAGCGGATTGGCATCGAGGATCACCAGGTCGGCGAGCTTCCCCGCTTCGATCGACCCCAGCTGACGGTCGAGGCCGAGGTACCTGGCACTGTTGATCGTGGCGATCGCCATGATCTCAGCCGGCGAGAAGCCACCCCGGTTCAGCAGCTCCATCTCCCAGTGCTTGTCGAGGCCGTGCATCTGACCGTGCCCGCTCACCTGGAGCGACACTCCGGCGGCCGCGAGTTTCCGGATTTCCCGCGCCATCTCGATGGCGTAAATGTCGTCCTCGAAGTACCGGGTGGGCCGCCGGAACGAGATCAGATAGTCTTTCGGGAAGAAGTTGAGCAGCTTGGGATCGTCCCACAACCGCTCGGCCTGATGGAACGCGCCCTCACCCTGAGGGCCGTTGTAGGACACGATCAGGGTCGGCGTGTTCCCGGCCCCGGTCGAGCCCCACAGCTTGAGGACGTCGTCGTAGAGCGGCGTCAGTCCCACGGTGTGTTCGATTCCCGACACGCCGTCCATCAGCATCGTCCAGTCCATCTGGAAATCCACCGCCGACTCCGCCACCACGTTCACACCCATCCGCCGCGCCGCATCGTACATCTGCATCCTGGCCGAGCGCGTGAACTGGACGTAGTCCTTGAGGGCGGTGGCGCCGTAGGCCTTGTTGAACGCCACCACTTCGTCCGCGTCGTCCTGGGAGAGGATTGGCCGATAGAGTTTGGTCCGATACTGCGTCAATCCGTAAATCGGGGGCCCGACCGACAGGAGTCTGGCACCGGGGATCGTCCCCTGCCGCTGGAGATCGCTGACCAGGAAGTCCTTGAGGTGATTGCCGTAGACCTCGTACATCGTCGTGGTACCGAAGGCCAGGTTCGCCACCAGGCCCAGGTGATTCTGCTCAACCACGTTCAGGGTCGATTCGTCCGGATTGTAGTGGGCGTGAGCGTCGATCATCCCCGGCATGATCGTCTTGCCCTTGAGATCGAACACCTTGGCCCCGGCCGGCACCGGCAGGCCTTCGCCGACGGCCTCGATCACGTTGCCGTTGACGATCACGGTGGCGTTCTCGATGACCCGTCGGCCCGGGTTCACGGTGATTACCCTGGCGTTGGTGAGCGCGATCTTTCCGGCGGGCCGAGCCACGTCGAACTCGAACGAGATGTCGGTCTTTCGGGCCGCGGCCCCTTTGCCGGTCAGGACGTCGGCCAACGGCTTCTCGTAAAACGCCGTCCCCCGGGTCCACGTCAGACCGGACCCGTTCGAGGTCCACTCCAGGTATTCGCCGTCTTCGGTGTCCACCCGGAACGAGGTCCCGGTCTTGTCGAAGCCGCTCAGAATGACCGTCTTGCCCGCGAACGACGCCGGCGACACATACGAGCGGAGGTACTCGCGGAACGCCACCCACCTTCCGTCAGGCGAGAGGGTCGCCCGGACGGCATTCGGGAAGGCGTACAGGGCCCGTTGATCCTGCCCGTCGCTCCGAACCGAGCGGAGGAACAGCGTGTCCTTGACGATTTCGTTGTAGTACAGGGTCCCGCCGTCGGCGGAGAATGACAGGGCCGGCGGGCGGCGGGCCGGCAGCGGATTGGTCGGCTGCCATCGGACCGTGGTGACGACCTTCTCCTGCCCATCGGGACCGACGGTCACCAACTGAAACTGATCCTGACTCTCGAGCGTCCCGCCGCGGTTGAATTCTTCGCCCCCCTGGAGCCAGGCGAGCGTCTTGCCATCCCGCGACAGCGTGAGCGAGCCGTACTGGGTCGCTTTGCTGGAGAGCCGCGTGGCCGGACGGCGAGGCGTTGTCGCCAGGGAAAGGGCCCAGACACTGCCGAGGCTGTCGTCAGACCACGAGGCGTAGTAGACGGTGCGGGAGGCAGGGTCGTAGACCGGGCTCGTCTCGAGGGAACGCGGGCTCTGGGTCAGGTTGGTGACCTTCTCGCCGTCCTTGAGATAGATGTCGCCCAGGGCTTCAAAGAGGATGCCCAGTTCGGTTCGCTGACCCCAGCGGTGCGAGCGGGTCCGAGCTTTGCCCGACGCCGGAAGTTCGACCGGGAACTTGATCGTTTCCGCCATCACTCGGCTCACTGGCGCGCGGTAGGGAATGTCCGTCGCGGTTCCGGTCGCAATGTCGATGGCGTGAAGCTTCCCGCCGAAAGCCGCCACCACCCGGCGGCTGTCAGGAGTCCAGGCCGTATTGGGGTAGATGCCGAAAGTGACTCCGGCGCCAGACTCCATCCGATCGCGGTCGAGCACCGCGAGGACGCGCTCCTTCTGAGTGGCGAGCTCGTGGAGCACCAGCACCGAGCGACGGTCGTCCCGATGGACGTAGGTGAGCCACTTCCCGTCCGGCGACGCGGCCGGATCGGCAGCGCCACCGCTTCGTTCGAGGTAGACCGCGAGTTCACCGGTCCTCGTGTCGTAGGTCCGAATCCGGAACCCTGACTGGAAGATCGGGCCGGCCGGTTCGCTGAAATAGACCTTGCCATTGGTCGGGTGCTCGGTGAAATGGGTCGGCGAGGCGAACACGCCGTTCCGAACCAAGTCGGTCCGGGAACCGTAGAGATCGATCCGGTGGCCCGAGTACCGGGCGCCAAGATCCTCGGCGGTCAGATAAATCGACCGGCCGTCCCGCGACCAGCTGCCCTGGAAGGCGCGGTAGTCGAACCGGGAAACCTTCTCGAGCGAATCGGTGGTCCGGTCGAGGAGCCAGAGTTCTTCTTTCCCGCTCCGGTCCGAAGTGAAGAGAATCGTCCGGCCATCGGGACTGTATCGCGGAAATTGATTGTAGGATCGGCCTCGCGTCAGCGGCCGCGCATCGCCGCCCGAGAACGGCATCTCGTAAATGGTGCCGAGGAGGTCGAAGGCGAGACGTTGGCCGTCCGGGGAAACGTCCACACTGGTCCAGGTACCTTCGGTGGCCGTGAATTCGAGCCGGTGAGTCCGGGCCCGAACCGAGTCGGCATTGAACGCGGGTTGCTGGGCGGCGGCGGTGGTGACCGCCGCGGTCAAGGCGATGGCCACTCGACGGATGGTGCGCATCATGACACTCCTACACTGGTGACGTGGGCTGCGAATTTCACTGGGCCGCCACGGACGCCTTCACGGGGCCTCCTGCCTCGAGCGCGATCAGCAAGTCGGCCCCGTCGGCCGCGCCTAACCCGGTACAAGGGTCCCAACCGACAACCGCTTTGAAGTATCGCGGCTTGCCGGTCCCGGCGCCGATATCGTTGTGGCCCTCACGGATGTCCCGAAACCATCCGCGGTGCTTCAGTTGGTAGAAGGCCGGGTTGAGCCATCCCAGCGGCCGGCGCAATCGCCCCGACAACCGGGCCACGAGCGCGGCCCAGATCGGTGTGGCGGCGCTGGTGCCCCCACCTGCGAACGGCCGGCCCAGCAGACGGATCGCGATCCCGGGGTCGAAGCTCGCATGGGCGGCAACATCCGGAATCCAGCGGCCACGAAACGATCGGCGACTCCCGGCCAGCCAGGTGTTGCCGGACCGCGGCTTGCGGATTGCGGATTGATAACCGGGCGAGGGAAAATGGCCGCTCATCCCCCCACCGCTCGCCATCGGGGAGCCCAGCATCGACTCCCGCCAGACCACCTCGCGCCGCCCCGCGGTCTCTTCGCGGAACGAGGTGCCCCCGCACGCCAGGACCGAGGGCGCGCTGGCGGGGAAGTTGACGCTCATTTGCGTGACGGCCGCCGAGGAATTGCGGGAACCGAGATCTCCGGTGGAGCAGCACACGGTGGTACCAAGTCTCCCGGCGGCCCGCACCGCCTCCTGAATGATCCGGAGCTTCATGGGTCCCCAGCCACTCTCGGCCATACCCCAACTGATCGCGATGACACCGGCGGGCGTTCGGGTTCGTAACCCAGCTCCCGACACCGAGCCGGGGTAGGGATAGCCAAGTGCCGCATAGATGGCCCGGCGCCATCCATCGGCGCTCGGCGCGGTGAAGACGAGATCCACCGCGGCGCCGGGTAGCAGGCCTGAGACGATTTCCGCGTCCATGGTCGCTTCGACCGTGTCCACGAAGTTGAGGAGGTCGACGCCCCACCGGTCCGCCAGTTTCTCGAAGCTTACGCCGCGGCGCCAGGCGTTCAGGATCGCCAATAACGTCCGGGACTCGAGCGGCGAATTGCCTGGCCGGTGCCCCTCCCCGTCGGTGATTTCCCGCACGCGAATCGTCGCGCGGCGCCGCAGGGCTCGAAGGTCCCGGGCGTGGATGCCGCCGCCGAATTCGAGCATGGCGATTCTGGTGGCGACCGGGCCGGCCTCGGGAAATCGGTACCATTCCGCCAGCTGATCGATTGCGATCGGCCGGCCGCGGGCCGGACGGGCGTGAGGGCGGGCATGGGGAATGCTGTCGAGTCCGAGAACGCCATGGACCAGCGGCACCAGGTGGCGCGCCATATGGACCGGCCCGGCGTGACCGTGATACTGGCCGCGCTCGTGGCGGTAGTTGTACATCTCGACGCGGTAGGCCCGTTCGACCGCGCCGATCGACGCCTCGAAGACGATGTCCTGCCGGGCCCTCGATACATCGACCACCGACATCCCGTACGTCTTCGCTTCCGCCAGGATCGCCCGGACGGCGGCGGCCGGCGGAGCATACAGGGCCTCGAACTCGCGCCCGCTCAGGGCGAGGCGTTCGGTGGGCCAGCTGGTGTCGTAGCGACGGACCCGTTTCATCAGCGGATGATCGGCAGGGCGACGCGGCTGTTTGAGCACCACCGTCACCTGAATCCGCTGATCGGGGTCGGCCCGGCTCAACGCAACCGCGCGGGAAGGATGGACGGGCCGGCTGCCGGCCAACGGCGAGCGAGCGCGAATCACGGGGCCGCGATCACCTCTTCGGCGGCCCGGAGGCCCGACTCGAGCGCTCCCTCCATCCAGCCCGGCGAGGCCGAGGTATGGTCTCCGGCAAAGTGAACCCGCCCCTCAGGAGAGGCGAGGACCGGCATGAAACGCTGCATGTCGCCCGGCCGGAACCAGCAGTATCCGCCACGAGCCCAGGGATCGTCATCCCAGTTCTTCGTGACGCCGGTGGCGATCGGCGAACCGGACCCCGGAAATACCCGCGCGATGTCGGCGGCCGCAGCGGCATACCGCTGGTCGGCAGGCATCGCCGCCAGCGCCCGGGCCCGGGCGCCCGCCGCGTAGGCCTCGATGATGCCGACCGGGCCCGGCTGGACCAGAGTCGGGTTGTGCAGCCACTGGCTCCGGAGATCGGTGCTGGCGGTGTCGATCTCCACCAAGGTGGAGGTCCCGGCCCCTGACGACATCGACCACTGCTTGCTGCTCAGGGGCAGGAAGACCCGGCAGACCGACGTGTTGGGCAGGTCGGCGATGGCGGTCATCTTGGCCGGACTCATCGCCGGCTCGATCATGACGAATCGCAACGTGCTGAAGGGCATCGCGCAGATCGCGTAATCGGCCTCGAGGCGTTCAAGGCCGGACTCCGACTGGCAGGTCACCGCGACGCCGGCCGGGCCGGGCTCGATCTTCACCACCGCGCGCTCAAACCGAATGCAGCCGGCCAGGTGGGCGGCAAACGCCTTGGGCAGGCTGTCGTTGCCGTCGGCCATGGTATAGGCGAGGGGCGGTGGAGGAGCGGTGGGGTCGGCGGCCGGCGGTGGAGCGGCGGCAGCGCCCGACATTTTGACATGCGGTGGCAGCACACTGATCGCCAGATCCCGCAGCACCATCAGCGCCGACACCTGCTCAATCCCGTCCCCCCAGAGGTCAAAGTAGCCGAGGCCAAGGAGCTCGATCGCCCCGGCGGTGGCGCCCTGCTGCTGGAAGAACTGACTGACGGAGACCTCGTCGTACCGGCGGAGTGCCTCCGGCACGTCGGTGAAATCGGGGAACTTGCCGACCTCTTCGAGCGCGGCGTTGAGATAGAGCTTCCAAAGTCCGAGAATGCCCAGGCCGCCCGCCATCGCCTGCTGCTCCGCCGCGTTCAGCGTGACCGGCCACCCCGCGGCCGGGGTGGTGCTGTCGGCGACGCGGCTCTGGTGGCAGAACCAGACGGCCATCCCGGCGGTATCGTTAGGTATCGGCGCCAGGGGAATGTTGAAACGGGTGCAGTAGCCCCGCAGGACGACATGGGAGGCGTTGACGAAAAACGCACCCGCCTCGGCGTGAAGGTCGTTGGGGAACCCTCGCAGGGTCTCGACCCGGCCGCCGGGCCTGGTCCGGGCCTCGAGCACGATGACGTCGAGGCCGGCATCCCGAAGCCGTAACGCCGCCGCCAGGCCGGCAACGCCGGCCCCAAGCACCAGAACCTTCCGGGGCCGGGCGACAGACGTGGCGGGAGCGGGCGGCGTGGTCATTGGCCGCTAAGATACTCCGCCCGCCTGCCCGCGCCAGCCGCTCCCGGATGGCCGGGACCCCAGCGGCTGACTACATTCCAGCCGAGGTGCCCTCCCACAAACGAGCCGATTCCCCCCATGCCCGAGCCCGCTGGACCGTTCGTCGACGCCTTGGCCTCCCGCTATCAGATCCAGGGTGTACTCGGCGAGGGCGGGATGGCGACGGTGTACCGGGCGACAGAGTTGGCTCATGGCAGAACGGTCGCGATCAAGGTCCTCCGCCCCGAGCTGTCCGCGGTGCTCGGCACTGAGCGGTTTCTTCTCGAAATCGCGGTAACCGCCCGGCTCGATCATCCCCATATCGTGGCGTTGTTCGACTCCGGCGAAGCCGCGGGCCGGCTGTACTACGCCATGCCGTTCGTCAACGGGGAGTCGCTCGCCGATCGGCTCAAGCGCGACGGCCGGCTCCCGGTCGCCGACGCGGTGAACATCGCCAGGGAAGTCGCGGGCGCGCTGCAGTATGCCCACGACCACGACGTGATCCATCGAGACATCAAGCCCCAGAACATCATGCTGTCGGCCGGTCACGCCCGGGTGGCCGACTTCGGCATCGCCCGCGCCATCAGCGAGGGTGGCGCGAGCAACCTGACTGGAACCGGGTTTGCCGTCGGGACGCCGAGCTACATGAGCCCGGAGCAGGCTGAGGGAACCAAAATCGATGCCCGGAGCGACGTCTACAGCCTGGCATCGGTCCTGTACGAAATGCTGGCCGGGGAACCGCCGTATACCGGGCCCACCATGCAGGCCATCATCACCAAGCGCTGGAAGGACCCGGTGCCGAGTGTGTCGACGGTTCGAGCGACCATCTCGCCCGCGCTCGAGGCCGTCGTGACGAAGGGCCTGGCCAAGGACGCGGTCGACCG
>JANXXJ010000061.1 GCA_025350665.1 Gemmatimonadota bacterium | reverse complement strand
GGCCTTGAGCCTCGAGGGGACCCAGAAAGCCGTCCTGCTTCGAAACCGGTACTTCAGCGTGGACACGCTGTTCAGGCTCCAGGGCGACACCACGGGGTTCAAGCGGGACGCCAGGAAGACCGGGATGGCAGCGCTGCCACTCGCGGCCTGGCAGCCCAACAAGCGCGATCCGGCGGCACCCGCGCCGCTGACCGGCGGCATCGACCCGTTCTCGCTGGACGCCCCCCACCGCGGCCGTCCGGGAATACTGGTCGATGAGTGGGGCCCCTACGACTGGAAAGCGCCCCGCGCCTGGCCGGCTCGGCCGGCCGACAGTTCGACGGTCCGGACGGGCGTGTGGTATCGGATTCTCGGCGGAGCGGGCGAGTGGAGCGTTGCGGCGATCAAAGGGGCCACGGTGAGCCGGCCCACGGGCAAGGTGGGCGACTCGCTGGTCGTAACACCCACGCCCGGGCCGGTCGTCGATTTCGACGTTGAGTTCGAATATCAGGGGGAAGCCGTGACCACGCCGGACGGCGCGGTGGGCCGGGCCGGCGATCCCTATCGCTGGCATCTCCGCCGGTTCCAGGTCCCGCTCGACTGGAGACTCGGCGTCTTTGCCTGGGACAGCGCCTCCGATCCCCGCAAAGTGGCGCCCGCGGTGCGCCTTGCGCCGGCCGGCGTGCCGCTGGCCACCCGGCGCGATTCCGTCCTCGATTACATGTGGTCCAAGCCGCGGCTCGCCGGGTTTCCCGATCAGCGGTTTCTCCTGGTTGCGGAGACCGCCGTCGACCTTCCCAAGGGCACCGACTACGAATTGATCGGGATCAGCGACGACGGCATCCGCATCTGGGTCGACGACAAACTCGTCATCGACGACTGGAAGCCGCATGAGTCGGTGGTCGACCGGGCCGACCTCAAGCCGGGGAAGCACCGGCTCCGGGTCGACTACTACCAGGTGGATGGATGGGTCGAGCTCAAAATCGACATCCGAAAGAAGGCTGCCCCCTAGCAGACGGCTTCCCGACCGGCGCCGCGACGTTGACCGTGAGTCGGCGGCCGCGGTCAGGCAGCCTTGGGACCCAGGAACCGGCCGATCAGGCCGCCCAGCGCGCCAGCCGCCACGGTGCTGCCACCTGCCACCACCACAGTGCTCGCCGGGACATCGCCCAGCCCGACCGACACCAGCGCGCCGAGAATCCCCGCGAGGCCCCCGGCCACGGCACCGCCGCCCAGTTGGCTGGCCATCGGGGCCCCTTTGTTCCAGAGGGACGCCAGAATCCCGGTGATCGCGCCGATGGCGGTTCCGCCGATCGGGAAGAGGCCGGCCTGCTGCAACGACGGCACGAAATAGCCCAGGACCACCATCAGAATTTGGAGCAGGGTACCGGCGCCGGCTGCGCGGATCAGAGGGGTGTTGCCCATGAGTAAGGCTCGGGGTCGGGGAACGGTGAAGTTCCCTCCCGCTGGGGCGTTCGTCAATCCACCTTGCGAAAAACGGGCGAGTCCGCCGGACTCGCCCCTCCTTCGATTCGAGCCGCTCAGGCCCGCTTGCCCTCCCAGCCGGCGATGCCCTCCTCGAGCCAGATGTGTTTCTTCGCGACGACATCCTGGGCGAGCTGGTAGGCCCGGTCGTCCTCATTCCCGAAGATTTCCTCGAATCTGACTAGAACCCGCCACGAGGTCTGACGGCAGAACAGGTCGGCCATCTCGATCGGGGCCCGGTTCGACGGGTCTTTCTTGATGATCATTTGCGCCTTGGCGACCGTGGCGCTCATCGCAAACAACTCGGCGCCGATCTCGACCATCCGGAACAGCACGGCCTGCTTCTTCTCGAGCCGGGGGCCGAACCGGAGCATGGCGTGGAACAGGCTCCGGGCCAGCCGACGGGACGAACGGTTCACGAACCGCAGGTGTCTGGCCAGAGGACCGAATTCCGAGTACCGGGGCCACATGCTCCAGCCGAGGTATTGCTTGGGGTACCACCAGGCATAGAAGACACCGGCCTTCACCAGGGAGCCCAGCTTCTCGCCGACCGACGAACGCGGGTCGATCAGCTTGCCGGCGACCTTGAGGTGGGTGTCCACCGCTTCGCGGGCGATGAACAGCCGCATGATCTCGGACGAGCCCTCGAAGATCAGGTTGATTCGCCAGTCTCGCATCGCCCGCTCGACCGGGTCCGGCCGTTCGCCCCGGCTCCGGAGCGAGTCGGCCGTCTCATAGCCCCGACCGCCCTTGATCTGCACCGTGTCGTCGGCGATCCGCCAGCCCGTTTCCGAGTTCCACATCTTGGCGATCGCGGCCTCCAGCCGGATGTCGGTCTTCGGCCGGTCGACGAGGAGCGAGCAGAGATCGCTGACCGCCTCCATGGCGAAGGTCTCGCAGGCCATCCGCCCGATCTTCTGCGCCACCGCGTCGTGCTTCCCGATCGGCTGGCCCCACTGGACCCGGTCGGCTGCCCATTTTCGCGAAATCTCGAGAAGCCGCTTGGCACCGGTGACACAGCTGGCCGGGAGCGTGAGGCGCCCGGTGTTGAGCGTAATCAGCGCGAGTTTGAGCCCCTTGCCCTCGCCCCAGAGCACGTTCTCGACGGGGACCTTCACGTCGTTGAAGCGCATCTGGCCATTTTCGAGCGCCCGGAGGCCCATGAAGTGGAGGCGGCGAACCACCTCCACGCCCGGCCAGTCGGACTCCACGATGAACGCCGTGATGGCTTTGGGACCGGTCCGGGCCATCACGACCATGACGTCCGCAACCGTCCCGTTGGTGCACCAGAGCTTCTCACCGCTCAGAACCCAGTGGGTGCCGTCCGCCGAGAGTTTGGCGGTCGTCGTCATGCCGGCCGGGTCGGATCCGGCGTTGTTCTCGGTCAGAGCGAAGGCTGAAATCGCTCCCTTCGCCAGCCGCGGGAAGTATTTCTTCTTCTGTTCCGGAGTTCCGAACAGCTTGAGCGGGACCGGCACTCCGATCGATTGGCTGGCCGACAAGAGGGCCGTCAGGTTGCCGCAGACGCTCGAGGCCAGCGCCACCGCGCGGGTGTACATCAGCTGGCTCAGGGCCTTGCCGCCGTATTCACTCGGAATCTTGATCCCGAACGCCCCGATCCGCCGCAGCCCTTCAATGACCTCGGGCGGTACCTTGCCGTCCCGGTCGATCGCGTCGCCGTCGACTTCATCGAGGAGGAACGTCTCGAGCGCATCCAGGAAGGGCCGGGCCCGTTCGACGTCTTCCGGTCTGGGTTCGGGGTAGGGATGGATCAACCGGAGATCCAGCTTCCCCTCGAAGAGTTCCTTGACGAAACTCGGGTTCCATTCGGTTTCCCGGGCTGCTTCCGCGACGTCGCGGGCGGCCTGTTCGGCGGCTTTGCCCGTGGCAGGGGCGGTCTCGGGGCGGTCGGTTGGTCTGGTGGCGGTCGTCATGATCATGTTTCCGATGTGAGTGCCTAACGAATGGCCGCTTCGCGCCGTCGCGCGGCGAGCCAACCCGAAAAAAGTTCCGTCACGTGCCGCTTCCGCTCGGCCAGGAAGTCCGGCGCCGTTGAATCGAGGCCGATCACGCGGCCCAGCGTGGCGCCCTGGATGTGCGGGAACCAGGAGAGCGCGATCAGACTGAAGAGCAGGTGGGTGACGTCGGAGGGATCGGCCTCCTCGAGCCCGAGTTCCTGGGTCAGCGCGGCGATCATTTCCTGACCGGTCGCCAGGCCGAGGGGGAGGCCGTCGAGCGTCGCGCCCCCGCCCAACGCCTCCCGCTGGATCAGCCGAACGAAGGCGGGGCGGGCGGCCACGAAGTCGAAGTAGTCCGACACCGCGCCCGCCAGCACCACCTCAGGCGCCTGACCGCTGGCCAGCGCCCGATCACGGCCCTCCCGCACCGCCCGGCGAACCTCCTCGAAGCACCGCTCCAGAACGGCGCGAAGCAGGTCTGCTTTCGAGCCGAAGAAATACCCCGGCGTCGCCCGAGACAGCCCCGCCGCCCGGCCGACGTCGCTCAGGCTCGTGCCCGCGTAACCATGCTCGGCGAACAGGCGCTCGGCCGCGTCGAGGATCAATTCCCTCGACCGGGTGGCATTGCGCTCTCGTTCTTTGGTCTCAACCGGCATGTCTCTTACTTGCTGAACAGCAAGCAAGTTACAAGTCGTTGAAGCACAGCGCAATAGGTGGCCAGCCGTCGATGCGGCGACTATCATAGAACCTCCTGCCTTCGCCGAGGTTCCGTGGCCACTCCCGTCTGCCTTCAGTGCCATGCCATGCTGCCCGCCGAGGCGGCGTACTGTCCAGCGTGTGGCGCGCCGTCCGGCACGAACCCGGGGGCGGCGGGGTCTACGGACTCGGTTCGAACGGCGGAGCTGGCGCATTCGCTTGCCTTGGCACTGGGTGACGGATACGAGGTTCGTGGATTGGTCGGGCGGGGAGGCTTCGCCGAGGTGTTCGAGGTGTTCGACCGCACCCTGGCCCGCCGGCTCGCCGTCAAAGTCCTCCGTCCCGACGTGGCTTGGACCCCCGGCATGCTCGCCCGATTCAAGGAGGAGTCGCGGATCCTCGCCAGTTTGAGCCATCCCAACATCCTCCCGATTCATTTCGTCGGCGAACGCGGCGGCCTCACCTACTACGTGATGCCGTATGTCGAAGGCCAGACGCTCGGCCAGCAACTCCGAGCCTTCGGAGCGCTGGAGGTCGGTCGCGCCGTCGAGATTGCGCTGCCTGTGCTCGAGGCCCTCGGCTACGCCCATAGCGCCGGGTTGCTCCATCGGGACATCAAGCCCGACAACGTCCTGATTGATGGCGCCACGGGTCGGCCGCTGTTGGTTGACTTCGGAATCGCCAAACGGCTGGACGGCCAGCGGGGCCAGACCCAGACCGGCTTCGTGGTGGGCACCCCCCAATACATGAGCCCGGAACAGGCCTTGGGGCAGGACGAGGTTGATGCCCGGAGTGATCTCTACGCATTCGGGGCCATGCTCTTCCAGATGGTGACGGGAGCTCCGCCCTACGACGGCGATTCGTCGCAGGAGATCGTGGGCAAGCACATCGCGGCCCCGGTGCCCGTGCCCCACGATCGAGATGCCATGATTCCGACCTGGCTGTCGGACGTGATCGTTCGCTGTCTGGCCAAGCGGCCGGTCGACCGATTCCAGTCGGCCGCCGAGGTCGTGAACGCCATCAACGTTGGACGGCTTGCGCCGCCCGGCCCGACGCACTCGGCCGAGCAGGTGGTGCAGCGGGTGAGCCAGGCGGCATCAACCGTTACCGCCGGGGAGACCAGCCGACCGCCGTTCCGGCGGCGGGCGATCCTCGCCGCCATCCTCCTCGCCGGTGCCGGCGGGGCCACCTGGTGGTGGACCGGCCGCGCAGCCGTTGTCGAGGTATCCAACCGGCTCGATTCGCCGATCACGGTGGCGAGGCCCGGCGGGGACTCGGTTCGAGTGTCGGCGAAGGGGGTTGAGTCGATAACGCTGCCCGAACCGGGTTTTGTACGGCTCGCCTGGCGTGGCGCCGCCCGGCTGAGCGCAAGCGGCCGGCCCATGGGCCTCATCCCCGAGGGGGAGATCGCGTTCGTCGCGACGCGCGGGGTTACCCGGCGAGCGGTGAGTCTGGCCGACACCAGAGTGCCCCTGTTCGAACCTCTCGTCTCCAACCTCACGTCCGGTCCACTCGATCTGGTCGTGAACGCGGGCCTCGCCGGGGCCGTTCGCTGTGGTTGCGCCGTCGCCCCGGGAACGCGGATCGGTGTCGGGTTCTATCCCTTGTATCGGAATACCACCGTCAGGGCAATTCGACCCGACGGCCGTAGCGCGACGTTCGCTGACCTCGGTCCCAAAGTGGACCGCACCACGTGGTCCGTTGGTCTCCGTTTCGAGGACCGCGACTTCAGGTAATGGCGATGGCGACCGTTCCCCGGATTCTGCTGGCCGATTGCGACGCGATGTTCGTTGCCGTGGCCCGCATGGAAGATCCCGAGGGGGCCGGACGGTCACCCCTCCTGGTGGTCGGCGGCAGTGCGACGAGCCGCGGCGTTGTGTGCTCGGCGTCCTACGAAGTCCGAGCCTTCGGCGTGCGCTCCGGGATGGCGATTGCCACGGCGGCACGCCTCTGTCCTGACGCGATGTTCGTTCCGGTACCGCGCCAGTCCTGTGGGCAAAAGGGTCGGGAACTCGCGGAGACCCTCGCGTTGTGGGCCCCGGTGGTCGAAGCGGCCAGCATCGACGAGTTCTACCTGGACCTGACCGGCACGGAGATGGTCTACCGCGGGGAGAGCCTGGCCGACACGTCGCTCCGGATTCGGCAGGCGGCCCATCGGGCCACCGGGCTGACAGTTTCGATTGGCGGAGGGACCAACCGCCTCGTGGCGAAGCTTGCGGCCGAGCGCGCCAAGCCCCGACCCGGAACGGATGGGACCGGCGTACTTGTCGTACCTCCGGGCGAGGAGGGCGAGTTTCTCGCCACCCATCGGCTTGCCGACATCCCGGGAGTCGGGCCGCGTCTCCAGGCCACGCTTGGCCGCTATGGGCTCGAGTGGGTGAACGATGCCCTGCGAGTCGAGCAACGTGATTTTGAGGCCTGGCTAGGCCCGCGGACCGGGTCCTGGTTGCACGAACGAATCCGGGGCCGGGCCGGGTCGTCCGTCGAGCCTGACGCCGAGCCGAAATCGATGAGTCGCGAGGAAACCTTCGCGCGCGACATTCCCGACGCCGAGACGATCGAGGCCGAACTGCTGAGGCTTACGACCCGTCTCGGCGCCGAACTCCGGGCCAACCGATTGGCCGCCCGATGTGTGACCATCAAGCTTCGCGACGTCGACTTCAAGACCCGCCAGGCCAGTCGCACGGTTGCCGAACCGATCGACACTGACCGCGCGATCTATTCGGTCGGCCGCGAGTTGTATCGCAGCCTTCGGTCAAGGCGGAACGTTCCGGCCCGGCTGATCGGCATCGGGTTGTCCCGGTTCGAACCCTTACTGTCAGCCGCCCAGCTCTCGTTCCTCGCCGACGCCGGCCCGGCGGCTGCCCTCGAGACGCCGAGGGACCGCGCGGTGTCGAAGGCCGTCGATCGGATCAATCAGCGTTTCGGGCAGGACGCGGTTCAGCCAGCCCGGGTGACGGGACGGCCCAGCCGACGCCAGCCCTGACATGTCCGATTTTCGGACGTTGCGGCGCAGGGACATGTTGCGCCGGTACCCGTCTTTCGGCGCCGGCTGGCGATTGCTACGTTGGACGGGCCGTCGAGAGGTCGTCGGCCCCTGCTTCCAATTTTCCCCAAGGGAACTCTATGCGCATCAGGCTAACCGCGATCGTTGGACTGTCCCTGCTGGTGGGATGCAGCGCCGAGCCAACCGCACCGGCCGGCTCGCCAACCGCAACCCCGGATCTCTCCGCTCGCAAGTCGTACATTGTGGTCTATCAGGACAACACCGTCAATCCAGCCGGGCTCAGCAATTCGCTGATGTCGCGGTTCGGGTTCGTGACTCGGTTCGGCTACACCGCCGCGCTGCAGGGCTTCGCGGCCGACCTGACGGAGCAACAGGTGAGGGACCTCGGTCGGGACCCCAGGGTCAAATTGATCGAGGCCGACCAGCCGATGCGGAAGGAAATCACTCAGTCGCCGACGCCGTCCTGGGGCCTCGACCGGATCGACCAGGCGGCGCTTCCCCTTTCCAACTCATATACGTATACCCAGACCGGAGCTGGCGTCCACTTCTACGGGATCGATACCGGGATTCTGTACACCCATTCCGATTTCGGCGGCCGCGCCTCCAAGGGCTTCGACGCCGTCACGGTCGGCGGGGCGGCCGTCGACTGTGACGGGCACGGCACGCACACAGCATCGACTGCGGCCGGCAGCACCTACGGCGTGGCCAAAGGCATGACACTGGTCGGTGTTCGGGTTCTGGATTGCAGCGGGTCGGGGACGACATCCGGCGTCGAAGCCCTTGGAGGCGCGGCCGCCGAAATCGGAATGGGTGTACAGAATCCCGGTATCGATCCCGTAGAAGTGGACGCTAGCTCCGGTCTGG
>JANXXJ010000224.1 GCA_025350665.1 Gemmatimonadota bacterium | reverse complement strand
ATGGCGAAGTTCATGATCGCCCATCTGAATCAGGGCGCCGGCCTCATGCGGCCCGAAACGGCGCGGCTGATGCAGACGCCCGCGTATACAGCGGTGCCCGGCATCAACCGCATGGCGCTGGGGTTCCTTGAAACGCGGGTCAATGGCCTGAGCGCGATTGGCCATCCCGGCGACGCACTATATTTCCACAGCGATCTGTGGCTATTCCCCAGCCAGAAGATCGGCCTGTACATATCGATGAACAGCATCGGCACCAACCGCGCGGTTGCGGTCGACCGCATCCGCAGGACGTTGATTGAGCAATTCGGCGACCGATATTTCCCTGCGACTGCAACGGCGTCGCTGGTGGAATTGCCGACCGCCAAAGAACACGCCGGGATGCTGGTCGGCAGCTATTTCAGCAGCGAAGGCTCTTTCTCGAACTTTGTCGACGCCGCGAACTTCCTGGGCCAGACGACAATCGGCCTCGACCGGGATGGCCGTCCGTCGATGCCTGGCCCCGGCGGCGCGACCGCCACGTGGATCGAGATCGCGCCGTTCGTATGGGAGGAAGCGCACGGCCACCAGCACCTCGGCGCGACCGTGGAGAACGGCAAGGTCGTGCGCTGGAGCATTGACAATCCCACCGACGTGCGGATCCGCGTGCCATGGTACCGCGAGGCCGCGTGGCTTCAGCCGCTATGCTTGGCGGCGCTCGTCGTCATCCTGCTCACGGCGTTGGCCTGGCCGGCCGGGGCAATCGCCCGGCGTCGCCATGGCGCGACCCTCGCGTTTGCCGGCCGCGACCTCACCCTCAATCGCCTCGTTGGCATGCTCTCCTGGCTGGTGCTCGCCACGCTCGTGGGGTGGATGTCTCTGCTGGCGGAGTTCATCCCGCTCGTCGACAACGACGGATCCATGGACTGGCGGATCTGGCTGCTCGAGATCGGTGGTGCGATTGGCGGCTTTGGCCTCGTGGTGGTCGCGCTCTGGAACCTGCAGCGCGCGTGGCGTAGCCGGTTCGTGAAACTGTGGAGCGCGGTGGTGGTACTCGCGGCCGGGTCCATCCTCTGGGTGACGCTGGCGTTTCATCTCATTAGCTTTGGCGCCCACTACTGACGACCGAGGCCCAATGGGGCCCTTGCCTCCCAGCTTGAAAGGGACGGCCGAGGAGGCCGTTGATCAAACTCGGGGTGGCTCCGGCGTTTCCGTGGCCCTCACCTCTCGGACGGGAGCGGTACGTGCGACTTCGCAATGCGGCGCCGGGCTTGTTGGTCGTGATAGCGGCTACCGCTTGCGCGACGGCATCTCCGAGCCCGCCCCCACCTCCTGGCATCCGCATTGTCTCGGGCGACAACCAGTCAGACACCGTTCACACCATCCTGGCCCAACCGATCGTACTGGAGGTGCGCGGCCCGAACGACCAGCTTGCGGCCAATGCGATCGTCGCCCTGACCGCCGAGCCGGCGGACCGGACTGATTGCGGGTTAGCCGCCTGTGTCCGGATCTATTTCGTCGTAGGGCAGGAGGCGTTTCGGACCCTGACCGCCCGCACCGACGCGACCGGCCGCCTCCCTGTCATCATCAATACCGGGGAGGAAATCGGGCCCGCGACGTTCACCGCTTCCGCGACCGACTTCGGCTATGCCGCCACCGGTCGCATCACCATCAGCGCGGGAGCGCCGGTCGGTATCCTGGTTCACCCACACGACAGCACCGCGTACGTGGGCAATGGCTATTCGGTCAACGCCGCGCTGGTCGACCGGTTCCACAATCACCTGGCCCCCGCCGTTTCCTACGCCACAACGAGCCCGGCAATTAGCCTTGACGCCTCTGGGCACGTCACCGGTTCGGCCATCGGTCGCGCCATGATCGTGCTTCAGGCGGCGGGCTTCACCGACACCGCGTGGGTCACCGTGCCACCACGGGGAACTATCGCAGCCTACGACGTCAGCCCCGTACCCGGAAGTCCAACCGGTGTGGTCAAGGTCGAACTGGATGGTTCGGGATACAAGACGATCGCCGCGACCGCTCCATCGCCCTATTTCCCGGTACTGCCCACCTGGGCGACGAATGGCCGTGACGTCCTGTTTCACGACGGACAGTTCACCTTTGAGCGGCTCTACGCGGCCGACACGGCCGGGGGGGCGCCACGCCTGCTCTTCCCGGCTGGGCCGACGACCTCTGAACTGTGGGGGAACCGGTCGGGGGACGGGCAGCGCCTGTACTTTGTCGGTCGCGATCCGTCATCCGCGTGCCCCTGGCTGTGGTCAAGCCGAGCGGACGGGTCGGGCGCGACCCTTGCTGGAGGCCCGCCCGACTGTAGCGTGAGGCTGGCCTACCCAGCCCCTTCGCCCGACGGGACCAAGGCCGTCGTAACGAGCGATCGCGACGGTCTCATGCTGGTCGACCGCATAACTGGCCAGTTCATGCCGTTAGGCATGGCGAGTTCAGCCGGGGAGTGGTCGCCGGACGGATCGTTGATTGCCGCCGGCGGCGCTGCGCTCACGGTAATGAACGCCGACGGTTCCGGTCGGCGAACCTTGGGGCCAGCCCCCGTATTCGGCCGGCCCAGCTGGTCGCCCGACCAGGCCTGGCTCCTCTATCGCCTGGAGGGCCAGCTGGAACTGATCAACGTGACAACCGGGCAGCGATTGCCTCTCGGGTACAGTACGGGGCTCCAGGCGCCGGCATGGCACCCCGCGCCATAGGGTGTTGGGTTCCTGGCCGAGCCTGGCGGCATGAAAGAGAAGAGCCCGACCGCACTCAACCTGCGGGTTCGGCCGGAGACCCGAAGACCATGGCTCAAGCACCGGACGCCCCGGGACGTTCCATTCCATGCGGCACCTCCACCGCGGAAGCTAGTCAGTCCCCGATGCGCACACCGCGCTCGCGCCACAGGGCATAGACCGCCGGGATGACCGCCAGGGTGAGAACGGCGCTGGTCAGCATCCCCCCCACCATCGGCGCCGCGATCCGCTTCATCACGCTGGCGCCAGTACCTGAGCCCCACAGGATCGGCGCCAGGCCGGCCACCACGGCGACCACGGTCATCATCTTGGGCCGAACCCGCTCGACGGCGCCCTCGACGATGGCATCACGAAGATCAGCCAGCGTCGGTTGCCGGCCACCGCGGCCCCGTTCCTTCCACGCCTGGTCGAGATAGAGCAGCATCACGACGCCCGTCTCCGCCGCCACCCCGGCCAGCGCGATGAAGCCGACCGCCACGGCAACCGACCAGTTGTAGCCTAACGCCCAGACCATCCAGACGCCGCCGATCAGCGCGAACGGCAGCGAGGCCATCACCAAGAGGGTCTCTCCGACATTCCGGAAATTGAGATAGAGAAGCAGGAAGATCACCAGCAGCGTGGCGGGCACCACGACCTGCATCGTCTTCCGGGCCCGCACCAGGTACTCGTACTGCCCGCTCCACTCCAGCCGGTACCCCGCCGGCAGCGTCACCGAACTCTCAACCATCTGCTGGGCCTCGGCCACGTAACCGCCAATATCCCGGCCGGCGACGTCGACATAGACCCACGCCGTCGGCACGGCCCCTTCGGTCCGGACCACCATCGGCCCGCTGGTCTGGCGAATGGTGGCCACCTGCCCCAACGGGACGAATGCGCCGTTGGTCCCGGATCCGCCTGACCGGCCGGACACCCCCATCGTGGCGCCACGACCAGCCCGGCCTCCGCTCTGATCATGCGCCGTCGGGACCAGTACGTTCGCCAGTCGCTCCGGTGTATCCCGAAGCTCTTGAGGGTACCGGAGCCGTACACCATAGCGCTCTCGGCCCTCCACCGTCTGCGTAATGGTCATCCCGCCGACGGCCGTGGCGATCACCTGCTGAACGTCGCCCACGTTGAGCCCATGCCGCGCCGCGGCCGACCGGTCGATATCAATGTCGAGGTAGTACCCCGACTGGGCCCGCTCGGCGAAGACACTCCGCGTGCCGGGGACCATCCGGACCACCTGCTCGATCTCCCGACCCAAGCGCTCGAGAGTCGGAAGATCCGGACCGAAGATCTTGATGCCGACCGGGGTCCTGATGCCCGTGGCCAGCATGTCGATCCGCCCCTTGATCGGCATCGTCCAGGCATTGGTGACACCCGGCATCCGCGCTGCGCTGTCCATCGCGGCGATCAGGCGGTCCATGGTCATGCCCTGGCGCCAATCAGCCTCGGGTTTGAGGGTGATGACCGTCTCGAACATGTCGAGGCCGGCCGGATCGGTCGCGGTGTTGGCCCGGCCCGCCTTGCCCCAGACCCGTTCCACCTCCGGAAACCGTTTGAGTGCCGCATCCTGGATCCGCAGGATCTCCCGCGCCCTCGCGATGCTGATGCCCGGCAACGTCGTCGGCATGAACAGCACGGTGCCCTCGTCGAGGGGCGGCATGAATTCGCTGCCAAGCCGACTCCACGGAATCCAGGTGAGGAGCAAGACCAGCATCCCGCCGGCGATCACGCCGACCCGATGCGTCAGGGCGAACTGAATGACCGGACGATAGGCGGCGACCAGCCACCGATTGAGCGGATTTGCTGACTCCCGCCGGATCCGGCCGCGGACGAAGAGCCCCATGGCCGCCGGGACCACGGTCACTGCCAGCAGGCTGGCCGCCGCCATCGAGAAGGTCTTGGTGAACGCGAGGGGACGAAACAGGCGGCCCTCCTGCCCCTCGAGCGCAAACACCGGGATGAACGACACTGTGATCACCAGCAGTGAGAAGAAGAGGGCCGGGCCGACCTCGACGCTGGCACCAACCACTGCGGCCCACCGCTCCTCGGCAGACAGGCGGCCGGTATCGAGCCTGCCGTCCTGGTCCACCGCTCCCTTGGCGACCAGCCGACGCTCGAGGTGCTTGTGGAGATTCTCGATCATGACGATCGCCGCATCGATCATGGCGCCGATCGCGATCGCAATGCCGCCGAGGGACATGATGTCGGACCCGACCGAGGCCCCCCGCATCAGCAGGAAGGCGATCAGGATGCCAAGCGGCAAGGTGACGACGGCCACCAGGGCGGACCGGAGATGAGCCAGGAACAGGAGGCACACCATCGCAACCACGACGCTCTCCTCGACCAGCTTCACCACCAGGTTGCGGATCGAGCGGTCGATCAGTTCGCTCCGGTCGTACACCGGGCGCACCACCACGCCGGCCGGCAGCGTCGGCGCCACGTCGGCCAGCCTCGCCTTGACCCGCTTGATGGTCTCCCGGGCGTTCTCCCCCGAACGCATGACGACGATCCCGCCGACCGCGTCACCGCGGCCGTCGAGATCGGCCACACCGCGTCGCACCGCCGGCCCGACGGTCACCCGCCCCAGTTCGGCGACCCGCACCGGCGTGCCGGTTGATGTGGCCGCCACCACGACGTTCTCGATGTCGGCCATCGACTTGAGATAGCCGAGCCCGCGAATCATGTACTCGCGTTCCGCCATCTCGATCACCATCGCGCCCACATCGGAGTTCGCGTTGCGGATGGCGTCCATCACCCGGCCGATCGAGACCCCGTAAGCCTGGAGCCTCGCCGGATCGAGATCGACCTGATACTGCTTCTCGAACCCACCGATCGCCGCGACTTCCGCGACCCCTGGCACCGCCGTGAGTGCGAAGCGGATCTGCCAGTCCTGAACCCCGCGGAGCTGGGCCAGATCCAGGCGTCCGGTGGTGTCCTCGATCGAATACTGGTAGACCCAGCCGAGTCCGGTGGCGTCGGGACCCAGCGTCGGGCTCACGGCGGCCGGGAGCCGCGCCGTCAGGCCGCCGAGCGTCTCGAGGACCCGCGAGCGAGCCCAGTAGAGATCGGTGCCGTCGGCGAACAGGACGTACACGAAGGAGATCCCGAAGAACGAATAGCCCCGCACCGCTCGGGAGCCAGGCACCTTGAGCATCTCGGCCGCGATCGGATAGGTGACCTGATCCTCCACGATCCGCGGGGCCTGCTCCGGGTACTCCGCCTGCACGATGACCTGTACATCGCTCAGGTCCGGGAGGGCCTCGAGGGGAGTCCGGCGGACGGCGACCACCCCCGCCAGGACCACGGCGACCACACCTAACGCCACCAGGACCCGATTGGCGACCGACCAGCGAATGAGTCGTTCGAGCATGGCCGGTTACCGGTGCTGGTGGGTGGCGGGGGACGGCACCACGGACGGCTTGGCCGGCGCCATGTCCATGCCGGGCATCCCGCCCATCCCGCCTATCACGGTCCCGAGATTCGACTCGGCATCGAGCAGGAACGTGCCCGAGGCGACCACGGTGTCGCCGGCCGCCAGGCCGGCCAGCACCGGATATCGGTCGTCATCGGGGGAGCCCAGCGTGACCTCACGGGGTTCGAACCGGCCGTCCCGCCGCTTCAGGAACACCAGCGTGCGTTGGCCCGTGACCAGCGCGGCCGACCGGGGAATCGTCAGCGTCGGTTGGGCTGGCCCGGTAATCTCGAGTGTCGCATACATGCCGGGGCGGAGGGCGAGATCGGCGTTGGTGAGTTCGATCCTGACCCGCGACGTTCGGGTGTCGGCATCGACAGTCGGATAGAGGTAGGCGACCTTGCCCCGACGGGTCACGCCGGCGAGAGCGGTGAAACGAGCTTCGGCCGGATCGCCAAGACGAACCGCGCCGAGATCACGTTCATAAATCTCGCCCTCGACCCACACGCTCCGAAGATCCGCCAGCCGGTACAGGGGCTCGCCGGGCATGACCCGCTGCCCGGCGACGACCGACTTCTCGATCGCAAACCCGGCCGCCGCAGAGCGGAGCGGAAACGTGCGCTCCGGAATCCCGGCCTGCTCGCCCCGGGCTATCGTCTCCGGCGGCACATCCCAGTACTCGAGCCGCCGGCGGGACGCCGCGATCAGATCAGCGGCCGACTGGCGGGCCTCGGCGGTTCCCGCCGCGACCTCGCGGGCGAGTCGGTGGCCCAACAGCAACTCCTCCTGAGTGGCGACGACCGCCGGCGCATACAGGTCCAGCAAGACCTGGCCTCGGGCGACGCGGTCCCCGGTAAAATCGACCCAGAGGCGCTCGACAAATCCTTCGACCTTGGTGGTGACGGTCGTGAGCCGGGATTCATCGTAACTCACGATGCCGACGGTCCGGACCCGCCGGGCCAGCGCGACCCGGGCCACCGGGGCAAACGTCACCCCGATCAGTCGCTGCGCGTCGCCACCTAACGTGACCGTTCGGGCGCTGTCGGCGCCGGCCCCGGCCATCGCGGCCATGTCGTGACCACCGCGGGGAGGAGCCACCGGCCGGCCGCTCAAACGAACGACCATCAGGATGGCCGCCACCGCGGCAACGGCGATCAACGCGATCCCGAGTCCCCGGTGAAACCGGGCCGGGCGGAAGGGAGACGGCGTAGTCATCGGGAACCTCCCGCAGAAATCAGAGGAATGGAAGTGAGGTACTCGATCTCGGCCAGAGCCCGGATCCGCTCGGCACCGAGGCGGACGACCTCGACGTCGGCCCGGATAACCGCCAGCTGACCGGCCAACGTCGCCTCGAAATCCAGCCCGCCGGTCCGGTACCCGGACAAGGCCGCGGCCGCCGCGACGCGAGTCTCGGGCAGCACCGTGGCCAGGTAAAGCGCCGTGAGGCGGCTGTCCCGATCGCTCTGAGCTGCCAGCTCGCCTAACCGGCCCTGCGTTTCGGCACTGACCGCCTCGATGTCGGCGATGGCCATCCGCTCCATCGCCTCGGCCTCGTGACGCAGCTGCCGCTGGCGACTACCGGACCAGACCGGCAGCGTCGCACCCACCGTGATCGACAGCATCCGATCGGTCCCCGATCCGCCGAACATCGGCTGCTGGCCGTAGGCCAGCCCGACTTCCAGGTCCGGCCACCGGTCGAGCTCGGAGCGCCGCCGGTCGAAGGCAGCCGCTTGCCGAGCCCCGCGTCGGGCCCGCAGGAGAGGCCGGTCTCTGCCGGCCTGTTCAACGAGAAGTGCGAAGGCCGGGATCGAGTCTCCGACGGCCGGGAGTACGACAGCCTCGATCGGCATCGACGGCGCTCGGCGTCCCATGGTATTGAGCCGGACCACCGTCGCCCGCCGGCCGGCCTCGAGCACCATCAGCTCCTCGGCCAGCCGGGCCGATTCCAGTTGGGCCCGCAGCACATCGGCCTGCTGGCCCTGGCCCACCGAATACCGGGTCCGGGCGACGTCCTCGAGCCCTCGCAGCACCGGGACCGACTGACGGAGCAATGCGAGCGTCCGGTCGACCCGATCGAGTTCGACCGCGAGCTCGGTTGCCCGCCAACGCAACACCGCCCCGACTTCTCCAACCAGCGCCGCTTCCGCACCCGCTCGTTCCCGCGCTGCTCCCGTGGATGCGCCCAGCTTCCCCGGAGCCGGCACCGTCTGCGCGATCCGGATCTGATCCATCGCCACCGGCGCGCTCCGACCGAATCGCGGCAGCGAGCGATTCATCAGCCCCAGTTCGACCATCGGATCAGCCGGCCGGCTGGCTGGACCGATCTTCGCGTTGGCGGCGTTGGCCCGTTCGCGGGCGGCGACCATCTCAGGATTGGTCGCTTCCACCAGCGCGAGATACTCGGTCAAGGTCCAACGGGTACGGACGGTGTCGGGGCCGGACGGGGCCGACGAACCGATCATGAGAATCGGGACCAGCGACAGCATGGGCCACTCCTCTGGTGCTCGGGACCGAGGCCGGGATCCTGGTGATCCGGCCGCTCGATTCAGCTGAGCCTGAGCGGAGGGCGGGTCGGCGGTGAGGAGATGATGGAGCGGAGTTGTGGCTCGGCGGTGACCGGAATCCGGCCTCGACGGGCCAGCGGAATGGAACCGGCATCGATGGTCGGAAGTCCGGCCAATGAGTCGGGGCAGTGGTTCGCGGTGTGACAGGTCGGAGCGGAGCAATCCTGACAGGGCGCCGGGTGCTCACGGCCTGATGGAGCCGGCGAAGCGTGCTGGCCGGACCCGCTATTCGGGCCCTGCATCTGGCAGCGGTGACTGGATCCGGACTCGCGCGCCATCAGAGGCGTGGCGATGAACGCCACCCCCATGAGAACAAGAACCGCCCGCCGGATGAACCCGCCCATGATTCCGAACCGCCCGTCCCAACCGAAGTGAGCCGCATGCGACCATGGAAGGCCTTGCGCTTGGCGAACGATAACCGGAACGGTCGTTAACGGCGACTAACGGCCAGATGAGGACTCCATTAATCAAATGGTCGCGGAGTTCAATTTCCAGCGCCGTGAGATGCTGGTCGAAGGCAGCCGTAGGGGGGTAGCGTAGCAGCTCGTCCCTTAGACGGAGCCCATTGCCAATCTTAGAAGAAAGCCGGGTGGGGGTCGGCCAAACCTGCAACCAAAAGAAGGGGGGCCTACGAGGCGAGGCCGACGGAAGGGAGGGTGGGGGCAGGGGAGGTGGGTTCCCCCAGTCCGTCCCCGCAACCGCGATGAGGCAGAACGGACTGGCCATCGTCCTTGCTTCGGCGAACGACCAGTCCGTCTATCACGTTCTCTCACAACATGATAGCCACAACGCCGAGCCAACCCCCTCGGCGTCGGCCGTGGTCGGTATTTCCTCGCAGGTGACCCGCCCGGATTCGGTGATCGGCACGCTGCGTCGGGCCGGTGTGCAGGTGGGACGGGGGGCCTGGCCCGGCACCCAATGGACGGTGGGTGGGACCAGCCGGATCATTCGGGTCCGGGATACCACCGCCGCGCCGGCCACCGGCCTGGTGGCGTACACGCTCGACGTGACGGACAAGTACAACGGGGGAAGCTCCTTTACGACCACCGTGGCCGCCGACCTGGCCGTCATCAACCGGAAAACCAGTCCCTACGGCCAAGGGTGGTGGGTGGCCGGCCTGGAACAGGTCCTGCCGATCGCTGGGAGCAATGATTTCCTCTGGATCGGTGGCGATGGGAGCACCCGACGGTTCACCAAGATCACCACGACGCTGTGGCGGGGGCAGACGCCGGCCGTGTCGTTTCTCGACAGCTTGACCCTGGCGAGCAATGGTCCCGTCCGGGAGTTCACCCGGCGACTGCCCGGTGGCCTCAAAGTGGTCTTCGATTCCGCCACCGGTCGGCATCTCCGGACAATCAATCGGCTGGGCTACGTGACTCAGTTCGGGTACGACGGCTCAGGCCGCCTCCAGACCATTACCCTTCCGATTCCAGCAGGGGGAACGACCGAAACCTTTGCGTTCGCTTATCCGGCTGGCCAGATGACGATCACCGACGGGGCGGCACCACCCCGGGTGACGACGGTCAATTTCAGCGGCGGCCCGGTGACGTCGATTGCGGATCCTGCCAGCAACGCGGTCTCGTTTGGGTACAGTGGGGCAACCGGGCTGGTGACCAGTCGGACCGATCGGGAGGGCGGCGTCCTCCGGCTCGTACTCGACTCGCTCCGCAAGGTGACCCGCACCGCCATCAGCCCGAGCGGAGCGGGGGGCGATTCCATCATCGTCGCGATCGGGCCTGCCGCGAGCCTGGGGCTGCAGGGCACCGCGAGCGTGGACTCCGCCGGCATCTTT
>JANXXJ010000220.1 GCA_025350665.1 Gemmatimonadota bacterium | reverse complement strand
TCCCGAATCTCGTTCGATCGAGGCGAAGGCGCCTTTCTCTTCGATGCGGACGGCAATCGGTACATCGATCTGCTGGCGGGAGTCTGCGTGGCGGGCATCGGCTACGCGCATCCGAGGTATGTCAAGGCGATCCAGGAGCAGGTCGCGAAGATCCACGTCGGCAGTTTTGCCACGGCGCACCGGGCCGAGCTGGTCAAGCTGATCGCCGAGATCACGCCGGGCGACCTCAACCGCACGCAGTTCTACTCGAGCGGCGCCGAGGCGGTCGAGGCTGCCCTCCGGCTGGCGAAATCGATCACCGGAAAGACCGAGGTGATCGGCTTCTGGGGCGGGTTCCACGGCAAGACCGGCGGCGTGCTCCCGTTGCTCGGGAGCAACTTCAAGCACGCCCTGGGCCCGCTCATGCCGGGCTCGTACTCCAGCCCCTATGCCAGTTGCAGTCACTGCGCCTTCGGCAAGTCCTTCCCGAGCTGCGAGTGGCATTGCGTCGACTTCCTGCGCCGGAAGATCGAGCTCGAAACGACCAACGACGTCGCCGCGATCATCGTGGAACCGATCCAGGGAACGGCCGGCAACGTGGTGCCACCCCCCGGTTACCTCAAAGCACTCCGGCGCCTGGCGGACGAACTGGGTGCCGTGTTGATCGCCGACGAGATGATCACGGGCTTCGGGCGGACCGGGACGATGTTCGCGATTGAGCACGACGGCATCGTGCCGGACATCCTGACCGTCGGCAAGGGATTCGGGGGGGGCTTCCCGATGAGCGGTGTGATTGTCCGCGAAGGGCTCGCGTCCGCCAAGCCGTGGTCCAATCCGAGCGGCAGCTCCTCGAGCTACGGCGGCAACCCGCTTGCGGCGGCGGCGGCCCTCGCCGCAATTTCGATCATCCGCGACGAGGGACTGGCGGAGCATTCGCGCCGCCTTGGCGACTTGATGCGGGCCGAGATGACGAGTTGGCAGCACGAGATTCCGATCGTCGCCGCGGTCCGGGGACGGGGTCTGATGATCGGGATGGATCTGGTCCATCCGGTCACCCGGGAATTGCTCGACAAGAGGGTCACTCGTCAGATCTTCGACGCCCTCCTGGCCCGCGGAGTTCTCGCGATGATCTACAACCCCGAGGTCCGGATCAACCCGCCCCTGGTCATCAAGGAAGAGGATGCCATGGAGGCGCTGGCCCGGATGAAAGAGGTCTTGCGTGGCGCCGCCGAACAGCTTGGCGCATAAGGGCGCGGAGGTCGAGGAGTGGCTCGACCTCCGGTTCTTCCGGCCCCTGGGCCTCCGCCTTGCCGGAGCGCTCCGTGTTACGGCCGTGTCGGCCGATCAGGTAACCCTCGCCGGCATGGCGGTCGGCCTGATCGGCGCCGGGCTGTTCTATCCGGCCTCCTCGAGCCTGAACTGGCTTGGGCTCGGCCTGCTGGTTTTTTCAGACATCCTGGACAGCGCGGACGGCCAACTGGCGCGCCTTCGGGGCACATCCAGCCGGTGGGGGCGGATTCTCGACGGCATTTCCGACACGGTCCGGTTCGCCTGGCTCTACCTGATCCTCGCCGCCCGGCTGACGGGGGAGGGGATGAGCCCGCTCTCCGCCGGGCTTCTGATCCTCGCAGGCGGGTATAGCCAGTCAGTCCACGCCAAGGTCGCCGATTTCACCCGCCAGGTCTTTCTCTGGCTCCAGGGCGACAAAACGGAGCTCGACCTCCCCGAAGATCTTCCCGAGAATGGCCGGACCGCGTGGATTGACCGCCTGCAGTTCGCGATCTACCGGGGGTACGTCACCGGGCAGGTGCGCTGGTGTCGGGCTTCGGCCGCCCTGGTCCGGCAGCAGCGGCTCACCCCGACCCCCGGGCTGGCCGCTCTGTGGGTAACGAGTCAGCACCGCTGGATCGGGCGGCTGGTGCTCATCGGCACCAACATCCGCTTCCCGTTGCTGGCCCTGAGCATCGTGGCCCGTAATCCGACCTGGTTTCTCTGGGCGACGGTCGTCCCGCTCAACCTCGCCCTGGTCTGGATCCTGGGCGGGCACGAGCGGCAGGCCCGGGCTCTCGCGCAAAGTGGGACACCCTCGGCCGTTCGAGCGGCGGGAGCGGCCGGGTGACCCACCGGGGTATCCTCGTCGGGCTCGGCAACATCGCCCGTCAGTCGCACCTCCCCGCCTTCGCTGATCCGGCGACGGCCGGTCGCCTCACCCTGGTGGGCACGGTCGATCCGAGTACGGCCGACGGGCTCGGGAATCTGCCCCATTTCCAGACCCTTGAGGCCGCCATCGATTCGGTCTCCCCGGATTTCGTCGACATCTGCACCCCAACCGGAACGCACGTCGCGTTGGTCCGCGCCGCCCTCAACCGCGGGAGTCATGTGATCTGTGAAAAGCCGGTGGCCCTGACCGTCGCCGAGGCCGACGAGCTGGGCGGCCTGGCCCGGGCCGGCCGCCGAGTGCTGATGCCCTGCCATCAGTACCGGTTCAACCCGGCCTGGCAGCAGCTCCGGCGCTGGCTCGACGAAGGCGTGATCGGCCGATGGCACCTTGCCGAATTTCACGTCTACCGGCTGGCGGCGGACGGGGGGGCTGATTCCGGCGCCGTGCCCTGGAGGGCGCAAAGAGACCAGAGCGGCGGGGGCATCCTGGTCGACCACGGAACCCACCTCATCTACCAGCTTCTCGACGTCGCCGGCATGCCCAAGGCGGTCCAGAGCTGGAGCGGTACTCTCCGCCATCACGCCTACGACGTCGAGGACACGGCCCAGTTGCTCCTTGATTTTGGCGACCGGTTGGGCACTTTCTTCCTGACATGGGCGGCAGACCGGCGCGACACCAGGATCCGTTTCATCGGCGAGGATGGCTGCATCGAGTGGACCGGCGGCATTTTGCGGCGTACCGGACGGCGGGGGGAAGAAACGGTGGACTTCACCCCCGAACTCGACAAGCGGAGCTACTACCGCTGGTTCGTGAAGCTGTTTCAGGAATTTGCCGCAGCCATCGACACGGGGGACCTCGACCCAAGCCTGGCCGACATCGGCCGAGTCACTCGGGTTCTCGAAGCCGCGTACCTCTCGCATCAGGGAGCCAGCCGGATTCCCCTCTGACGGGCTGGGGCAATGTCCCGGCGTAACCGGGTCGCGTTATTGGCCATCGGCTTCGCCCTCGCCGCTTTCGTCATCTGGCACAGCGGGCCTGCAGCCCTGTGGGCCGGGATCCGGGCCACCTGGTGGGTTGTGCCGATCATCGTCCCGCTCTGGGGTCTCGTTTACCTCGGCAATACCCTGGCCTGGCGCCTGCTGGTGCCGGCCGACGCCCCACCTATTCCGCTCGACCAGGCCTACGCGATCAGCGTCGGCGGTTTCGCCCTGAACTACGCCACGCCGCTCGTCAGTTTCGGCGGCGAGCCCGTCAAGGCGGCCCTGGCATCATCGATCATCGGCGGGTCCCGGGCGGCGGGGTCCGTCATCGCCTTCCGGCTTCTCCATACCGTCAGTCACCTGCTGGTGAACCTGCTGGCGATCGTGCCGGCTTTCGTGCTGTTTCCGGCCACCCCGGCGATCCGCATCGGCCTGACGGTGCTGGCCGTCATCGTCGGCCTGATCGTCTGGTTCCTGCTCGGTCGCCACCGCGACGGTCTCCTGGTCGATCTCGTGGCGCTGGTCGGCCGGATCCCGCTGATCGGCCGGTTAAGCCGCCCGTTGCTCCCGACGGCGGCGCGGCTGGAGGAGATCGACCGCCACTTTACCGACACCTGTCGCGAGCGACCCGGGGCGTTCCGAAAAGCTCTGGCAGTCGAGATGGTAGCTCGGGCACTCAGCATGGCGGAGTTCATCTTCATCCTCTGGGCCCAGGGCGGAGGATTTCGGCCGTTTGCCGCGCTCGCGATTGGCGCTTTTTCGTCGCTGTTCGTCAACGTCGCGGCGTTCGTGCCGTATGAATTGGGGACTAGAGAAGTGGTCCTGTATGGCATGTTCACCATCGTCGGCCTGGATCCGGCCATGGGAGCCCAGGCCGCCATCCTGACCCGGGCCCGCGAGCTGATCTGGATGACGATTGGCCTGGCGCTGCTTGGCGCGATCAAGCCCGGCAAGGCCGAAACCCCGACCGGCTGATCACGCCTCGTCGATCGTCATCGACACGTACTTCATGTCGAGATATTCGTCGATACCCCATTTGCCGCCCTCGCGGCCAAGGCCGGAGTGTTTGACCCCGCCGAACGGTGCCTGAGCCGTCGAGGGCACGCCGTCGTTGATTCCAACGATGCCGTACTCCAAGGCTTCCGCCACCCGAAACGCCCGGCTCAGATCACGAGTCCACAGGTACGCTGCCAACCCGACCGGCGAGTCGTTCGCCTGGCGGATGACATCCTGCTCGTCTCCAAACCGCATCACCGGCGCCACCGGGCCGAACGTCTCTTCGCCAAGAATCCGCATCCCCGAAGCCACGTCTCCGAGCACGGTTGGCTGGAACATCGTCCCCACGCCGGCCTTGCCGCCCACCAGAGCCCGGGCGCCCTTGCTCAACGCATCGTCCACGTGGCTTTGGACCTTGGCGAACACATCGCCGTCCACCAGCGGCCCGATCTGGGTCGCTTCGTCCAGCGGATCGCCGGTCCTGAGGCCGGCCACCAACGGCATGAACTGCTCCAGGAAACGGTCGTACACCGATTCGTGGACGTAGATCCGGTTGGTGCAGACGCAGGTCTGCCCGCTGTTGCGGAATTTCGACGCGGCCACATCCCGGGCCGCTCGCGTCAGGTCCGCATCCCCGAACACCAGGAACGGTGCATGGCCACCCAGCTCAAGAGACAGACGTTTCATCGTCCGGCTGGTCTGGGCATAGAGCCGCTTCCCGACATCGGTGCTGCCGGTAAACGACAGCTTCCGGATCCGGTCATCCGCGAGGAGCACGGACGCCACCGGTACCGGATCAGCGCAGGGCAGGACCTGCAACGTCCCCGGGGGGCCGCCGGCTTCGAGCCAGAGTTCCGCCACCCGGAGCGCCGTCAGGGGCGACTGCTCGGCCGGTTTGACGATCATGGTGCACCCGGCCGCCAACGCCGGCGCCGCCTTCCGGGTGATCATCGCGGCCGGGAAATTCCAGGGCGTGACCGCCAGCGCCGGGCCGACCGGCTGCTTCAGCGTGAACAGGCGCTTGTTGGCAAACTGGCTCGGGATGGTTTCGCCATACACCCGTTTGGCTTCCTCGGCGTAGAACTCGATGAAGGAAGCGGTGTATCGCACTTCGCCCCGGGCCTCCACGATCGGCTTACCCATTTCCAGCGCCATCAATCGCGCCAGCTGGTCCTGGTTGGCGAGCACCAGATCGTTCCACCGTCGAAGGATCGCGGCCCGCTCATACGCCGTGGTCTTCCGCCACCGCCCAAAGGCGGCGACTGAAGCATCGGCCGCCCGCCAAGCCTCGGCCTCGCCGCAGTCGGCCACCTGCGCCAGCACGGCTCCGGTGTATGGGTTGATCACCGGAAATGTCGAACCGGTGGCAACCCAATCGCCGCCGATCAGCGCTTTGGTCGGACAGGTACCGATCTCGGTCACCAGCATCGCTCCCTTCCCTGAGGTTCAGTGCCGTCCGGTGCGGTCAACGACGACCGCGCCGCCCTTCATGACCCAGCGAACTCTGCGGGTCACGGCGGCGATGTCCACGGTCGGATCCCCCACGACCGCCACCACATCCGCAAAGTAGCCGGGCGCGATCTGGCCAAGCGAGCGCTCCTGGCCAAGAACGGCTGCGGCATTCGTGGTCGCGGTGGCCAGCGCCTGGACCGGCGTCATCCCCGCCTTGATAAGCCACTCCAGTTCGAGTGTGTTTTCGCCGAAGCCCGTGAAGACCGCGTCCGACCCCATCCCGATCCTGACCCCCGCCAGAACCGCGCGCCGGGTCGTCTCCAGGTTCCGAGCCACAAAGGCCATCAGGTCGCGGGCGTTCGCCTCGGTATAGCCGAACTCCAACCGGT
The DNA here is from genome assembly GCA_025350665.1 of Gemmatimonadota bacterium. Classification (GTDB taxonomy): domain Bacteria; phylum Gemmatimonadota; class Gemmatimonadetes; order Gemmatimonadales; family GWC2-71-9; genus SHZU01. The sequence continues at coordinate 31,122 of JANXXJ010000220.1, read as the reverse complement.
GATCGGCATAGTATCGATTGTGGTCGATCGTTGGTACGTAGAACGTCCCGCGACGCGCCATTTCCGCCAGGGTATCGTCGTCCAGGTCCACCGCATGTTCGATTGACTCGGCCCCGGCGAGTACGGCATCTCGCGCCGCAACCGGCCCGTAGGAATGGACGGTCACCCGACGGCCGAGGGCGTGGGCCTGATCCACCACGGCCTTGAGTTCATCAAACGTGAAGGTCGGCGTGCCGCTCAGATCATCCGCGCTTCCGGTCGAGCCAAACACTTTGATGAGATCGGCGCCCTGGTCGATTTGCTCCTTGGCCGCCTGCGCCACAGCCTGAGCCCCGTGACCGGTTGCGCCACAGAACTTCCCGTCCGGCTGCATGACCAACCCGCAGCCAGCGACGAACATCCGCGGGCCGACGATATGTCCGGCGGCAATCAGATCGCGAAGGTAGACGCCCGTCCGGTCGGCGGCGTACAGGTCTCGAACCGTCGTCACCCCGGATTCGAGGGTGCGCTGGAGATTGTCACGGGCGAGAACCAGCAGGGTCGGCGACGGTCGCTGACCCAGCTGATCCCAGGGTTTGGTGCCCGGCTTCTGGTCCCAGTAGTAGGTCATGTGCACGTGGAGGTCGATCAGACCAGGCACCGCCGTAAATCCGCGAAGATCGTGAACGACCTCACCGGCCGCCGCGCCCACCCGGCCCCGGGCGACCTCCACAATCCGGTCTCCTTCCACGGTGATCGTACCAGGTCGGATGACCTCCCCGGTACCCGTGACGATGGCCCCAAATTGAAGTCGCTGACGCTGACCCACGACCGTGGTCGCCGGAAGGGCCAGTAGCAATGCAAGGACGCGAAACGAAGTCGGCATGGATACCCGTGGCAGGTTGACGCCCTGAGGCTACGTTACATCCTGACTCAATGCTAGGTGCCGGAATGTCTCGGGCATTCGTGAAGGAAGACAGTGACGGGGCGGCCCCGCGCTACCCGCTTCCGCCCCCGGACGACCCGGGATTTCCCCTCGCGTCCGCGCGGGCCTTGCTCCAGGCGGCCAACCGGGCCGAGACCCCGAGCGCCGAGGAGGCGACCGGATACACCTGGGGCGATCCCCGGCTCGTGCGCGAGATCCGCCGGCTCCGCCTCGAAGCAATCGACGAACAGGACGACCGGATGGAAACACTGGCAGACCGCTTCCTTGGAGTCGCGGGCCAACCGATCAGCGGGTAACGCTTGCCACCACCACGGGCCACGAGGCAACTTGCGAAATGAGCAATACCCAGACGAAGCGGGTTCAGTACGATGCGATCGTGGTCGGCTCCGGGGCCGGCGGCGGCATGGCGGCGTTCCAGCTGGCCGTGAACGGGCTCAAGGTGCTGCTTCTCGAGGCCGGCCGGAATTACGACCCGCTCCGGGAAACGCCGATGTTCCAGTTGCCAAAAGACGCGCCCCTCCGGTCCGAGGGCACGGTCGACAAGCCGTTTGGGTTCTACGACGCGACCGTCGATGGCGGCTGGCGGGTGCCGGGTGAACCCTACACGGTGGCCGAGGGATCGGACTTCATGTGGTGGCGGGCCCGGATGCTCGGCGGGAGAACCAATCACTGGGGTCGGATTTCACCCCGCATGGGGCCCTACGACTTCAAACCGCGGTCCCGCGACGGCCTCGGCATCGACTGGCCGCTGACGTACGACGAACTCGAACCCTATTACGACAAGACCGAGGCCCTGATCGGGGTCTATGCGCACGATCAAAGCCTCGAAAACACCCCGGTCTCCAGGCATGGGACTCAGCTCCCGCCGCCCAAGCCCCGGGCCTTCGAGCTGCTGACAAAGAAGTATGCCGCGCCCCTCGGCATTCCGGTGATCCCGGCCCCGATTGCCGTGCTGACGCGGATGCAGGACGCCGATCACTGGCCGGCGAAACTGTTTCCCGGCAACCCGCTGGCGCAGCGCGTGGTCCGACAGTCCATGCGATCCCGCCTCGCCTGCATCTACGCGACCGGATGCGGCCGGGGCTGTTCGCTTCGGGCGAACTTCCAATCCACCACGGTGCTGCTCCCCCCGGCCCTGGCCACCGGCAACCTCATCATCGTTCCCAACGCGATGGTCCGGGAGGTCACCCTCGACCAGCGCGGCCGCGCCACCGGGGTGAGCTACGTCGACAAGACAACCCGGACCGATCGGCACGTCAGAGCCCGCATTGTGGTGCTCGCGGCCAGCGCCTGCGAGACCGCGCGCATCATGCTCAACTCGAAATCGGCCCTGTTTCCGAACGGCATCGCCAACACCAACGGACTGGTCGGCAAGGGGTTGATGGATACCGTGGGGGCCGGCATCGGCGGACAGATTCCGATGCTCGAAAATCTGCCGCCCCATAACAACGAAGGCACGACCCGGCTCCACATGTACGTACCGTGGTGGCAATATCAGGAACAGCGCGCGGGCAAGCTCGACTTCGCCCGCGGATACCATGTCGAGTTCGGCGGCGGCCGCGACATGCCCGATGCCGGAATCTTCTGGGGTCTCGAGGACTACACCAACGGCGCCTACGGCAAGCGATTCAAGGAGGAGGCGCGCCGCTACTACGGATCGTTCGTGTATTTCGACGGCCGCGGCGAGATGATTCCGAACGACGACTCCTACTGCGATCTCGATCCCACGGTCGTCGACCAGTGGGGCATTCCGGTCCTCCGGTTCCATTGGAAGTGGAGCCGGCACGAAACCAACCAGGCATCCCACATGGTGAAGACCTTCGCCCAGCTGATCGAGTCCATGGGCGGCAAAGTGGTGGGCAAGCTCGAGACCGACGGCACCAAGGTGATCGCCAAGGGCGGCCAGATCATCCACGAAGTGGGAACCGTGCGGATGGGAGATGACGCCAGGACGTCCGTGCTGAACGCCCATTGCCAAGCCTGGGACGTCAAGAACCTCTTTGTCAGCGACGGAGCCCCGTTCGTCTCGAACGCCGACAAGAACCCCACCATCTCAATTCTCGCCCTGGCGTGGCGAACCTCGGACCACATTCTCGCGGAAATGAAACGGGGGAACATCTGATGGATCGTCGACACGCCCTCAAGGTGCTCGGCGCGGCGGCCGCACTGCCGTCGCTCGCCCCGACGGACGGAGACAAGGCGCCCGACCCGGCCGCCACCCAGGGACCGGCCTGGACCGGTCCCGCCGGCACACCGTCGGACCCGAACCTCGTGACGCCCCGGGTCTGGTGGCCCCGGAAACTGCTGGATGGAGAACTGGTCACCCTGGCGGCACTCTGCGACACGATCATCCCCGCCGACGGCCACAGCCCGAGCGCCAGTGCCGTCGGCGTCCCGGGGTACATCGACGAATGGGCCAGCGCACCCTATGACGACAACCGGGAATCACTGGTGAAGTTGCGGGGCGGCCTGGCCTGGCTGAACACCGAATCAGAACGCCGGTTTGGTCGTCCGTTTGCCCGGCTGGGCGAGTCGGAGCGGAACCAGATCGCCGATGACGTCTGTTACGAACCAAAGGCGAAGCCCGAGTTCAAGGGTCCGGCTCAGTTCTTCGATATGGTCCGCGATCTCACCGCCACCGGGTTCTACACCACTCATGAAGGCATGAAGGATCTCAAATACATTGGCAATGTGCCGCTCCAAAGATGGGACGGACCGCCGCCCGAGGTCCTGAAACACCTCGGGCTGCTTTGAGCCACCGGTGACCCGGTCGATGATGGCCCGTGACCTGGAAAGGCTCGTACCCTAGGCCAGGGCCGCCATGACGGCCTCGAGCCGGATTCGGTTCGGCGCACTCGCCCGGCCATATCCCTGGTCGGGCGATGTGCTGTCGAGGATCACGCCTGACAGGTGAACCTCGGAGACGCCCGTCTCGCGAACCAATTGGACCACGTGCTCACCCACAACCCCGCCGCCGGCCAGGATCGTGAGCCGGCCGGCCGTGCGGCGAGTCATCTCAGCCAACACCCCGCGGCCTGCAAACGCCGTCGAGAGCCCTCCCGAGCTGAGGATCCGGACCACGCCCAACCGGACCAATTGCTCAAGCGCTTCGGGGAGGTCGGGCACCTGATCGATGGCCCGGTGAAACGTCACGGGGAGCGCCTCGGCAGCGGCAACCATGGCGTTGGTCGCAGGCTGATCGACATGCCCCTCGGCTGTCAGCGCCCCGATCACGATGCCGTTCGCCCCGGACTCCCGGGCCCGTTTGACATCGTCAACCATGACTTCGACTTCGGACCGGTCATATTGGAAGCCACCGCCGGCCCCTCGAACCATGACGAAGACGGGTACCATGACCCGGCGTCGGACGGCCGCCAGCAGACCGGGACTGGGGGTAAAACCTCCAAGTTCCAGACATTGGCAGAGCTCGATCCGGTCGGCCCCCAGGGCCTCGGCCATGACGGCTGAGGCCACCGAATCAACTGCGACCTCGACCAAGGTAGTTTTGGGGGTTAGCATCTCTCTGGTTTCCGTCCTTCCCAGTGCAGGATCCGACATGACGAGCAAGGCCGATTCGGCGAATCTGATTCTCCGGCTCTACGAACTGCGACGCGAGCAGACCCTGCGTGACGCCCGCGACTGGTTCGTAACCCGGTTTCACCCCCGGTCCGCCGAGGAGGTTTTCTCGGTCTGGATGGGCCGCGACAGCGCCCCCTACCGGATGGTCACCACCTATTGGGACATGGCCGCGGCGCTGGTGAACCACGGTGGCATCGATGCGGCCATGTTCAACGAATCCAACACCGAACACAACGCGGTCTTTGCCAAAGTGCAACCCTTCCTGCCCGAGTTGCGCCGGCGGGCCAGGATGCCGGACTATCTCACCCATCTCGAGCGGCTGGTTCTGGCCCAGCCGGACGCCGAGGCCCGCCTCGAGGTCTTCCGCCGCTACCTGACTCACAAAGCCGCGCCCGCGGCCCCGATCACGGAGGCTCCATGACTGACCCGCGGACCGGCCCCGGCGGCACGCCCGGCGGCTTGAGCGGCTTCCTGGCCGGACTCGCCCTGGTGGTGGGCGGTGGCTACCTGATTCTGAATCAGGTGACCGTCACGACGAGTTTCTGGTCGCTGTATGGCTACAACGCCTTCGGCCTATCGCTGATTCCGTTGCTGGTCGGGATCGGCATTCTTTTTTTCAACGGCAAATCGATCGCCGGCTGGTTCCTGACCGGTGCCGGCACCCTGATCATCCTGCTCGGCGTCATCACCCACCTCCAGATCTTCTTCCAGGCAACCAGCCTGTTCAACACCCTGCTCATGCTCGGTGCCCTCGCAGCGGGTCTGGGTTTGATCGCCCGCTCGCTCCGGTCGAGCTGACCGAGAGGAGCCGTGCGAGCGCCTTACCAGGTGATCACCCGCACGGCCGAGGTCCGCCGAGGCACCGCGGTGTTCGCCCGGAGCCGGGTCCCCGTCCGGACGCTCATCGACCATCTCGACCGGGGCGGATCGCTCGACGAGTTCCTCCAGCGCAATACCCAACTCGATCGGGAAACTGTCCTCGCCGCTTGCGCCCTGGGGCTGGAAACGCTGATCGGTACGGTGCCGATTGAGCCCGCGGTCGAGCAGGGATCCCTGCTGCCGCGACTGGACCAGGACGGGGCCATCACCAACGCGCTCGAGTTGGGGGCAGCCCAGGTCGTGGGGCGCCGAGTCCTCTGCCCCGGATGCCGCACCTTGGTCTTCCGCTCCTGGCCGGAGGGATGGGACGGGCACGCCGCGAAGCGGTGCCGTGGTCTCAAAGCCCGGGAACCCGAAGCCAGGAAGGTCGAGTTCAAGCGACGGTTCGAACACCTGTTCCGCTGAGGCCATGGTGCTGGGGCGCGTTGGCGAACGATTGAGCCTGCTGAACCGCGCGACCTCGCTTACACTCCAGTGGCGGGAGGGATCTCGGGGTCCCGGCACGCTGGGCCGGTCGTTTGAACTCGATGTGAGCTACCTCCCGGGCGGCCGATATCGGCTGCGCCTGGCCGCCACGGCCGGCGGATTGACCGGCGGCACCGAACGCATCCTCGAACTCGATCCGTGAGACCATGGTCATTCTGCTGTCGGTACTTGCCCTGCTCCAGGCCCAGACCCCCCAGCCGAGCCGCCCCATGCCCCTGGACCCGGCGGTGGTGAGCGGGAAGCTTCCGAACGGACTTCGCTACTTCATCCGGCACAATGCCCGGCCCGCCAAACGCGCGGAACTGCGACTGGTGGTGAACGCCGGCTCGATCCTGGAAGACGAGGACCAGCACGGCCTGGCCCACTTCGTCGAGCATATGGCCTTCAACGGCACGACCCACTTCAGGAAACAGGCGCTGGTCGACTACATCGAGGGAATCGGAATGCGGTTCGGTGCCGACCTGAACGCCAGCACGTCGTTCGACGAAACCATCTACCAACTCCAGGTTCCAACCGACACGGCAAAACTGCTCGACACCGGGCTGCAGATTCTCGAGGATTGGGCTCGGGGCGTCAGCTTCGACACCTCCGAAATCCGCAAGGAGCGTGGAGTCGTCATCGAGGAATGGCGACTCGGCCAGGGAGCGTCGAACCGGATGTTCAAGTCCCAATTCCCCGTGTTGTTCCGCGGGTCGCGCTACGCGGAACGGGTGCCGATCGGAACCAGGGAATCCCTTGAGACGTTCGCTCCCACGGCCCTGACCCGCTTCTATCGCGACTGGTACCGGCCCGATCTCATGGCCGTGGTTGCGGTCGGTGACTTCGACTTGGCCTCGATGACCAAGATGATCCGAACCCGTTTCGGACGGATTCCGCCGCGGCCCGCCAGACGGCCACGACCCGCCTACGCCGTCCCCGCCCGGGATTCCACGGCCGTAGCGATCGCGACCGACCCCGAGGCCACCGGTACCGGCTTTTCCGTGTATTACATCAAGCCTGGCCGCGTCGACCCTTCGATGGCTGCGTATCGACGCTCGCTGGTTGGTGAGTTGTATGCCCAGATGTTGAATCAGCGCCTCTACGAGTTGACTCATAAAGCCAACCCACCGTTCATCGGCGCCGGCGGCGGTGAAGGCCGTCTGGTTCGGGGGAATTCGTCATTCTCGCTCGGGGGAGCGGTGGCGGACACCGGGCTGGACCGGGGCATCGAGGCCGTCATGACCGAGGTCGAACGGATCGAACGCCATGGGTTCACCGCCACCGAACTGGCCCGGACCAAAGTCGACCTGGTCAGGAGTTACGAGCAGGCCTACGCGGAACGGGACAAGACCGAGTCCGGCAGTCTGGTCGAGGAATATGTTCAACTGGTCCTCACTGGCCAGCCGGCGCCGGGAATCGCGTTGGAATTTGATCTCATCAAGACTCTGCTCCCGACCGTTCAGTTGGACGAGGTGAACGCTGCCGCCCGGGCCTGGCTTGGGCTCAAGGATCGCGTCCTGCTGGTCAATGCGCCGCGGAAGGCGAACCTGGCTCCGCCCGATGCCCCCCGTTTGCTCAGCACCTTCGATCGGGTGAAGCGGACCGACGTTTCGCCCTATCACGACGACGTATCCAATGCGCCGTTGATCGCCGAGGCCCTGGTGCCCCGGTCGATCGTGACGGAGACCCGTGACTCCGTCCTCGGCGTTACCCGCTGGACGCTGGCCAATGGGGTTCGCGTCGTGGTCAAGGCGACCGATTTCAAGGCGGACGAAGTACTCCTGGCCGCGTTCAGTCCGGGTGGCACGTCCGTCGAGCCCGACAGCTTGTATGCCGCCGCCGCGTTCGCCACCCAGCTGGCCGGGCTCGGTGGCGTCGGAACCTTCAGCGCGGTTGAGCTCCAGAAGAAGCTGACGGGGAAAGCCGTGTACGTCTCCCCATTCATCGGGACCTACCAGGAAGGGTTCCGCGGTCAGGCTTCGCCCAAGGACCTCGAAACCCTGTTCCAGCTCGTCTACCTCCAGTTCACCGCTCCGCGGGCCGATCCGGAGGCGTTCGAGGCGTTCAAGAGCAACGCCCGGGCCTCCCTGGCCAACCGGAGTGCCAATCCGGCCACCGCGTTCCGGGACACGCTGACCGTAACCCTCACTCAGCACCACCCCAGGAGCCGGCCGATCTCGGCCGCCATCGTGGATTCGTTCGATCTCGGCCGGTCGCTCGCGGTGTACCGCGACCGGTTCGCCAACGCGGGCGATTTCACGTTTCTGATCGTGGGAGCGGTGTCCCTCGACACTCTGAAGCCGTTGGTCGAGCAGTACCTCGGCAATCTGCCGAAGACCGGCCGGACCGAGACCTGGCGCGACATCGGCATGGAAGCCCCCGCCGGCGTGGTCGAGCGGGAGGTCCACAAGGGCCTCGAGCCGAAAAGCCAGACCGAGCTGGTATTCTCCGGGCCAATGTCGGACGACCGATCTGAGCGGTTTGCGTTGCGCACGCTGGCCGACATTCTCGAGATCAAGCTGCGGGAACAGCTCCGGGAGGAACTGGGCGGAACCTACAGCGTCTCCGTGAATGGCGGTGCGTCACGAGTGCCGCGCCACGAATATTCCGTGACGATCGACTTCGGCTCGGCGCCGGACCGGGTCGGCGAGCTCGTTCGGGTCGTGTTTGCGGAAATCGATTCCCTCCGACGATTCGGACCCACGGAAAAGGACCTGGCCAAGATCCGGGAAACTACCGTTCGAAGCCACGAAACCGATCTTCGGGAGAACAGTTTCTGGCTCGGGCAGTTGAGCGCGTTCGAGCAGTTTGGCGGAAATGCGGCCGAGTTTCTCAAGATCGACGATCTGGTGAGCACGATCACCGTGGATCGGATCAAGGCGGCGGCCGGCCGGTACCTCGATCCCGGTCGCTTCGTCCGGGTCACCCTCCTGCCTGAGGCAAAGCCCAATCCGTGACGAGGCTCCCGGTCGTTCGGGATCCTGATATCTTGCCCGAAACAGCGAGGAGGTTGCCCTTGATACGACATCAGATTCGAAGCGGATTTGTCGGCGCCGCACTCGTGGCGCTGGTGACGGCACCCGCCCACGGCCAGGCCCCGTCAGACACGTCCGTCCTGGTGGACCGGGTCTTTGGCGGGTTGAATCGGGCCGATGCACCGGGCTGCACGCTCGGAGTCGACCGGGACGCCGCCCCGCTCATTCGCCGGGGCTACGGCATGGCCAGCCTCGAGTCGCGGACCCCACTGACGGAATCCACGGTCCTCGAATCCGGATCGGTCGCCAAGCAGTTCACGGCCGCAGCCATCGTGCACCTGGCCCTGCAGGGGAAGCTCGATCTGGACGACCCGGTCCGAAAATACCTCCCGGAACTGCCCGACTACGGCAGCCCGGTCACCATCCGCATGCTCCTGCACCACACCAGCGGCGTGCGAGACATGTGGACGCTTTTTGCCCTGGCTGGCAATGAACCGGGTACGTCCCTGTTCACCATGCCCCAGGCGCTCCGGATGGTCTATCGGCAACGGCAACTCAACTTCGCGCCGAACGACCGGTACCTCTACAGCAACAGCGGCTTTCTCCTGCTAAGCGAGATCGTCAAGCGGGTGTCCGGCATCCCGCTTTCGCAGTTTTCGAGGGAAGTCTTCTTCCGGCCGCTGGGGATGGACCACACCCAATGGCGGGACGACTGGAATCGCGTCGTACCCGGACGGGCCACCGCCTACAGCCCCGCTGCCGAAGGCGGCCTTCGGGTGGACATGCCCTTCATGAGCGTCTACGGCGCCGGTGGCCTGCTCACGACCGTAGGCGATCTCCTCAAATGGAATGCCAACCTCGAGCAGCCCAAGGTCGGCGGAGCGGCCTGGGCCGACACCATGCAGCGGCGCGGCCGGCTCAACAGCGGTCGCACCATCGACTACGGGCTTGGATTGATCGTCACGAGCTACCGCGGTGAGCGGGAGATCTCCCATAGCGGGGCCACCGGCGGGTATCGTACCTACCTCGCCCGCTGGCCGGATCGCCGGCTATCCCTCGCCATCCTCTGCAACGTCGCCAACGCCAATCCGATCGCTCTGGGCCATCAGGTTGCGGACATCTACCTCGGCCTGAAACCGATCGCCTCCGCGGCAACCTCGCCGTCGCTTGCCAACGTCGAAACAGGCCCGGTCGCGCCGCTCCTCGGTCGCTACCGGGCCTCGGCGACTGAGGAGGTGCTGACCATCGGTGAGAAGGATGGCCGCCTCGTCGTTGACCTCGGAGCCCCCTTCGCGCTGACCGCCGTCACCCGGGATCATTTTCGCGCCACCGACATCAACGCGGACCTCGTGTTCCTCCGAACCGGGGATCGAGTCAGCCGGCTGACCGTGGTCGTCGACGGGGACTCGACCGCCTACGACCCCGTGGCCGTCCTGCCGTCTCGGCCGGAAGAGCTGGCCGGATTCGTCGCGGACTACCGCAGCGACGAGCTCGATGTCACCTATCGAGTGAGGTCCGCCAGCACCGACCTCATGGTCCAGATCGGCGAGCACGAGCCCGTGACGGCGACCCGAACCGGGCCGGACTCGTTTGTGGTCCCCGGTGGGGCCGCCGTGCGTTTCACCCGGACGAAGGGCCGGATCGATGGCTTCCTGCTCTTCGCCGGCCGGGTAAAAAACCTCCGCTTTGCGAGACAGTCACGATGACCATTCCGGAATACGATCGGCCGGGGCCAGGTGAATACCCCCCCTACCAGAGCCTCTACGTCGACAAAGTACCGGCCGGAAACCTGTTGACCCTGTACGCCGGACAACTCGCGGAGGCGGAGGCCACGCTCCGGTCGGTCACCGAAGCCAAAGCGGCGACGGCCTATGCCCCCGGGAAGTGGACCATCAAGGAAGTGATCGGCCACATCAGTGACGCCGAACGCGTCTTTACCTACCGGGCCATGCGCATCGCCAGGGCCGACCCCACCCCGCTCCCCGGGTTCGATGAGAATGCCTGGGTACCACCGGCTCGGTTCAACGATCGGTCCCTGGCCAGCCTGCTCGATGAATGGGTGGCGGTCCGGAAGGCATCGATCGCGCTATTCACCGGTTTGCCCCGGGAGGCCACCGCCCGGAAGGGCCAGGCCAGCGGCTACGACGTGTCGGTCCGCGGCCTTGCGTATGTGGTCCTCGGCCACATGGCGCACCACCTCGGCGTCCTGCGCGACCGCTACCTCTGACTTGTGACCGAGCCCGAGCGGGAGACTGCAGCTGCGGAAACGCCGCCGAAGGACCTCGGCTTCGGTGGGGCCTTGTCGCGAGGCGGGCGCAGGCGCCTGCTTCGGCGAGACGGAAGCTTTACGCCCCGGCGAGTCGGACTTGGCTTCGCTGAGTCGTTCGGCCTCTATCACTATTTGATCACGACGAGCTGGCCCCATTTCCTGCTCTGGGTCGCCCTCGTGTTCATCGCAGTGAATGGCCTGTTTGCGGTCGCCTACGTTGCCCTCGGACCCGGGGCGCTCCAGGGAGCGACGGCCGCCTCCGTTCCGGACCGACTGGCCGAGGCGTTCTTCTTCAGCGTGCATACCTTCACTACGATCGGTTACGGCAACATCGTACCTCGTTCAACCGGTGCCAACATCGTCGACGCAGCCGAGGCGTTGGTCGGGTTGATTGGCGCCGCGATTCTGGCTGGACTCGCCTTTGCCAGGGTCTCCCGCCCCAAGGCGGGGATCGTATTCAGCGACACGGCCGTGATCGCGCCATACCGGGGGCGGGCCGGGCTCATGTTTCGGCTTGCCAACACCCGCAGAAATGAGCTCATTCAGGTTCACGTCGTGGTGAATCTCGCCTTGGTGCGCCCGGACGGCACCCGCAGTTTCACCCAGTTGTCACTGGAGCGCCGCAGTGTCGACTTCATGCCCACCAGCTGGACCGTCGTTCATCCCATCGACGATGCCAGCCCTCTGGCCGGGCTCGATGACATCGCACTGGCGACGCAGAGCCCCGAACTCTACGTCCTGCTGACGGCAACGGAAGAGGTTTTTTCCCAGACCGTTCACACCCGCACTTCCTACGCCGGCCCGGAGATTGTCTGGGGAGCCCGGTTCACGAATATCTTGGAGTATGACGAGATCGGGGCCGTGGCCCAGGTCGATGTCAGCCGACTCAGCGAAACCGAGCCGGCACCGGTCTGACCCGAGCAAAACCGCCGGACCGGCAATACCTTTGGGATGAACTCTTCGGCTGAATGGTGGCACCCATGTCCGCACCAACTCAAACCCCGACGGCCCGCGTTCCCCGCGACTTCGTCGTCATCCGGTTCGCCGGCGATTCCGGCGACGGAATGCAGATCACCGGCTCCGAATTCATGGCCGAGACGGCACTCGCCGGTAACGACCTCTCGACCTTCCCGGACTATCCCGCCGAGATTCGGGCGCCCGCCGGAACGACCTTCGGCGTCTCCGCCTTTCAGATCCACTTCGGCGCCGGCGAGGTCATGACCGCAGGGGACGATCTCGATGCGCTGATCGCCATGAACCCGGCGGCCCTCAAGGTCAACCTCAAGGACCTGAAGCCGGGCGGCGTGCTGGTCTGCGATCTCGGCGCCTTCACGGCCCGCAACCTGACCAAGGCCGGCTACGTCGAAAACCCGCTCGAGAACAACGCGCTGTCGGAGTACCGGGTCCTCAAGCTCGACGTCACCAAACTGAACGCCGAGGCTGTGAAGGGATTTGACCTGGGTACCAAGGAGGCGGTTCGTTCCCGGAACATGTGGACCTTGGGACTCATGTTGTGGATGTACGGCCGTGATCGACATGCCACGGTCGAATGGCTCCTGAAGAAATTTGCCAAGAAGCCGGAAATCGCCAAGGCGAACGTGGCGGCGATGAACGCCGGCCATGCTTTTGGCGAGACCGCCGAACTCGCGGCCCCATCCTACAGCGTCGCCCCGGCGTCCGTCGCGCCGGGTACCTACCGGACCGTTACCGGCACGGAATCGCTGGTGTGGGGCCTGGTGGCCGGAGCCCAGGCCGCGGCACTCCCCCGGGTTGTCATGGCGTCCTACCCCATCACACCCTCGTCTCCCGTGCTGCACACCTTGGCAGGGTTGAAGCAGTTCGGGATCGTGACGTTCCAGGCCGAGGACGAGATCGCGGCCATGTGCGCGGCGATCGGGGCGGCCTACGGCGGAGCCCTCGGGATCACGTCGAGTTCGGGGCCCGGCATCGCCCTCAAGACCGAGGCAATCGGGTTGGCCGTGATGACCGAATTGCCGGTGGTCATCATCAACAATCAGCGAGGCGGCCCGTCCACCGGCCTGCCCACCAAGACCGAACAGTCCGATCTGTACCAGGCGGTCTATGGCCGCAACGGAGACACGCCGCTTCCGGTCCTGTCCACCGCCACACCCTCGGATTGCTTCGAGGTGGGCATGGAAGCCGTGAGAATCGCCACCAAGTACATGACGCCCGTCCTGCTGCTCACCGACGGCTACCTGGCCAACGCGTCGGAACCCTGGCTGATCCCGGACGCGACCAGGCTGCCCAAGTTCCCGGTCACGTTCCGGACCGAGCCTGAGGGCTTCCAGCCCTATCTCCGAGATCCGAAAACGCTGGGTCGCGTATGGGCCGTCCCCGGCACCCCTGGACTGGAGCATCGGATTGGCGGGATCGAGAAGGACTATGATACCGGCCACATCTCCTACGACGACGCCAACCACCAGAAGATGACGGATACGCGAGCCGCCAAGATCGACGGGATCGCCAACGACATCCCGCTTCAGGCGGTGGCCCTGGGCGATGACCACGGCAAGATGGCTGTCGTTGGCTGGGGGTCGACCTATGGGCCGATCCATCAGGCTGTTCGCGCCCTCCGGGCCGAAGGACACAACGTATCCCAGATCCACATTCGGTATCTCAAGCCCTTTCCGCGGAACTTGGGCGACCTGCTTCGCCGGTTTGACCGGGTCCTGGTACCCGAGATGAACAATGGCCAGCTGGTATCGGTGCTTCGGGCCGAGTATCTCGTCCCGGCGGAAAAACTGTCGAAAGTGACCGGCAAGCCGTTCAAGATCGCCGAGCTCGTGACCGCGATCCGCAGCCGATTGGAGAAGTGAAATGACTGTCATCACACCGCCTCCCGCCGAAAAGAAGGTCACGGCCGCGGACTTCGAGTCGGATCAGGAAGTGCGTTGGTGCCCCGGCTGCGGCGATTACGCCATCCTCAAAGCCGTGCAGCGTACCCTGGCCGAAGTCGGGGCCCGCAAGGAGAACACGGTCTTCGTTTCCGGGATTGGTTGTTCCTCGCGTTTCCCGTACTACATCAGCACCTACGGGTTTCACACCATCCACGGCCGGGCACCCGCCGTCGCCACGGGGCTCAAGCTCGCCCAGCCCGACCTCGACGTCTGGCTTGTGACCGGCGACGGAGACGGCCTCTCCATCGGCGGCAACCATCTCCTGCACGTGCTGCGACGCAACGTCAACATGCAACTGATGCTGTTCAACAACGAGATCTACGGACTCACCAAGGGCCAGTACTCCCCGACCTCGCGCGTGGGCACCCGCTCCCCGTCGACGCCGCTCGGGTCCGTCGACATGCCGCTGTCTCCCACGCTGTTTGCCTTGGGCGCCGGTGCCCGGTTCGTGGCCCGGTCGGTCGATACCCAGCAACCCCACCTGGTCACCGTGCTGAAGCGGGCCCACGCCCACCACGGCACCAGTTTCGTGGAGATCTTCCAGAACTGCGTGGTCTACAACGACGGCGTATTCGATGAGTTCACGGACCGGAGCGTGGCGCCCGACCGCCAGCTCCTGGTCGAGCACGGCAAACCCCTGGTCTTTGGGAAGGCAAAGAACCAGGGCCTGCGGCTCAAACCGAACGAATTGGAACTGGAGGTCGTCACGATCGGGGAGAATGGGGTATCAGTCGCCGACATCCTGGTCCACGACGAGCGGAACCGGGCCCTGGCCTCACTCCTGGGGTCGCTCCACCCGCCGGATTTCCCGCAGGTCCTCGGCGTGCTCTACTGTAATCCGGCGCCAAGCTTTGAGGACGCCGTGTTCGGCCAGATGAAAGCCGCCGCCAACGTCGGCCCGAAGGACCTCGACAGTCTGATGCGGACGGGTCGGACCTGGACCGTGGGCGGCTAACTACCGCCCACGGCAGGCGTAGCCAAGAATCCCGTCGAGGTCCTTCGGCGCCTTGAGTTCATTGAAGAAATCGTCGATATAACCGATCGCCTCCTTGACGCGGCCTGGTTCAAAGTCCGGAATCGCCCGAATGATGGCGTTGATCGAGTCGCGCTTGGCGCGGAACAGTTCGACCGTCGGCCAGAGCTCCTCGGTCTTCTTGCAAGGACCGCGATAGAGCCGCTGCCGGACTGACTTGATCGGGAGCCGGTAGTCCGGGACGGCGTAGGACGCGCCGACCAGGCCCGAGAAGTCAAAGTCGTAGGCCACGGGGAAATAGGTTTCTTTGCCCTCGACGGCCAACACCCGGAAATTGTGGATCATCGCGACCGACCAGTCCGTATTCCCGATGAAGTATTCCCACATCATCATCAGATCCAGCAGCGGCTGATCCATCTCGTCGTACTTCCCGCCCGTTTGCATCAGCACGGTGCCACTGTTGCGCTTCGCCATCGCTTCGTCATTTTCCACGAAGAAGCCATACTTCGTTACCGCCTTCGTCGTGTCGTCCGTCGGGATGTAATGGACGCGGACCAGCCTGGTACGGAACGAAAACGGCGTCAGCAGGTTATGAATCCGGTAGATCGACTCCTCCAGCAGCAGATTCTGCTCGAATCGGCCCCCGTTCTGGCAGTGCGTCGTCAGTTTGAGGGCACCCTGGCCGGAAAACTCCGTCCCTTTGGCCTTCTCCTTGTCGAAGCGGACCTTGATTGGAGCAAACGAGCAGGTCGAAGACTTGAGCCGGAAATGGCCCCGGGTCTCCAGGGTAACCGGGATCGACGTGTCCCCGGCCTTGGCATCCTTGAATTCGATTGTACCATTGACCGGCTTCACGGCCAATGTATCCCGATTCTTGAAAAGTTCCTTGAGGGGCGCGCGGAGGGTGAACTCAAGCACCTCCCGGCTCCTGAACAGCCGCTGAGGCTCGGCCTTCTTGTCCTGGGCGGCCGCCGTGGCGACCACAGAACCTACGACGAACACACCCGCAATCAGGCGGTGCATGGAAACCTCCGGAGGTGATGAAGCGTAGCGTTGGCTGATTCTACAGTCGTCTGGCCCATCCCGCGAGTCCGCCCGTTCTTCTCGGGCCGGTGGGGCCCTATTATCTCTCATCGTCGCTCCGAGAATCCAAGGACCTATGCCCGATTTCCGTCGCCGAACCTGGGTCGCCATGAGCGCCGCGCTGATGATCGGCGCCGGCCCTGGCTCGGCGCCAGTCGCCCCGACCGCACCCCCAGTGTTGGCCCCCAAGCCGACCCTGCTGCTCTTCATCACGGTCGACCAGCTCCGTCCCGACTACCTCGAACGGTTCAAGGCCCAGCTTCACGGCGGGTTGGGTCGCCTGGTGGCGGGCGGTGCCTATTTCGTCAACGGGCACCAGGATCACGCCATCACCGAAACGGCCCCTGGACATGCCAGCACCATGTCCGGCCGGTTTCCGCGAAGCACCGGCATCACCCGCAACCTCGCCGGCGTCAACGACCCCGAGTCCCCGCTGATCGGCTCCAAGGACCTCGGCGCCTCGCCGTTCCGGTTCCGCGGGACCACGCTGACCGACTGGCTGACATCCGCGGATCCGGCCACCCGGGCGTTGTCGGTCTCGTCCAAGGACCGGGCCGCCATTCTCCCGATTGGTCGGTCAAAACAACAAGTGTTCTGGTACGCCAACAACGGGACGTTTACAACCAGCTCCTGGTACGCCGACACTCTGCCGGCCTGGATCCGGGCCTTCAACGCCCGCCGGTTGCCGCAGCGCTACGCGGGGAAAGCCTGGCTACCCCTCCTCGACGCGAGCGCCTACACCGAACCAGACACTGTCCTGGTTGAAAGTGATCGCAGGAACGTGGCGTTCCCCCATCCGTTCCCGGCCGATTCGGCGGCGGCGGCAGCGCAGATGCGCTATACACCGATGATCGACGAGCTCACCGCCGCCGTCGCGCTCGAGGGCGTGCGAGCCATGAACCTCGGGGGGAGCTCGACGACCGATGTCTTGGCCGTTTCGTTCTCGGCCACGGACTACGTCGGCCATTTCTTTGGCCCGGAATCAAAGGAACAGCATGACCAGATTCTCCGCCTCGATCGGGTCCTTGGAGCGTTTCTCGACACCCTGTTCACCCTGCGCGACTCGACCCGCATCATCATCGCGCTGACGGCAGACCACGGCGGTGGATTCATTCCCGAGCTGCACGGAGGGTTGCGGGTCGACATGGAGCCGGCCTTGTCGGCTGCGAGAGCGGTCATCACGAAGACCAGGGGCGATACGCTGGCGATGGATTTCGAAAGTGGCGCCTTCTTCTTCGACCAGGCCCGGGCCGGGGTCACGACGTCCGCCGCTGAGGTCACCCGGGCATTCATTGAAGCGGCGAAGACAATACCGGGCGTACGCCGAGCTGATCGATTTACGGACCTCCACCACCGAAATCTTGCCAGGGACTACATCGCCCGGCGGTGGCTCCACATGTTCCCGGACGACATGGTGCCGGCCGCCGTCGTCACGCTCAAGGAAGGAGACATTTACAACTACCCGATCGTGGCGACCCACGGATCACCGCATGACTACGACTCCCACGTGCCAATTCTGTTTTACGGGCCGCCGTTCAAACCCGGCCGGTACCCCGGATTCACGCGCACGGTAGACCTCGGACCCACCCTCGCCAAGGTCCTCGGTGTGACACCGACCGAACGACTCGATGGTCGAATTCTGAGCCAGGCGATCAAGACCAAGTAGCTGCCCAGCCGACCGGCTGCGCGTCAGCTCAAGAAACGAATCAACTCGCCCGCAGCTTCGGCCGGGGCCTCCTCGGCGATGTAGTGGCCGCAGTCGAGGGCCCGGCCGGTCACCGAGTGTACCCGCTCGCCCCAGTCCTCGAGTGGTCGGAAACATCGATCGATGATCCCGTGGCGTCCCCACAGCACCAGCAACGGAGCGCGGATCTTGCGAAAGAGATCGGCTTCGTCGTGCTCGAGATCGATCGACGCGGCCGCCCGATAGTCCTCGCACGAGGCATGAATTGTCGCCGGATCACGAAACGCCGCCCGGTATTGCTCCAGGGCCTCGCGATCGAATGCCTCGAGACCCCCGTGCCGCATGCCCAAATGGTAATTGAGAAAGAAGGTCGGATCCGCGGCGATCAGGCGCTCAGGCAAAGGCGCGGGCTGGATCAGGAAGAACCAGTGATAATAGGCCTGCGCGAAGGTCCGATCCGTCCGCAGATACATCGTGCGGGTTGGCACGATGTCGAGAACGGCCCAGCGTTCAATCCTGGCCTCGTGATCGAGCACCATCCGGTGAACCACCCGGCCGCCCCGATCATGACCCACGACTGAGAACCGTTCGAATCCGAGCGACGCCATGACCCGGACCTGATCCTCGGCCATCCTCCGTTTGGAATAGGCACTATGGTCCGGCGGACCTTCGGGCTTGCTGCTCTTGCCGTATCCCCGAAGATCGGTAGCCACGACGGTGAAGCGGCTGGCCAGACGCGCGGCCACCCGGTGCCACATCGCATGAGTCTGCGGATACCCGTGCAACAGGAGCAGGGGCGGCCCGGAACCGCCTACGACCCCGGCGATGACGGTTTCACCAACCTCGAACCAGCGCGGTTCGAACCCGGGAAAGAGTGACACGACGGTAGCCTCGCTCACAACCTGAAGAGATAACTCAGCTTGCCAAAGAACCCGTCGTTCTCGCGGGCCAGCTGATGGAACCGGAACGGGTCCGTTTCCACCATGGTAGACCCGTATCCGAGGTAGAACAGTGTCCCCGGGGTCGGCCGGTAGCTGAACAGCCAATCCATTCGAAATTGATTCCGGCGGTCGCCGGTGTCGCGCACGCCATCCGCCAGAATCAGCTGACCGATTCGATCCACCGCCGCCGTCCGCTCGATCGCACTGTATTGTCCGATGAACCGGACGAAAACCGCCCGGTTCAACTGGTACTCGACCTTGAGCCGCGGAATCGTCTCGTTGGAGTACCGAGACCCGTCCCGCACGCGATTGATCACGAGTCGAGTGAACTGAAAGGCCCCCCGGAGCGACGCCGTCGGACGAAGGTCGAGCGTCAGGTCAAACCGCTCGTTTCGCCCCGGTGCCGCTTCACGGAAGATCGGCGTCTTGCCGCCGCTGACACTCGCGGTCGCGGTGAAGAAACGGTAGGTCGGCGTCGTAACCCGGGCCGACCACCCGACCTGGCCGGCCTCCCGGCCCGGCACGGCGAAGGCGGCGGTATCGCCTGAGGCTCGCACTACGGTGAAGTTCCCATAGAATGTGGGGTCATAGCTGAAATAGCTCCGGGTGACACTCCCGCCCAACTGCCAGCCGCCTCGCAATGTCGCCGATGGAAAGATGGACTCGCTGCCCTCGATCGTGCCGTCGCCGGGGGCGTCGTACGCCCAGATCCGGCTGACACCCATGAAGGCACCGTAGGTCTGAACCAACGCCCCGGGTTTGCCGTACCAGCTGACTCGGTTGAAGGCATCGCCCTCGATGATGCCCGTCCGGTTGACAAAGCCGGCCGCCGCGGCAAAATCCGATCCGATGGCCTTGATATCGTAATGAAACCCCCAGCCCCTGCCTGTTCGGTCCCAGGCCGCCTGGAACAAGGGGCCGTTTTGGCGCCCGGCCCCCGCCCGGGTCCAGGACTGCACTGCCTGGAGCTCGATGAAGTACAGCCGGTTGTGGTAAAGACGAAAATCCGCCCCGGCAAGGCGAGAATGGTCCGATCCGTCCTCACGATCGGTGAGTACGGCACCGAGGGTCGACCGGCTTCCCAGGTCCGTTCGAAATCGGGTGGCGGAGAAGAACGGCGTCCGCTGCCCAGTGGCCGATTGGTCCTGACCATCGGCTGCCACCAGCGTGGCCACGTTGAAGGGTCCAACCTTGCCTGCCAACTTGAGGCCGGCGTCCGGATTGGTGATCCGCCTGGTGTAGATCAATTGGTTCGGCGTATCGAACAACTCGAGGCCGTCGAGGAAGAAGGGCCGCTTTTCCGGATAAAACAGCGCGAACCGCTCATTCAGAGTGACCTGACCCACGTCCGCCTCGACCTGGGAGAAATCCGGGTTCACGGTCCCGTTCATCGTCAGATTCTGACTGATACCCCACCGGATGTCGGCCCCGAAGTCCCGATGGCCATCATACTGCCACCCGCGCGGAGATTTGGGCGTCCCGTCCAGCCGGGCGGTCGCCGTGGGGGTCATCTCGAGGACGATGCCCCTCTTGAGATCGTGCAGGCCCTGGAGCGTGCCGGACTGACCGAGAAAACTGGCATTGGCGCGCACCGCTGGGGTCCAGGAATCCTGCATGCCGGAATGCTGCACCCGGCGCAGGATGTTGATACCCCAGGTCTGGGCGTTCCCGTCCTGATAACGGAGGGTCTTGAACGGAATCCTGATTTCGATCTCGTATCCGCCGCTCACCAGGCGACCTTTCGACTCGAACACGAAATCCGGATTCAGGTCGACGTTGCCGTCCAGGGGATTGATGTTGCCGAAGCCGCCGCCGCTGCCGGATCGTCCACCGGCACCGCCGCCAAAATTGTCACTCCGGGTGCCGTCTTGCTGGACGCCGAGGGCGTTGCTGCCGAACAGGAAAGCGATTCGGCGATCGTTGTAGGTATCAAGCAGGATCTGAATATGATCCTCGCTGCTGATATTGTCCCGATTGGCCTTCGTGGCGCGAATGACGTCACCATGGACCTCCCTCGCGCGGACCCCGAAATAGATGGCGTCGCTGGCGTACCACACCAGGACCTCGGTCGGGTCCTCGGCCGCTTGGCCGTCCACAGGCTGGTACTGGGAGAAACCGGTGAGCCGGGCCGCTCGCTGCCAGACTGGCTCGTCGAGGCGCCCATCGATCGTGGCGACCGTATCGACGCGCGGGACGCGAATGTTGATGTGCCTGTCCCGCCCGCTGTACGAGGCCGTATCCTGCAGAATGGATGCGGCAAGAAGAAGGATATGGAGCATCCCCCAATCTAAGGGCCCCGGGATATATTGCCCTCCATGTCTCGATCCCTGACCGCTCGCCGTACTCACTCCTTCACGGAGTCCGTAATCCGGGGCATGACCCGCCTGGCCGACGAACACCACGCGATCAATCTTGCCCAGGGTTTCCCCAATTTCCCGACCCCGGATCTCCTGAAGGAAGCCGCGGCCCGGGCGATTCGGGAGGACATCAATCAATACGCCATCACCTGGGGTGCCAGGCGTCTTCGGAACGCCATCGCCCGGAAATACCAGGACTGGTATGGGATGACGGTGAATACCGAAACGGAGATTACCGTCACCTGCGGCGCCACTGAAGCGATGGCTGCCGTCCTCCTCGCGCTGATTAATCCCGGCGAGGAAGTCATCGTGTTCGAACCGTTCTATGAGAACTATGGGCCGGACGTCATCCTCTGCGAGGGCAAGCCGGTATTTGTGCCACTATTGCCCGGCGAGCCTCTCGATTTGGACCGTCTGTCACGGGCGTTCAACAAGAACACCCGCGCCATCATCGTCAACACGCCCGGCAACCCCTCGGGCAGGGTGCTGTCGCGCGCCGAGTTGAATGGCATCGCCGACCTCTGCCGGACGCATGACGCCTGGGCCGTCACTGACGAGATCTACGAACACATCTATTACGAGGGCGAACACATCCCCATGGCCACGTTACCAGGCATGCGGGACCGGACCATCACGATCAGTGGGGCCTCGAAGACGTATAGCATCACGGGATGGCGGATCGGTACCATAATCTCCCCGCCCGGGGTCACTGACGCCATCCGGAAGGTTCACGATTTCTTGACCGTCGGTGCCCCGGCCCCTCTGCAGGAGGGACTGGCGGTAGCGATGGAAACCCTCGGCCGTGACTACTACGTGAACTTGACCCATGAGTACCGGGCCCGGCGGGACCTGTTGGTGGGAGCGCTCCAGAAGGCCGGGTTTCGCTGTCGAGCGCCCGAGGGCGCGTACTACATCCTCGCCGATTTCACAGCAATCCGAAACCTGCCGGCCGACGAATTCGCCCGATGGCTCACCATCGAGGGGGGGGTCGCCACAGTGCCAGGAACCAGTTTCTTTGCCGACCCCGCGGCCGGCCGGAACTTTACCCGGTTCGCGTTCTGTAAGACCCAGGAAATGCTCCACGCAGCCGTTGAGCGGCTCGAGCGCCTCGCCCGATAGGCAGACCCGGCCCCTGGAGCTACCGCTCCGTGATGGGAGTGTCGCCCTCCCGGACGCCGGTCGCCAGGAGGCCGGTCAGAATTTCCTCATAGCGGTTCGTCAGCAGAGACACGTGACCTTCGTCCGGATAGTATCGCCCTTCCGATCGGGCAAAAGCTCGCGCAAGGTACCGACCAGCCGCTGGCGGAACGTTCGCGTCACGACCGCCGAACCAGAGATTCACGACCATGGGGACTTGGTCGAGCGCAAAGCCCCACGGGCGACTGGCCAGCCGAAGGTCGTCAACAACACCGTCCTCGCCCTGCCGGAACGCCTCCTTGATCGAGAGAACGAAGGCATCGACCCGGCCCGGCTCCTCGAGAGCCCGTCGGTCGGGCTCTGGAATTCGTTTGAGCCCCTCGAGCATCGCGGTGATGGACAGCGTCGTCATGTGCCGAGCCTGCCGCCGAACCATCATGCGTAAGCCCCAAGGGAAATAGCGGCCGAGCCAGAACATTGTGCGGCTCTCTCGGCTCATGCCCTCTCGAGCGTCGGATACCTGCATGGGCGCGATGCCGGACACGAGGCCGACCGAGCGGAGCCGGTGTGCGATGCGATAGCCGCATGCGGCGGCATAGGGACCGCCACCCGAGACACCGTACACCGAAAATCGGCTGAATCCGAGCCGGTCCGCGAACTCCGCCACATCCGCCGGCCAGTCCAGCAAAGTCCGCCTTGGTTTGGGATCGGACAGGCCGATGCCCGGGCGGTCAATGGCGAGCACCCGGATCCCGAGGCGTTCCGCCACTTGGTCGAACCCGGGGATGGCGGCCTCAAGCCGGCTGCTCGGGGTCCCATGGAAATGAAGCACAGGCACTCCGACCGGGTCCCCCCATTCTGCGTACCCCAGGGCCCTCCCGTCAGGGAGGGTGACGACATTGTCAGGTTGGACCGCCATGACGCATCTCCTGGCCTGAGCCGCTACCGGACGGATTGGTCCCACTGGCCCATCTCGCTACTACATTCTGGCACCCCATACGGAACAACGCCATGATCGAGTTCAACCGCAGGCTACTCTGGATCGCCGGCCTCATGGCCCTCGCCTCTCAGTCAGCTGATGGACAGCGGAGGCCCCGCGGCCGCGACCTCGGAATTCCGCTCGACGGCACGCCGGGCCCGCTCAACGCGATTACCGACGTGGCCGGAGTTGAGGTTGGTTTCACCACGCTGATCTCCGGAGAGGGCAAGCTGGTCGTCGGCAAGGGGCCGGTGCGCACGGGCGTCACGGCCATTCTTCCCAGGGGCAAGACCAGCGACGACCAGACCTACGCGGCCTGGTTCACCTTGAACGGCAACGGCGAGATGACCGGAACGACCTGGGTTGAGGAATCCGGGTTTCTCGGCGGCCCCGTCATGATTACCAACACCCACAGCGTTGGGGTTGTCCACGACGCGGTCATCGAATGGGTCGTCAAACGCGGGAAGGCGTTCGCCTGGTCGCTCCCGGTCGTGGCGGAGACCTGGGACGGCGGCTTGAACGACATCAACGGTTTCCACGTTACCCGCGAACACGCCCTCGCTGCCATCGACAACGCCAAACCGGGCCCAGTTGCGGAAGGCAATGTCGGGGGCGGCACCGGAATGGTCTGCAACCAGTTCAAAGGCGGCACCGGCACCTCGTCTCGACGAATTACCATACTCCGCCAAACCTATACGGTGGGGGTACTCGTCCAATGCAACTATGGGGGCAGACCACGCCTGTCGGTGGCGGGAGTACCAATCGGTCGGGAAATTCCCGATCTCCTCCCATGCGACGCCCGGCTGCCCGACGGGACGTTGGCCGGTCGCAACGATTGCGCATCGGGCCGCGGCGAGGACAGCGGAGACCAGGGATCGATCATCGTCGTCGTCGCCACGGACGCCCCGCTATTGCCCCACCAGCTGAAACGGGTCGTGAAACGAGCCGCACTCGGGATCGGCCGCATGGGCGGCATCGGGGGGGATTCCTCCGGCGACATCCTCATTGCATTTTCGACCGCGAATCCCGGTGCCGACGTCGCCGACCACATCGTCACGGTGCAAGGATTGCCGAACGACCAGATCAATCCCGTCTTCGAGGCGACCATCGACGCCACCTCTGAGGCCATTCTGAATGCCATGCTCGCGGCCGAAACTATGACCGGTGCCGACGGCCGTCGTGTCTACGCCTTACCCCACGACCGGTTGCTCGCGGCCCTCCGAAAATACGGCCGGATGCCCTGAGGCCTAGTCAACCGTCCGCCCCAGCCCCGCCGGCGCCCGCACTCGGCCGGCCACGCCGGTCAGCGCGGCCAACGCGAGCAGGTACGGCAACATCAGGAAGAATTGGTACGGGACGGCCAGAGCCATCGCCTGGAAGACGTACTGCAACGCCGTGGCTGCGCCAAACAACAAGGCGGCAAGCGCAATGCCGGCCGGATGCCAACGACCCAGGACCACAATCGCGATCGCGATGAACCCGCGGCCCGCGGTCATCCGCTCGGCGAAGGTCCCAACTTGAGCCAGTACCAGGGTCGCGCCTCCAAACCCGGCCAACGCCCCACCGACGACCACCGCCCCAGTCTGGATCAGACGAACGCGCACCCCGTGGGCCCGCGCCGCGCCGGCCGCTTCCCCCGCGGCCCGGAGTCTAAGGCCCAGCGTCGTTCGGTAGAGTACGAACCAGATGAACAGCACTGCGCCCCCAACAAGATAGGTCGGGAGTGGCTGGGCAAATAGCACGGGCCCAAGCAATGGAATCGAGTGAAGTCCCGGAATCGCCAGAGGCTCCAGAGTTATCACGGAGAGACCGGTCACCTGGCCGCTCGTCGCTTGTCGATAGATCAATCCAGTGACACCAACGGACGCCATGGTGAGTGCCGTGCCCGCGATGATCTGATCCGTTCGAGCCCAAATCGCGACGGCTGCGAACCCAAGGGCAATGATCGCACCGGCGACCAGGCCCGCCGCCATGCCTACCCACGGGTTGCCGGACGCATGAGCCCCGATCGCGGCTCCCAGGCAACCGGCCAACATCGAACCCTCAACGGACAGATTGATCACGCCGGCACGCTCGGCAAGCACCTCGCCCGCAGCCGCCCACAGTAACGGAGTACCGATGCGCACCGCCGCCGCTAGGAAGCCGACCAATGGCGCGATGCTTCCGCTCACGCGGCCGCCTCAGGTCGCGCAAGGCGGGCCCGCGCGACGGCCAACAGCGCCACGACGATGATCGTGGCCTGAACGACGCTCACGGCGACGGCGGGCACGCCGGCATCACGTTGCATCCCTGCCGCTCCTGCCTCGAGGGCGCCAAAGCCGAGACCGGCGAACAGAATGCCGATCGGGTTGAGCCTGGCGATCAGGGCCACCGCGATCGCCGTAAAGCCATAGCCGGGTGAAAGATTCAGGAAGAGAGCGTAAGTGACGCCCGCCACTTCCAGCGCACCGGCCAGGCCAGCGAAGGCTCCCGACCAGAGGAGCGCCAGAGCCGTCGTCCGGTCGACGTCCATCCGGCCGGTGACCTCGGCAGCCCTCGGAGCTGCGCCGACCACCTTCAGCCGGAAGCCCCAGATGGTGCGGGAGAACACAATGCCGACCAGACCAGCGAGCAGGACGGCCAGCGCGAAGCCGAGGTGAAGTCTCGTTCCGGGCAGCAACGGAAGGCGGGCGGCGACCGCGATCGGGTCGCTTTGCGGGTAGGTCCGCTTTGATTCCTGAAGTGGTCCCTGAACCATGAAGCTCACCAGCGCTTCGGCCACGAAATTCAGCAGGAGCGTGCTGATGACCTCCTGGACCCGATACCGCAGCCGGAGAACGACCGGAACGACGACCCAGGCGGCGCCCGCGAGGGTACCCGCGATCAACACGACCGGTATCGCGACGAAACCGGGCCAACGACCGACGACCAGGCCAACCGCCGTCGCCGCCATTGCCCCGGCGGAGAACTGCCCCTCCGCCCCGATATTCAGCCCCCCCGCCCGAAAGCTGATGGCAATCCCCAGCCCGATGACGATCAGCGGCACTGCCCGCACGAGCGTCGCGGACGTAAATGCGTACCAGGAACCGATGGCCCCCCGGGCGAGTGCCGTCAATGCCGAGAATGCGTCGTACCCCAGCGCCGAAAGGCCAAGCGCGAGGATCGCCAGCCCGAGCACGGACGCAACGACCGGGGTTCGAAGCCGCACCAGGACGCTCACGACGTTGCCCCGATCATCATCGCGCCAATGGCCTCGCGGGAGGCCCCGGGTGGAACCTGGAGCACCCGCCGCCGGCTGATGACCACCAGTCGGGTGGCGAGCGAAAGGACCTCATCAAGATCAGAGGAATACACCACGACCGCGGCACCGGCCGCGGCCGCCCGGCGGAGTCGCTCCTGGACGAACCAGGTGGCGTGTACATCCAGGCCGCGGGTTGGGTTCTCCGCCACGATCACGCGGGGCGCAGCCTCCAGAGCCCGGGCAAAGATCAACTTTTGCTGGTTCCCGCCCGACAGAGTTCCGGCCGGCGCCTGAGGCCCCCCGGCCCGAATGGAATACTCGCCGAGAACCTGGTCCATCCTCGCCTCGGCCGCCCGCCAGTCAAGGAGCGGACCTCGGCGCCAGCGCGCGTCTCCGGCGAGGCCAAGGACCCAGTTCTCAGTCAGGGACAATGCCGGAATGAGTCCCTCGGTGGATCGGTCCTCAGGGATGAACGCAACTGGCTCAATGACCTCCGCGCCGGCAGCGGGGAGGACACCGGCCATGCGGCGCAGCAGGTCTCGCTGCCCATTGCCCTCAATGGCCGCGACGCCAACGACCTCTCGGCCTCTTACCGCTAGACCGTCGACTCTGGCCAGCACCGGACCGAGAGAATCCGATGTCTCGACCGTTGGCTCCCGATCAGCCGTTCCGACCATGGCTGCCGTCAACCCAGAAACAGTCTGCCCCGCCACGGGGCCGGTGGACTGTACCCGCCCCGCTCGCAGAACCGTCACTCGGTCAACGATCGAGAATACCTCTGTCAGCTTGTGGGTGATCAACACCACCGCACCGCCACCGTTTGCAAAGTCACGAAGCAGTGCTAGCAACTCCGAGGTCTCCTGCGGGGCCAGCACTGCCGTCGGTTCGTCCAGGAGCAGGATGTCGCCACCGACGGCCAGCGCCTGGAGTATCTCGAGGCGTTGCTTGGCCCCGACGGGCAGGGAGGAAACGATGTCGTTGGGGGCCAGACCCTCCCACAAGCGCCTCCGCAGCCGCGAGCCTGCGGTGGTCACCGTCGAGCTGTCGGAGCGGCGCCCCGCCTCGGCTCCGTAGCGTCCTGCCGCCAGCCAGAGGTTCTCGGCCACCGTCATCTCAGGGACCGACGTGAAGTGCTGGTGCACCATGCCGACGCCGAGCCGCTTTGCATCACGCGGGCTCCGGAACCGGGTCGGTACCCCGCGAACAATGACCCGGCCCGCGTCCGCAGCGATCATCCCGAACGCCACATGCATCAATGTTGATTTGCCGGCCCCGTTTTCGCCCAGCAGCCCGTGGACCTCTCCGAGCACCAGATCAAACGAGACGGATTCCAGGGCCGCAACGGACCCAAACCGCTTGGAGATGCTTTCGAGCTCGAGGACCCGACTCACAGGCCGGTCGGATGGTGGTGGAACTCCCAGGGAAGCCCGAACCTGGCCGAAAGGTGTTCGGCGAGCGTCTTGACGCCTGCCTGTTCGGTGGCGTAGTGCCCGGCAAAAATGACGTTTACGCCAAGTTCGATGGCGTCGAAATACGTATGATGGGCGCCTTCACCCGTAATGTAGGTGTCGAGCCCCGCCGCCTTGGCACTGGCGATGCGCGATCCTGCTCCACCCGCGATGATGCCGACACGGCTCGCGTGCTCGGGACCGCCGGGAATCAGCTTGGCGGTTGTCCCAATCATGGCATTGATCCGGGCCACCAGCCCCTCCCGTAGTTCGGGACGAGGAAGCAACCCCTGAACCCCCATCGCAACGCCTTTGTAAGTATCGAACGAAGATTGCCCTACCAAGCCCAGGTGATTGGCCAGGACGGCATTGTTCCCGAGGTCCGGATGGACGTCAAGCGGGATGTGCGCCGCATACAGGGCGATGTCGTGCGAAAGGAGTGCCCCGATCCGTCGGTAGCGGCGGCCGGTGAAAGGCTGATTGCCGTCCCAAAAAAGTCCGTGATGTACCACAACGAGTGGGGGCGACTCGAATCGGTCCGTCGAGGCAATCACCCGGTCGATCGTCGCTTGCGATGCGTCGACGGCGGCAATGAAGCCGCCCACCCGGCCTCGATTCTCCACCTGAAGGCCGTTGAGGGCGCCGATCTCGTCAGGAACCTCCCGAACCCGCAGGAGTGAATCGAGATAGTCGACCACTTCGGCAAGGGGCACACCAGTCATGATCGACTTACCGCGCGCCAAGAGGGCGAAGGGTGCCCGCGACGATCGAATCCTGTGCTGTGATGAGCCGGGCCTTGATAGCGGCCGGAATGGACCCGCCGAACGCGGGGTTGGGCTGATAGCGAATCACCCCGCCCTCGAGCCCGAAGGACTCGACCTTGGGAGAAAATCGTCCGGCCTTGACCTCCCGCGCGACGGCCAGAAAGGCGCGCGGAAGATCGATGACGGCCGAGCCAAGCACCCGATCAGGGGCCAGGGCGGACTGGTCCGCGTTTGCTCCAAACACGAAAACGCCCGGGCTTTCCTTGGCCGCCTGGAAGACCCCCTTGCCAGCCTCGTCCGCATTGTGATGCAGCATGTCGACACCGAGACGGATCATCGCCAGCGCCGCCTCTCGACCGGCGGCCGCATCGTCAAAGCTGTTCAGGTAGGTGATCCGCGTTTCGATCTTGCCGTTCATTGATCGGGCGCCGTTTACCCAACCCTGATATCCATTGCGGATTGGCGGGAGCTCGATACCACCGACGAAACCGATCTTGCCCGACTTTGACATACCGCCCGCGACGATCCCAGCCAGGAATGTCCCTTCCTCGAGCCGGAAGATCAGCGGCGCCACATTACCCTTGACCCGCTCTCCCGACGTGATAATAAATACGACCTTTGGGTACTCGGCGCTCACGCGCTCTGCCGGCTGTTGAAACTCGAAACCATGGCCGAAGACCAGATCGTACCCCTGTGCCGCGTACGCGCGCAAAGCTTCTTCCTGAGCACCCGGCGTTCGCGCTTCCTGATGGCTCACGGCCAGACCGAGTGAATCCTTGATCATCGTCAGACCGGCGTATGCACCGGCGTTCCACGCCGCGTCAGCAACCGACCCCGGCGTGATCAACGCCACCCTCATCCCCTTGGTCACCTCCGGCGCCCGGCCACAAGCCGCGGCAAAGAACGTTGCGCCGGCAACGATCAGATGTCTAATCCTAGACATTGCCGGGCCCCTTCCCCGATGCCATCCGGATCGCGCCATTGAGCTGACCACCTTCCTGGATCAGGAGACGCGGGGTGACAATGTCCCCCAGGACCCGCGCGGTCGCCTGGACTTCAACACGATCAGTGGCGGAGACGGTACCATGGACCTCGCCGGCCAACACGGCTTCCCTGGTTTCGAGATCTCCCTCGACGACCCCGCCTTCGGTGAGCAGGATCTGGTCGCCAGCGGTGACGTTGCCAGCAACCCGGCCTTCGATGCGAATCACGCCATCGGCCTTGAGGTTGCCGGAGACGACCATGTCCGGCGCCACAATCGAAACAGCGTGCCCCTCGGTGCGGCGTCTTGCCGGACTGCCCCCGCTGGACTGAGCATTGGTCGCAAAGATACCCATCAGCGGGGCTCCCGAATCAAGGTCATTGGATCAATCGAGACGCCGTTGTGGCGGATCTCGAAATGCAGATGAGGCCCGGAGGAGCGACCGGTGTTGCCCGTGCGCCCCAGCACATCGCCTGCGTGGACTCGCGTTCCCTGATCGGCGACCACGCGAGAAAGGTGGCCGTACATCGACTGGTAGCCATTGGGATGTTGCAGAAGAACGAAGTGCCCGTATTCACGATCTTCGCCGACCTGCAGGACCGTCCCCCCACCGGAGCCCCGGACCAGTGCCCCAACCGGTACGGCGACGTCGATTCCCGGGTGCGCCTCCTCGGGAGTTGAGTCAGCTCCGACTTGACCGCGGGTCAGATACCCTCGTTCGTCCAGCGGCCAGTGCCGCGGAATCGAAGCGCTGGCCTCATAGCGGGCCCGGTTTGAACTCGGGCCGACCGTGACCGCCGGTGCCACCACGAGCGGCGAGGCCAGCAAGACGGGGTCCGGGGCGATGTCCGCCCCCACGAGCGCCCGAAGCTTGCCATACTGAGCCTCCACACTGTCGAGGGCCAGCGCCAGAGTGCGGATCCGTTGATTGTCACCCGTGAGCCGCTCAACTTCCCGGTGCAACCCAGGGACTCTGGCCGCCTGGCGGGTAATTGGTCCGACGTAGGCAAGGCCGAGAACCAGGAGGAGTCCGACGAAAACTAGGACGACCACTGCCGTGCGATAGGCCAGCAATGGGAGGCGGATGGTGGTCGACGACAGGTCCCCGCCTCGAAGGATGGTGACGGTTACATCCCGGCGTGAGGTCATCCTCTATACGGCTCTCCGAGCATCACCTCGAGCAGGCGCGCAAGGTCGTCATTCGAATAGTAGGCGACCGTGACGAACCCCCGGCCTCGTCGGCGGGCCGTGACCCGGACGTCCGTCTGAAGACGCTGGCGCAGCGAATCCTCGACCCGTTGAACTTCGGCGTTCACCGGTCCCGCCGGCTTCGCCTTCCGCCTGCCCGGGCCCTGCCCGCGTACCCGAGCCTCGAGTTCTCGGACCGACCACCCATGTTCGACGGCTGCTGCCGCAAACCGGCTGATATGGCGATCGTCAGACAGCCCAAGCAGCGCGCGCGCGTGGCCCTCGGACAGCGACCGCTTCTCGACCAGGCCCCGGACTTCTTCCGGCAACTTGAGCAGCCGAAGTGTATTCGCCAC
>JANXXJ010000349.1 GCA_025350665.1 Gemmatimonadota bacterium | reverse complement strand
AAATTTGACGCCCCAGAAGGCGTCCGTCGGCCGGCCGTAGTCGTCACCCACGACGAAGCAGCCGACCCGGCCTAGCGCGTAGGCGCCGGCGAGGGCGGGCGCCACGAGGTGTGCCGTGATCCTCATCGGGACTTTGCGGCGCCAGCCGTTCAGCATGACCGCCAGAACGCCGCCAAGAAATCCGCCGTACCACACCAGACCACCACGGGAGAGCAGTGCGCCGGGGTCGCCGGTCAGGGCCACGTACCAGAGTTTGGCTCCCACGACGCCGCCGACGACGGCGGCTACCACGATGTCAGCCCCGTAGTCCTCGTTCCACCCGCGCCGTCTGATTTCCAGAGCAACGAGCCAGCCGCCAACGACGAAGGCCAGCATCATCATGATGCCGAAGCCGGTGACTTCGAACGAGCCGAATCGGAAGACGAGCGGATAGACGGTGGTCATGGGATTCCGGGTCAGGCGGTGGTACCGGCCGCCCGGACCAAGCCGGGCATCGGACGCCAGTCGAATGGTTCGAGATGCCAGTCGCTTCGTTCGCCGCGGGCCAGATGCCAGGCGCCCGCGGCGGCGATCATGGCGGCGTTGTCGGTGTTCAAACGCGGGCTCGCCACGCTCACGACGGCATCCGTGAGCCTGGCCCGCATCCGGTCTGCGAGGGTCCGGTTGCAGGCGACGCCGCCAACGATGGCGACCCGGCGCCGGTCCATGGCCCGCGCGGCCCGGGTGGTCTTCTCGACGAGGACGTCGAGCGCCGCGTCCTGGAACCCGCGGGCCAGATCGGCCCGGTCCCGCTCGAGATCGGTGCTGGCCCGGACGGCGCGGAGGACGGCTGTCTTGAGGCCGCTGAAGGAGAAATCGAACTGATCCTTCAGCAGCGGCCGGGGGAATCGGTACCGCTCGGAGTTGCCGGTGGCTGCGAGTTTCTCGACCGCGGCGCCGGCCGGATAGGTGAGCCCGAGCAGGGTGCCGACCTTGTCGAAGGCCTCGCCGGCCGCGTCGTCCAGCGTTTCGCCCAGCAGGCGATACTCGCCCCAGGCCGGGACGTCGAGCAGCATGGTGTGGCCGCCGCTCACCAGCAGGGCCACGAACGGCGGCCCGAACTCGGGATCTTCGAAGGACGGGGCAAAGAGGTGGCCTTCGTGATGGTGGACACCGATCATCGGAACACCGAGGTTCAGCGCCAGGCCTTTGGCGTACATCACGCCGACCAGAAGCGCCCCGATCAGTCCCGGACCTGCCGTCACCGCGATGGCGGAGATGTCGCGTGCCGTGACGCCGGCGTCGGCGAGGGCCCGGGTGACCACGGGGTCGAGGGTCTTCACGTGTTCCCGACTGGCGAGTTCCGGCACGACGCCGCCGAAGATCCGGTGAACATCCTGGGACAGGATGACCAGGCTCCGCAACGATGGCCGTCCCTCGGTAATGTCGATCAGGGCGGCCGACGTCTCGTCGCAACTGGTCTCGATGCCAAGGACGAGGTCAGCCACCGGGCTTGGATTCGACCGGAACAACGGGCGTGGGGCCGAGTTTGACCCCGAGCAACTCGGCCACGAGCGTACGGCTCGACTCCGAGGCCCACGGGTGTTCCCCGATCTTCTTGCTGACGATGACGCCGTTCCGGTCGATCAGGAAGCTTTCCGGGTACATGTAAGTCTGGAACGCCTCCCGGACCGATCCGTCGCCGTCGTGCAGGATGTCAAAGGTGAGCTTGAACTCGTCGGCGAACTTGATCACGTCCCGGGTGTCGCCTTCGTCGATGCTGACTGCGGCGATCTTGAAACCCTTGGGCCCGAATTCTTGGTAGAGCCTTTCCATCGCCGGCATTTCCTGGCGGCAGGGCACGCACCAGGTAGCCCAGATGTTCACCAGGACGACTTGGCCCTTGTAGGTCTTGGCGAGGGAAACGGTGTCCTGCGTCTTGAGATTGAGGGCCCGGAAATTCGGCGCGTCATTCCCGACTTCGGCGGGGAGACCACGGTTTCCGTAGTGGGTCAATGCCCAGGCGCCGATGCCCAGCCCGAGCACGATCGCGATGACGAAGGTCCATTGTTTCCGCATGGCCTAAGAATACCCCAGGCGCTG
The DNA here is from genome assembly GCA_025350665.1 of Gemmatimonadota bacterium. Classification (GTDB taxonomy): domain Bacteria; phylum Gemmatimonadota; class Gemmatimonadetes; order Gemmatimonadales; family GWC2-71-9; genus SHZU01. Next base: position 35,531 of record JANXXJ010000349.1, on the reverse strand, counting down.
CGGCTCCGTCGAGCCTGGGGCGCCGGGGTTCAGGCCGGCGTTCCCGCGGGGCAGGCAGCCTTGAGGCCGGCGATGGCGCCGGCCGGATCGGGCTGGCCGAAAACCGACGTGCCGGCGACGAACATATCGCAACCAGCCAGGAACGGCGCCGCAATGGTTCTTGCGGTGATGCCTCCATCGATCTCGATCACCGCTCCGGACCGCCTCACGTCAAGCAACGCCTTTATCCGGGCCACTTTATCCGTGGCCGGACCCCAGTAGCCCTGGCCGCCAAACCCCGGGTTGACCGACATGACCAGGACCAGGTCGAGGTCTGCCACGACCTCGTCAATGGCCGACAGAGGGGTTCCCGGGTTCAGAGCCAGTCCCGCCTTCATGCCGCGGTCACGGATGGCGGCCAGCTGGCGCTGGACGTGGGTCGTGGCTTCGGGGTGGAAGGTGAAGACGTTGGCGCCCAGATCGGCGTACTCGGCGATGTATTTCTCCGGCGCGGTCACCATGAGGTGGACGTCGACCGGGAGCTTCGTGGCGGCACGAATGGCCTTGATGACCGGTGCGCCGAAGCTCAGGTTCGGCACGAAATGCCCGTCCATCACATCGACGTGGATCCAGTCGGCACCACCGGATTCGGCGAGGACGATCTGGTCCCGGAGACGGCCGAAATCCGCGGCCAGGACCGAGGGAGCGATTCGGGCGGTACGCATCAGTTGATCTCCGTCACGGTCAGGTCCACGCGGCTCGAGCGGGCGGCGCGGCTCCCCGCGGTGGGGGCCTGCTCCACCACGGTGCCGGGCGGGCCACGCCGCTCGACCTTCGAAACCCGGCCGACCCGAAAGCCGGCCTGGTCGAGCTGTTTTCTGGCCTCATCGGCCTTGAGGCCGACGACGTTAGGCACCTCGAGAGTGCTCGGTCCGCGGCTTACCAGGAGGGCCACGGCCGACCCCGGGGCGGCGGCGCTCCCGGTCGCCGGCCGGGTGCCGACAACGATGTCGGGCTCCGCCAGACTTGGCACCGTATCGACGTCCCCGATCTTGAGTCCGGCCGCGATCAGAATCTTGGTGGCCGATTGGGTGTCATAATCAGCGACGTCGGGGATCGGCACCCCGGCCGGCCCGCTGCTCCGGGTCAGGGTGATGGTTGTCCCCTGTGGGACGATCAGGTCGGCCGGCGGATCCTGCCACACGACCGAGCCGGCTCGGACGTCGGGATTCTGTTCCTCGCCCTCGATCTTGACCCGGAGGCTCTGGGCCAGCAGCACCTTCTCCGCCTCGGCCACCGGCATCCCCACCACTCTGGCGACGGCATGATCCCGGCGGAACACCGGCCGGGGGTAGGCGAAGCAGGTGAGGAGGTAGCCCGTCGCGGCCGATCCGGCGAGGATCAGGACCGCGGTCAGGCGTCGTCGTCCGGCCACGGTGCGCGGCAGCGGGACGGAGAGCCGAGAGCGCCGGGAGGGGGCCGGTTCGGTCATGGGGCGATCTTGCGGAGCCGGGCGGCATAGGCACCGTCGGTTCCGTGACGTTGGGGTAGCAGCAGCAGATCTCCCTCGGCGTTCAGCAATTCTGTCGGGACATTCTCGCTCGGTTCGCGCCGGAACCGGTGGTCGGCGTCGAGGAACCGGGCAATCTGGTCTTCGTTCTCCTCAGGTTCCAGCGAACACGTGGCGAATAATAACAGTCCGCCGGGTGCGACCACGTCGGCCTGACGGACCAGGAAGCGCGCGGCCTGATCGCGCAGGGTGTCGATGGCCTCGCGGGTGACCCGCCAGCGGGCGTCGGGATTGCGGGCCAGGGTGCCGGTGCCGAGGCAAGGTACGTCGAGGAGCACGGCATCGGCCCGGCGGATCGGGGGGTGGAGCGCGTCGGCCTGGATCACGGCGATGTCCGGCCCCCCCGCCCGGGCGACATTCTCGGCCAGTCGTTTGACCCGCACCCGAGTTCGGTCCGCGGCGAGTACGAAGCGACCGGGGGCGGCCAGGGCGATGGCCTTGCCGCCGGGGCTGGCACAGGCATCGAATAGCAGGCCCTTCAACGCGGGGGCCAGGTAGCGGATGACGAGCCGCTGGGCCGGGTCCTGCACTTGAAATCCGCCCTCGCGGAACCCGGGCAGGTCGGCTGGTTTTCGCACGGTCACGATCAGACCGGCATCGAATGGCGCCGGCCGGTATTCGATTCCCTGGGCCCGCCAGGCCGACTCCAGATCGGCCCGGGACCAGCGCGCCGGCTGAATGACCAGCACCGGCCGGGTGTTGTTGCGCTCGAGCAGCCGGGCGGTCTCTTCCGAGCCAAAACGGGCCACCCAGCGATCGACCAGCCAGGCCGGATGCGAATGCCGCTCCGCCAGATCGGCGACCGGTGGCGGGGCGGCGTCGGTCTCCCGGCGGGTGCCCAGCTTCCTCAGGACGGCGTTGACGAAGCCCGCCACCTTCCGGTCGCCCAGCCGGCGGGCCACCCCGACGGTGGTGGCGACGGCGGCGTGTTCAGGCACCCGGTCGAGGTGGAGGATCTGGAAGGCGCCGATCCGAAGCACGTCCAGGGTGTCGGGACGGACGCTGGCCAGACCGCGCTCCACGACGACGCCTAACGCGGTATCGAGGGTGGTCCTCGAGCGGAAGACGCCGGCGGCCAGCTCGTGGGCGAGCCGCTTGTCATCGGGTTCGAGGTCACGGATGGCGCGATGGAGGGCGACGTCGAACGGGACCCCGTGGCGGACATCGTGGAGAATCCGCCACGCGGCGAACCGCGGCGGGAGCCCGGGGAGTAGTTGCTTCAACGGAGCACGTGACCGGCGGCGATCGGTCGGCCCCGAAGCCAGGCCGAGGCCGCCATCCTGGCCTTGCCCGATGGCTGGACCTCGCGGAGCTCGACGGCGCCGTCACCCGCGGCAATCACCAGGCTTGCCGTGGCCTCGAGGACCGCCCCCGGGAGGCCCGATCCCTCGACGACACGGGGCCGGAAGCACTTGATCTCGCCGGCGTGGCCGGTGGTCCAGGCGCCCGGCACCGGGTCGAAGGCGCGAATCCGGTTGGCTACCGCCGGGGCCGGAAGGGTCCAGTCGATCCGGGCCACCTCGCGGCCGATCTTGGGGGCGAAGGTGACGCCTGAGGCATCCTGCGCGGTGAAGACCGCGGAGCCTTCTGCGAGCGGCCCCAGGGCCTCGACCAGGGCCTCAGCTCCGAGCCGGGCGAGCTTCCGGGTCATGCTGCCGCCGGTGTCGTCGGGGCCGACGGGCAGATCCCGGGCGAGCAGGACCGGGCCGCTGTCGAGGCCGGCCTCCATGCGCATGATCGAGACGCCGGTCCGGGGGTCGCCGTGCGCGATCGACCACTGGATCGGGGCGGCGCCGCGCCAGGCCGGGAGCAGGCTGGCGTGGACGTTGATCATCCCGAGGCGCGGTACGGCCAGGATCTCGGGCCTGAGGAGATGTCCGTAGGCCACCACCACACCGAGGTCGGCCCGGAACGATTCGAGTTCGGCGAGGAAGCCGGGGCCGGCGGGCCGGGTCGGTTGCAGGACGGGAATGCCTAACGAGGCGGCCCGGTCCTTGACCGGCGGGGGCTGGAGATTGGAGCGGGAGCGGCCCCGGGAACGGTCGGGCTGCGTTACGACGGCGACCACGGTTTCGCGGTGTTCGATCAGCGCCTCGAGGCTCGCCACCGCGAACTCGGGAGTCCCGAAGAACACGATCCGCATCAGCGGGTCCGCTTGCCCTCCGGCACGACTTTTCGGATCAGACTCCCGCCCTTGTTCTCTTTTTTCCAGCGCCGGATCAGCAATTCCCGCTTGAGCAGGCTCAAGTGGTCGAGGAAGAGGATGCCGTCGAGGTGGTCGATTTCGTGCTGGACGGCCCGGGCCACATAGCCGTCGAGTTCGCGCCGGTAGGGCTTGCCCTCCCGGTCGAGGGCTTCGAGTACGATCCGTTCGGGTCGGGTGACCTCGGCGTGGAGATCGGGAATCGAAAGGCAGCCTTCTTCACCGCGGGCCCGGCCTTCGGCGCTCACGATGACGGGGTTCACCATCGCGAACCGGTCATCTTCGACGCCTACCACCGCGACCCGCTGGGTGATGCCAACCTGGTTCGCCGCGAGGCCGACGCCCTCGGCGGCGTCCATCGTCTCGAAGAGATCGTCGATGAACTGGCGCAGCAGGTCATCGACCACCGGCACCTCCGCGCTGCGAGCCCGAAGCGGGGCCGAGCCGAGGAGGTGGATGTCCCGGAGCGCCATGGTTACTGCTGCCCTGCTGTCGGAGACACCTCGTCACCGATCTGGATGATCCGGCTCCGTTCCACGACGATCTGGGCGGTACCCGATTCGATGGTGACGCGGGTTTCCTTGATCTCCCTGACCTTGCCGATCACGCCGCCGGCGGTGACCACCTCATCGCCCTTCTTGAGCGCGGCCAGCATGGCGGCGTGCTTCTTCCGGGCCTGGCCCTGGGGCCGGATCAGCAGGAAGTAGAAGATGCCGACGAGGGCGACCAGCTGGACCACCAGCACGATCATGCCGGACGGGCCAGCGTCGGTCGGGGCCATCAGCGCGAGTGCGAACAGACTTTGAGTCATACCGTCTCACTTTGGAGGTACCGAGACATCCACTCGGTGCGCCAGCTCGAGAACCGGTTCTCGAGGATGGCCGAGCGGGCCTGCTCGCCGATTCGCACGAGGAACCGGATGTTGTGCAGGGACACCAGTCGGAGTCCGAGCATCTCTTCGGCCACGAACAGGTGGCGAAGGTAACCGCGCGAGAAGCGGCTGCAGGTGTCGCAGTCGCATCCCGGGTCGAGGGGCTGGTCGTCCATGCGGTTGGTGGTCTTCCGGATGTTGACCCGGCCGCCCATGGTCCAAGCGCTGCCGTGCCGCCCGTTCCGGGTGGCCGCCACGCAGTCGAACAGATCCACTCCGCGGGCGATTCCCTCGACCAGATCCTCGGGAAATCCCACGCCCATAAGATAACGGGGGCGGTCCCGGGGCAGGGCCGGCCCGAGTTCATCTAAGACCCGATGCATCACAGGCTTGGGCTCGCCGACGGAGAGCCCGCCGATGGCAATTCCGGTCCAGGGCCCGAGCCCCAGGGTTCCTTCGAGCGAGCGGAGGCGGAGGTCCTGGTAGGTGCCGCCCTGGACGATCGGCCAGAGCGTCTGGGTGGCGCCGTCGGCGGCGAGCTCGCTGTGGCGCCGGCGGCAGCGCTCGAGCCACCGGAGGGACCGCTCCATGCCCTCTTCCGCGAGCTCCCGGGACGCGCCGCCGGGGACGACATGGTCGAAGGCCATCGCGATGTCGGCGCCGAGCGCCCATTCGATCTCCATCGCCTTTTCCGGAGAGAGGAAGCGGGCGCTGCCGTCGACATGACTGGTGAACTCGACGCCCTGCTCCGAAATCGTCCGGAGCGTCTCGAGCGAAAAGACCTGGAAGCCGCCGGAATCGGTCAACATGGGCTTGCCCCATGTGGTGAACCGGTGGAGACCTCCCAACGCCGCCACGACCTCCTCCCCGGGCCGCAGGTGGAGGTGGTAGGTGTTGCCGAGAATGATCTGGGCCCCGGCTCGCTCGACCTCGTGGGGATGGAGGCCCCGAACCGCGCCTAACGTGCCCACCGGCATGAAGGCGGGGGTCTGGACGGTGCCGTGGGGCAGCGTGAGGGTGGCGGCCCGGGCCTGGCCGTCGGTCCGGGTGAGGTCGAATTCGAACATGGCGGGGGTCAAAGATGGGCTGGGAGAGTGCCGGTGTCGAGCAGGTGGCGATAGACGGCCAGGTACGCTTCGGCCATGGTCAGGTGGCTGAAGTGGCGCTGGACCCGGGCCCGGCAGGCTTCGGGGTCGATGCCGGCGAGCGTCGGGCGGGCGACCACCAGGTCGTCGAGGGTATCGCCTAACGCCCCGACCTCGGGCGTGATGATCTCGGGGAGCGACCCCCGCCGGGTGCCGAGGACCGGGGTCCCGCTGGTCAGTGCCTCGATCAGCGTGAGCCCGAACGGCTCTTCCCACTGGGCCGGCATCCAGAGGCAGGCGGTGTCGGCGAGGAGGTCGTGTTTTCGATCGCCGCCGATTTCGCCGACGAATTTGAGACCGGGGCGAAGCGATGGGCGCCAGCCGCCCGCCACGATCAGGGACTGGCCCGAACGGCGGGCGCCTTCGACGGCCCATTGCCATCCCTTGGCGGAGCTGAGCCGGCCGAGGAACAGGTCGAACGGCTGCTTGACGGCGGAGAAGCGGTATTCCCTCTGGTCGAGCCCGTTGTGCACGAACGTGCGCGACCGGAGCCGGCGGGCGTGGTCGGCGGAAAGACAGACCATGTTCGCCGGGTAGCTGCCACCGGTCGGGTTCCCGTGCATCGTCCACAGCGACGGAATGTCGGTGGGTTCAAAGGGAACGTGGGCATGAAGAATCGCCGTGCCCTTGGGGAGGTGGGGACGGACGTCGAATCCGCGCTTGGCGACGGCCTTGGGGTCGACCGGAATCAGGCGGGCCTCCGGGAGCCGTGAACCGGGCGGCCCGATCAGACTGACCTGATGGCCGAGTTCCACCAGGCCGCGTGCCAGCCAGACGACCACGCGCGGCGTTCCGCCATAGCGCTCGACCGGAAGCCGTTCGTGGTACAGCAGGACGACGTGCAGGAGTACTCCACCCCGGTGCTCCGGGTCAGTTCAGCTTACCCGCCCGGTTTCCGCCTGACGATCCACTGGACCGTGAGCGCGACCGTGTGAGCCGTGATTGGCAGGCCATCGGCATGGATCCGCGCCGTGCCGGCGAACTGGTAGCGAATGCCGATGCCGATCCGCCCCCGGTACCCGCCAGCGCCGAGCACCCAGTCGATGCCGCTGCCGACGGGGCGGAGCGGCTGCGCGGAGGAGGTGGCAATCGGCGGCCAGTCTTGTTTGACGGCCATCGCCAGGAGGGCGGCTGTGATCCATGCAAACGATCGGTGAGGCATCGTCGGGGCCTCTGTTGAATCGCCCGTAGTATAGCAGGCAGGCTCCTCAGGGAACGATCACCATCGCGTCGCCGTAGCTGAAGAACCGGTACCGCGCCGTCACGGCATGGCGGTAGGCCCTCCGGACCGGGTCGACGCCGCCGAACGCACTCACCAGCATGAGGAGGGTCGAGCGCGGGAGGTGAAAATTCGTGCTCAGGCGGTCTACCGCGCGGAATTCGTGGCCGGGAAGAATCAACAGCGAGGTCTCATGGCGGCCGCTGCGCAGGCCGTTGGGGCCGATGGCGGACTCGAGGGCCCGGACCACCGTAGTCCCCACCGCCCAGAGCTTGCCGCGGCGAGCCCGGAGCTCGAGGTACTGGGCTGCGAGCCTCTCCGGGATGAAGAAAGCCTCCCGGTGCATGGTGTGATCGCGCGGGTCGGCGGTTTCGACGGGGCGGAACGTGCCCGGCCCGACTTCAAGATCGAGTCGGCCGAATTCGACGCCCCGTGCTCCAAGCCGCGCCAGCAGGTCCGGGGTGAAATGAAGGCCGGCCGTGGGTGCGGCGACGCTGCCAGCCCGGTCGGCGTAGACGGTCTGGTAGCGATCGTCGTCGGCGGGGGCGGGATCGCGTTCGATGTAGGGTGGGAGGGGCAGGCGGCCGTAGCGGTCCATCGCCTGGTCGGCGGACAGGCCGATGAACCGAACCAGCCGGTTGGGGCCGTCGAGCGTCTCGACCGTTTCGATTTCGTCCCCGGGCCCCAGGATGATTCGCTTCCCAGGTCTCAAGGCGCTGCCGGGCTTGCCCATCGCCACCCACCGGTCGTCGGTGGCCGGGTGGATCAGCAGGACCTCGGCGGTCGCGCCCGACGGACGGGTGCCAACGAGCCTGGCGTGGCGGACTTTGGTGGTGTTGAGTACCACCAGGTCTCCGGCGGGGATGAGTTCGGCGATCTGGTCAAATCGGCGGTCGGCGAGCTGGCCGGTGGGTCCGGAGACGACCAGCAACCGGCTGGTGTCCCGGATCTCGGTCGGAGTCTGGGCGATCAACTCCGCCGGCAGGTGGTAATCGAAGTCGGTGGTGCGGAGTCCGGTCACCCGAACAGCGTGCTCTGCCCGGCGGGCGGCGTCATCCCGAATCGGCGGTAAGCCATGGCCGTCGCGGTCCGGCCCCGGGGTGTCCGTTCGAGGAAGCCCTGCTGGAGGAGATACGGCTCATAGACTTCTTCCAGCGTCCCGCTGTCTTCGCCGACGGCGGCGCCTAACGTCTGGAGACCGACCGGTCCGCCGCCGAACTTCTCGATGATTGTCGTGAGAATCCGGGCATCCATGTCGTCCAGGCCGAATTCGTCGACGTTGAGCCGGGCCAGGGCCGCGGCCGCGACCTCCGCCGTGATGACTCCGGCGGCCCGGACCTGGGCGTAGTCGCGGACCCGGCGGAGCAACCGGTTGGCGATGCGCGGGGTACCGCGGCTGCGTTTGGCGATTTCCATTCCGCCGGCGGGCTCGGTCGGGATGTTCAGGATCGTGGCCGACCGGGCGACGATGCGGGCGAGATCCTCCGGGCCATAGAAGTTGAGTCGCTCGACGATCCCGAAGCGGGCCCGCATCGGCGGCGTGAGCTGGCCGAACCGGGTCGTCGCGCCCACCAGCGTAAACGGCTCGATCGTCATCGGAATCGTCTGGGCGTTGGGCCCGTCGGCGATCCGGACGTCGATCCGGAAATCCTCCATGGCGGGGTAGAGAAATTCCTCGAGCACGGGCCGGAGCCGGTGGATCTCGTCGATGAAGAGGATGTCTCCCTTGCCGAGTCCGGTGAGCAGCCCGACCAGATCGCCCGGTTTCTCGAGCACCGGCCCCGATGTGGTCCGGATCTGGACGCCCATTTCCTTCGCCATGAGCATGGCGAGGGTGGTCTTGCCCAGTCCGGGTGGACCGAAGAACAGGATGTGGTCGAGCGTGTCCCGGCGGGCCAGGGCGGCGTCGATCGCAATCTGGAGCGACGACCGGATGGCGTCCTGGCCGACGAACTCATCGAGCCGGGAGGGGCGAAGCGCCGAGTCGGCGCCGCGTTCCTCCGGCAGTTCGTCGGGGGTGGTAATCTCGACCCGGGACATGGGGCCGGCTACTTCGCTTCCGAGTTCCAGCGGACCGGGCGTTCGCCGGGCCAGATGGCGTGTCGGGCATGGCACGAGACGCAGCGGTCATCGGCGACCGGGGTGCCGACCGGCACGAACTTGCGGTTGCTGACGCCGCATCTGGTGCACAGCCATTCGGCCGTCACATGCGGGGGTCGGGCGATCGTGGTAACCATCAACGTGCTCCTTTGGGCGTCGTGAGGATCTGGAGGGCGCGCCTGATGAGCGCGGCCGAATCGGCGGCGCCGTCGGCGGACACAGCGGCGCGAATCGCTTCGTCCACCTGAACCGGAGAATAACCGAGTGCCGCCAGGGCGCGGGCCGCCTGATCTCCGGCGGAACTCTTTCGGGGCGGCGCGTCGACGGCCACGTCGCCGAACCGGTCGTTCAGCTCGAGGATCAGCCGTTCGGCCTTTTTGCGTCCGATGCCGGGCACGGTGGAGAGCGCCGCGATGTCCCGGGATTGAATCGACCGGACGGTCCGGTCCGGTCCGAGGCTCGACAGCAGGGCGAGCGCGAGTTTGGGCCCGAACCCGCTCGCGCCAAGGAGACGGCGAAAAATCTCCCGGTCGCCGGCCCGATCGAACCCGAACAGGGTCCAGCCGTCCTCCCGCACCACCAGTTCGGTGTGGAGCGTGCAACGGGATCCCGGCGGGGGCAGCCGTTCGAACACGCCGAGCGGGACGGTCACGGCGTAGCCGACGCCGCCATCGGTCTGGATTACGATGGTGTCGCCGTTGCGGTCCGCCAGCACGCCACTTACGACCGCGATCATTTCCGCCTCACCGTTTGCCTGCCCTTCATGGCCCTGGTCCACCGGCCGGCCATCGCATGGCAGAGTGCCACGGCGACGCCATCGGCCGCGTCCGCCGGCGCCGGCGCTGCCTTGAGGCCGAGGAGCTTGGCCACCATGAAACCGACCTGGGGTTTCATCGCCCCGCCGCGGCCGACCAGTATTTTCTTGACCGTCGCCGGCGGGTACTCGAACACCGGCACTCCGGCCAGGGCGCCGGCCAGGAGAATCACCCCGCGGGCGTGGCCGAGAACAACGGTAGTGCGAACGTTCGTGCCGTAGAAGATGTCCTCTACCGCGAGTGCGGCGGGGCGGTGACGTTCCACCAGTTCCCGCAGGCCTTCGTGGATGACGAGGAGCCGATCAGACAGCGGGCTTCGGGCCTGGGTCCGGATCACCCCGCACTCAATCAGCCGCGCCGGTCGCCCGAGTTCGCCGGGCATCACGACGCCGTATCCCAGCACCGCGGTGCCGGGATCGATGCCGAGGATGAGGCCCTGACTCGCGGTCACGCCTCCGCTTCCGCGAGGGTATCGGAGTCGATGTCGAAGTTCGCGAACACCTTCGAGACGTCGTCGAGTTCCTCGAGCATCTCGACCATCTTGAGCAGCCTGGTGGCGTCGTCGCCCTCCACTTTGACGGTGTTCCTGGGCACCATGGCGATCTCGGCGGAGTCCACGACGTAGCCCTTGGCCTTGAGCGCGTCCTGAACCAGGTGAAGGTCGAACGGGGCCGTGGTGACGAGGTAGAGGTCTCCCTCCTTGCCAAAATCCTCGGCGCCGGCTTCAAGGGCGGCCTCGAGGGTCTGGTCCTCGGCCGAGCGGGCGGCGTCGAGCGCGATCTGGCCTTTCCGATCGAACATCCAGGCGACCGAATTGGAAGCGCCGAGGTTCCCGCCGTTCCGGGCGAACGCATGCCGGACCTCAGCCACGGTCCGGTTGGCGTTGTCGGTGGTGCCCTCGATGAAGATCGCCGCGCCGCCCGGACCGTACCCCTCGTAGGTCACATCCTCGTAGACCGCGCCTGCAAGTTCACCGGTGCCCTTCTTGATGGCCCGGTCCATGTTGTCGTTGGGCATGTTGACGGCGCGGGCCGCATCGAGCGCGGTGCGAAGCCGGGGGTTGCCGCCGGGGTCGCCGCCGCCGGCCTTGGCCGCCACCGTGATTTCGCGGATGCACTTGGTCCAGACGCCGGCCCGCCGAGAATCGGTGACGGCCTTTTTCCGTTTGATCTGTTTCCATTTGCTGTGGCCAGCCATAGCTCATCCTTGCCCGGTTTCCGGGGATCAACTCCGGTTTCCGGGGATCAACTTAAGAGAAGGCGAGGGGCGGCGCGAGGTTACCGAAGCGCTCGGGCCGCCCGATTGAGGAGGTCGGCGGCGTCGGCGCCGACGCCGTCCCGGGTGGGGGCCCCCAGTTGGGACCGGAGGGTCGCCGGGTCGGGGCGGACCGGCTCCTTGAGCATGACGAGAGTGGTGGAGATGCCCTTCTTCATGGCCTGCGACAGGCCAAGGCTGGACAGTCGCTTCTCGAGCAAGGCGACCCGGCGGCGGAAGGTCCGGTCGACGGTCGGGGGCCCGAGGTCTTCGATTAGCCGGGTGGTGAGCCAGAGGGCGAAGAGCCCCTCCCGCCGGGGGCCGCGCGGCGCGGCGGCCATCAGCTCGACCAGGGTTTTCGAGACGGGCGAGAGGGCGGTCATCGAGGGAGCCGGCGGACGGCGTCGAATACCTGATCGGTCGTGATGTCGGTCAAGCAGCGGTGATGCCCGAGCGGGCAAACCGGGCCCCCCATCGCACTGCAGGGCCGGCAGGGGAGATTCCGCTCGAGGACCGTGGCCCGGGCGCGGTAGGGGAAGAACCCGAACGACTGCACAGTCGGTCCGAACAGGGCGACGACGGGGGTGCTCACGGCCGTGGCGAGGTGCATCAGGCCGGTGTCGCCGGTCACAGCGCAGCGGGCCAGCTTGAGCAGCGCCGCCGACACGCCGAGTCCCACCAGGCCAGCCACGCTCATGGCCCGATCACCGGCCGCCGTCGCGATGTCCGCCCCGAGCGTCGACTCCGCCGGGCCGCCTAACACAACGACATCGGTGCCCTGTTCGGTCAACGTCGCCGCCAGGATCTGCCATTGTCTGGCCGGCCACCGTTTGGTGGCGTGCTGGGCGCCCGGTGCCAGCGCGACCAGCGCCCGGCCCTGGCCGATCCCTTCCTCGCGGAGACGGCGGACGGCGTCGTCCATTGCCTCGCGCCCGATGAACATCTCGAGGGGCTTGCCGTCGGGGGTCACGTCGAGGTCGCGGGCGGCGTCGAAGTAGCGTTCGGGGACGGGCCGGGTATCACGATACCAGTTCCGCTTGGTTCGGATCAGCAGGCTCCTGGCCGCGTGATGCTTGGGGTAACTATGCCAGCGCCCCGGGACGAGCCAGCGGAGCATCTGGGTCCTGAGACTTCCGTGAAGGTCAAGCCGGTCGGTGAACCCCCCGCGCGCCAGGTACCGGGCCAGCGGGCGGATCGGCCTGACCGGGTCGTACCCGATCAGTTCATCGATCCGCGGGTTGTGTTCGAGCAGCGGCAGCATGGCCGTTTTGGTGACGAACGTGATCCGGGCGTCGGGGTGGCGGGCTTTGATGACGCGCAGGAGCGGCGTCGCCAGCAGCACGTCGCCGATCGAACTCAACCGAACGAGCAGAATCTTCCTGGTCACAGTCGGGGGGAAGATAACGTCCTATTAGCTTCCTCCCATGCCGCAAAGTGCCGGAATCCGGCTTCTTCAAGTCGCCCGTCCGTACTGGGGATTGTTCGTTGCCGGCCTCGCCGCGACCCTGATCGCATCGGTGCTCGACGGCGTCACGATCGTGGTGCTGATCCCCCTGCTCAAGATCCTGTTCGGCACCGCCGGAAGCCTGGCCCAGTCCGGTACCCGGCTCGAAGCGGTGATGGACCGGATCCTCGCGCCGCTGTTGTCGGGGGCGAGTCCCTCCGTGGCCGGGACCCGGCTGGTGGCGGTCCTCATGGCCGGCCTGGTCCTCAAGAACGCGTTCACCTACGGTTCGAACCAGCTGTCGGTGGCGGTCCAGGAGGGCCTGGTTCGCGACCTCCGGGTCAAGTTGTACCGTCATCTCCTGACCATCGAACTCGGCTTCTTTCAACGGACCCGGCAGGGCCAGCTGATTTCCGCCGTGATCGCGGATGCGGACCAGTGCAAGCAGGCGGTGACCGCGGCGCTCGCCGCGTTCTTCCAGAACGTAGTGCTGATCCTCGTGTCGCTCGTGATCCTGTCGTTCACCTCCGTGCGACTCACGCTGATCACCGTGGCGGCCGCGCCGATTCTGGTGCTCGGCATCCGGCAGTTGCTCCGGCGGCTCCGCCGGTATGCCGGCGAATGGGCCGAGGAGCGGGGGCGGCTCACGTCGACCGTGACCGAGCGATTGGCCGCGATCAAGCTGATTCGCGGCTACGGGGCCGAGGCCGTCGAGGGCGATGCCTTCGCTGACCAGGCCGATCGATACCGGAAGCGGCTGATCCGGACCCAGCGATTCTCCTCGCTGACGTCGCCGGTCAGTGAGGTGTTTGGCGGGCTGGTGATCATTCTGATCATCTGGGCCGCCGCCAACCCCGACGTGATCGGGGCCCGTTTGCGTCCCGAGGCGACCATCGGGTTTCTGGCGGTGGCCCTCAAGATGATGGCGCCGATCAAGTCGCTGGCGCAGTTTCCGACCTCGATGGCGATGGCGCTGGCCAGTGCCGAGCGGGTGTTTTCGTGGCTCGACCGGGAATCGGCCGAGCAGGATGAGCCCGGGGCCAGGCCGGCCCGGTTCGAGCGAGACCTCGTGTTTGACCAGGTCCGGTTCAGCTACGGCGGCGAAGATGTCCTGACCGACGTATCGTTCCCGATCAAGAAGGGCCAGATCGTGGCGATTGTGGGCCCGTCCGGGGCGGGCAAGAGTACGCTGCTCGAGCTGGTCCCGCGGTTCCACGATCCGACCGGGGGAGCGATTCGGCTGGACGGGGTGCCGTTGAGCGGGTTGACCCGGGCCTCGCTGCGCCAGACCATCGGTCTGGTCAGTCAGGAGACCGTGGTGTTGAACGATACCGTGCACGCCAATATTGCCTATGGCCGCCCCGAGGCGAGCGCGGCATTGGTGCGGGAGGCGGCGGGGGCGGCCAATGCCCTCGAGTTCATCGACAAGCTGCCGGATGGCTTCGATACGCTGCTGGGCGAACGCGGGACCCGGCTGTCCGGCGGACAGCGTCAGCGGATCGCGATCGCCCGGGCGCTCCTGCGGGACCCGCCGCTCCTGATTCTCGACGAGGCCACCAGCGCCCTCGACACCGAATCCGAGCGACTGGTGCAGGAGGCGATCGACCGGCTCATGAAGGACCGGACCGTCCTGGTGGTGGCCCACCGGCTGGCGACCGTGCAGCATGCTGATGAAATTGTGGTCCTGGACAGCGGCCGGATCGTCGAGCAGGGGCCGCACGCGGCGCTGCTGGCGAGAGGTGGTCTCTACCGCCGGCTCTATGATCTTCAGTTCCGAACCGTGGAGGATATGGCGTGACCGCACCGTCGGTCTTGCTGATCGCTTCGTTCGACGACGCCGAACATGCGCATTCGTTTCAGCGGGTCCGGGCCCTCGAGCGGCTCGGTTGTGACGTCACGACCTTCGATCTTCGCCGTCGGCCCGGCTTGCTCGGGTTTCTCGGCGGGAGCGATCTCCGGTCGCGTTTGCTCAAGAGTATCGAGGTGGCGGAAGCCGACCTGGTGCTGGTGACCGGCGGATACGACATCGACGAGGCGCTGGTGGAGGTGCTTCGGTCGGCGACCGGGGTCAAGCTCGCCAACTGGTTCACCGACGACATGAGGCGAATCGACGAGATTCTGCCGGTGGCCCGGGCCTACGATACGGTCTTCGTCGTCGGCAGCGACGTGGCCGGCGCGTGCGAGCGGTCGTTCGGGAAGACGATCGAGGTCCTCCCCCTGGCCGCCGACCCCTCGGTGTACCGACCCCTCAAGAGCCGCGACCAGTACCGGGCCAATGTCGTCTTCGCCGGCGGGGCGACCCCGGAACGGGAGCGGCACCTCTCCGAGTTGCTGGAATTCGGCCTGGCGCTGTGGGGCCCCGGCTGGCGCCGGACGTCGCTTCGCGACTACTGCCGCGGGGAAATCAGGAGCACGGCCGAGTTCGTCCGCGCCTACGGCGGCGCGTCGGTGGCGGTGAACCTGCATCACGGCCTGGGCAAGGGTGGCATCGGCGCTTCGTGCAACCAACGGCTGTTCGAACTCTCCGCGATGGGGGTGCCGCAGGTGGTGGATGAACGGCTCGACCTCCCGACGTATTTCGACGTCGGGCGGGAGGTAGTGACCTTTACCTCGGCCAAGGATCTCAAGGGACGGGTCCAGGAACTCCTCCAGGCGCCGGCCGCGGCCGAAGAACTGGGCGCCGCGGCTCGGCGCAAGGTGCTGGCCCGCCATACCCAGATGCACCGGATGCGGCGGATCCTCGAAGCCGTCGGCCTCGTGCCTAACGCGCCTGCCCTGCCGGAGCCGGCGGGCGACTAGCCCCTGGGCATGGCGTTTTCCGGTCTGCGAGTCGTTCTCGTCGCCAAGTTCAACCAGCGCTATCATCGGACCGGTGGTGCCATCGCCCGGGCGCTTGGCGACCTGGGGTGCGAGGTGGCCTGCTGCGAGGAACGGATCGGCGCACTGAGCCGGGCCCTCGGCCGGACGCTGGAACGACGCCTGGGCGGCGTGATCGCGGGCCACCGTCCCGATGCGGTGCTCGTGTTCAAGGGTGCCAGCCTCGAACCCGAGGCGATCGATCGACTGAGGCAGGGTTCCAGGGCCCGCTGGCTCAACTGGTTCCCCGACAGCCCCCATCTGCTCGACGTGTCCCTCCGGATCGGCCGCGCCTACGATGTGGTGTTCGTCTTCGATTCCTCCATGGTGGCGCGGCACGTCGCGTTAGGCAGGAACGCCCGTTACCTGGCCGAGGGGTGTGAGCCGTCGTTTCATCGCCCGTTGCCCGACCCCCGCTGGCCCCGGTCACCGATTGCCTTCGTGGGGTCCCGGGAGCCGGGGCGGGCGGCGGCGCTCGAGTTGGTGGCGGACCTCGGTCTCCGCGTCTGGGGCCCCGACTGGCCCGCTGGTCCGCTCTACGGTGACGATTTCATCAGGGCCTTCAGCAACGCGGACCTGGCGCTCAACGTCCATCAATTCTTCGGCGAGCCGGCCGAGCGGGGCTGGTACGGCACCGGAGCCAACCGTCGAGTCTTCGAACTGGCGGCCATCGGCACGGCCCAGCTCTGCGACGCCAAGGCCGACATCGCGCGGAACTTCGCGGACGGTCGGGAGATCGTGCTGTTCCGCTCTCCCGACGAACTCCGGGTCCGGGCTCGGGAACTGCTCGCCGACCCGGCCCGTCGGGCGGCACTGGCGGCCGCGGCTCGGCAGCGGGCGCTGGCCGAGCACACCTGGGGGCACCGGCTGACCGAGATGCTGAGCGGTGCGTTCCAATGAGGGCTGTCGTTCGCCTGGCTTGGTGGTCCCTTGATCTGCCCCAGGTTGGTCAGGCCGGGCGTGGAGCCGCAGGGATTTGAGGGTAGAGTGTCTGGTGGAGCCTCTTTCAGTCAAACCGGTCCATGGTTACGCTTGGGGCCGGCACTCCAAGGATTCGCCGTGAAGTTTGTCGAGTTCTTCTACTTACTCGGCTTCAAGCCCAAACCATTGCGATACGGCTTTGAAGTCGAGACCCACGAGATCGACGAAGTCGGCGAAGTCGCGGTCGCCCGGTGGCTACACCCTCGAGCCTATAGTGCGGTGCCCGATCCCCAGTACATCCGCAACCTTCGCCGGTTTCTCCATGAAGGCGATGTTGCCATCGACGTCGGCGCCCACATCGGGGACAGCACCCTTCCGATCGCTTTGGCGGTCGGACGGTCCGGCGTTGTCCTCGCGTTTGAGCCAAATCCTTTTGTGTTTCCGGTATTGGAGAAGACTGCGAGTCTCAATCCTGATCGCACCAACATCGTCCCCCTCCAGCTGGCCGTGACTGAGAGCGACGGCCCAGTCGTCTTCAAATATCCCGACCGCGGCCATTGCAACGGCGGAATCCATGAAGGCGTCAGTCGGTGGGTCCATGGCAGTGCATACAGAGTATCGGTTGAAGGGCGGAACCTGGAGCGCCTACTGAGGGACCAATTCCCCGCGCTGGCGGACCGGATTCGCTTCATTAAGACCGACGCAGAAGGATATGACTTGACGATTTTGGAATCGGTCCGGGAATTGATTCGCCGGTGTCGGCCGTTCTTGCAGATCGAAGTGTTTAATGCGACGAAGTCTCGGCCCGGCTACCGGCAACGCCTGCTGGCGTTTGTGCGCGAGATGGACTATCGCGCCTATCGGGTTGAAGAACGGGCACCCGAGTTCCTGGCTGAAGAGATCGACGATGCCAATCTCTTCAACCGCAAGAGCTTCGACCTATTTTGCGTTCCGCGAGAACGTCGGTGAGTCGTTGACATGGCTCCGTTCGTCATAGTCCGTTCAACGGACCCAGTCGGCCGAGGTACCCGTGGGGGCAACCTCTACCGGTTTCTGAGGATCTGCTTCGGCCGGGGTGCCGTCGACATCATCTCGCCGTCTGACTTGGAAAATGGATCACGACGTCGCGCCGAGGTGTTGTTCATTGGGATGCCGACCACTCTCGACGAGACCCATCTGTCTCGAGTTAACTTCCGGAAGGCGGTCCTCTTCGACTACGGCGACCGAGCCGGGCCTGACTGGCGTGAGTCAAATCAAGGTCTGCTCCAATCGATCAGTGGCTTGTACTTGAAGTCGTGGGTCGAGGCCGACTGGGGATTTGGCCTGAAGTGGGGGGCGCTCCCGATTCGCCGCTACCGCGGCCTGACGTGGCATGTTCGTGCGTTTCGTCGCCTGCGGGCTGGGTACCCGGATGTGGTACCCAGGGATCACGATGTCTCATTTCTGGGGCGAGCCACCTCCTATTTTGGGACCGTTGGCGTCAATCGATATTCGCAACGGGTCGAGTGGCTTCAGGAGCTTCATGCGTCGAGGAGTGGGTTTGCGTTCTGGGGCGGACTGCAAGTACCGAGGCACGATCATGCGCGACTCCGCAATGAATTCGGCGCGATCGACCACCTATTCTTCGGAGGCGGGCGACTTCCGTATCCGATGTTTTACTACCATTTGCTGCGTTCAAAGATGGTGCTGGCACCGGTCGGCAATGCCCGTTGGAGCTACCGTCACTACGAGGCCATCTACGCTGGGGCATTGGTCGTTTCAAACGATTTGTGCCGTGTCCGCACGTTCATCCCCCTCCCTCTAGACTCGATGGTCAACGTCGACGACCACGCTCCGCTGATACCCGCCTTAGAGGAAGGGGCAGCCCTTCTTGATCGAGATCCGCAGTTGCCAAGGCGGAACCTGGAATTTTTGGAGCAGTACCTCACGGACGGAGACTACGATAGGAACAAACCCTACTTGTCGACGCAATTTCTTGCCGAAATTGGCGAGTCGTAGCCGAGCCCCCTGGTCCGCCGACTGGGGCTGCCGGAACTACGAGCTGGTCTGATGGCCGACCTCCGCTGGTTCGCGCCCAACCGGTACTGCACCCTGGTGGTCCAGGCCCTCAGGGCCCGCGGGTTCGGGATCGAGGTCGACGGCGACCAGCCCGCCGCGCTTGCGGTGGCGATGGATGGCCAGCGGGCCGTAGCGGCCCGCGAATACGCCCGGCGCCATCACTGTCCTCTGTTGCTCTATCTCTGGGACCTGCCGCCGTGGCGGCTGGGTACCGGCCGCCCGGACGCGGTGTTCGAGTGGCGGCACCGGATCCGGCGGGTCCCCCGGATCATCGGGGGATACCATGAACGGTCCGGCTACTACAGCCGGCTCCGCTTCGTGGCCCGGCGGGCGGACCATGTCTGGGCGCCGTCGACCGCCACCGCCACCGATCTCGCGGCCCGCTTCGGTGTCGCAGCCGAGGTGGTGCCGTTCTGCTTTGACTCGGAGCGATTCCGACCGGGTCCGTGGAGCCCGTCAGTGCCCCCTCGGCTCCTGGTGGTGTCGCGATTGGTACCCCACAAGAACCAGGCGGCCGTGCTCCGTGCGACCACCCGCCTCACGCCGAAGGCCTCGGTGCGGTTCATCGGCCAGGGGACCGAGGCCGATTCGCTGGCGCGGCTGGCCCGTGACCTCGGAGTGACTCTTCGCATCGACACCGACTGGCCCGACGATGCCGAAGTCAGCCGGGCCTACCGCGAGGCCACCGTCGTGTGGCGCCGAGCCGGTTCGAAGGGTTCGGCCTGACGCCGATGGAAGGGGTTGCCTCCGGCATTCCGACCGTGGCCTCCGCCATTCCGCCCCACCGGGAACATCTCGGCGGATCCGTCACCTACTTCGACCTCGAGGACGACCGCTCGCTGGAGACGGCGATCCGCCTGGCGATGGAGCGCGGCCCGGCCGATGCCGAGGCGGTGGCGAATCTCTCGATCGAGGCGGCGGCGGGACGGTTCGCGACGGGGCTCGAGCGGATCCTCGGGAGGCCTCGCTGACCGACCTGCTTCTTGCGTTCGACTTCCCGCCGATCGGCGGAGGCATCGCCCGGTTGATGGCTGAGGTCGCCCACCGATATCCCGGGGGCATCGTGGTCTCCACCGGGACCATGCCCGGTGCGGACGACAGCGGGATGACGGTCGACCGGATCGGGGTTCCGGCCGCCCGGCTGCGGACCCTGCCCGGGCTCCGGGCATGGGCTGTCCGGGCCCGGCGATGAGCGGGGCGCCGGGTTCGCGTGGTGCGGCAACGTCCGCCCGGCCGGCTATGTGGGCTGGTGGCTTGACTGCCGAGCCGGGGTGCCATACGGGGTGATCCTGTACGGGGGGGACCTGCTTCGCCTGCGGGAGCGGTACCGCCGCTCGGTGCTCAAGCGGGCGGTGGCCCGCCGCCTGCTGGGCGACGCCCGGTGGCTGGTGGCCATCAGCGCCTGGACCGCCGACCTTGCCAGACAGGTCCTGGCCGAACTGGGCGCCGGGGACCCCGACCGAGTGCGGGTCGTGCCCTTGGGCAGCGATCCCGATCGCTTCCGTCCGGACGCGGACCGACGGGCGGTCCAGTCGCGCTATCGGATCCCGTCCGATCGCCGCCGGATTCTTACCGTGGCGCGGCTCGTGGCGCACAAGGGCATCGACACCGCGATCGAGGTCCTGGGTCGGCTCGCCGATCGCTACCCCGACCTCGAATACCTGGTGGTGGGAGACGGACCGGACCGGGATCGGCTCGGCCGCCTGGCCGCCGCGGCCGGGGTGGCCGACCGGGTCCGCTGGCTCGGCGCCGTGCCTAACGATGACCTGCCGGGGCTCTACGCGCTGGCCGATCTGTACCTCGGGCTGTCCCGCGAAGACGGGCTCGAGGTGGAAGGCTTCGGGATCGCGCTGGCGGATGCCGCGGCCGCCGGGGTTCCAGTGATCGCGGGCCGGTCGGGTGGCACGGCCGAGGCGGTGAAGGACGGGGAGACCGGCCAGCTGGTCGATCCGGCGGACCCGGGGGCGGTCGCCGAAATCGTCGCCGGGCTTCTTGACGATCCCGGCCGGCGGGCGGCTCTGGGCGCGGCCGGGCGTCAGTGGGTCGTGCGGGAGCTCAACTGGGACCGAAGCGTGGCGGCGTTGGCGGATCTCAGTCGTGCGGCGGCCAGGTCTGCTCGGCGCTGATCGCGGCGGTGGGACAGGCCCGCACCACCCGGTCGCCGAGCGGCGACCACCACTGTTTGGGCGCCCGTACGGTCGCTTTCCCGTCAGGCTTGCGGCCGAAGATCATCGGTTCCCGGGCGTAGCAGATCCCGCACCCGATGCATGCCTCGGCGTCGATCGTGAGCCTCATCTCCCGCTGCGGATGGAGGCCGGGCGGCAGTTGATCGAGATGGTTGGGCAGGCGGTCGAGCGTGCTGTTCAAGGCCCGGAATCCTTCAGCCATCAGGTAGGGGGTCCGATTGAAGGCGAACATCGAGATTCGCTCGACTCGCGGGCGGACCAGGACCACGGGCGGGTCGGTCCAATCCCGCATCAGTTCCTCGGCCAGGGTGTTCATTACGATCTCGAGCCCGCGCGCGTAGGTCGCGGCAAAGCCCTGCCGTTCGATGGCGTGCCGCCGGCCGCCGGCGCCGCCCACATCCACGGCGATGATCGGGCCGTGACAGACGGCGAGCGCGGCCCGGATCGGGAGATTCTCGACCACCGCGCCGTCGACGCAGGTCCGGCCAAGAATCGGCCGCGGGGCGAGAATGCCGGGGAGAGCGCACGAGGCGAAGACCGCGTCGGCCACGCGCGGGGCCGTGAGACCGGGAAGGCCCCAGAGCATCTGATCGCCGGTATTGAGATCGACGGTGTTCACGACCAGGCGGCGGGGCAAGTCATCGAAAGTCCGCTGGCCGACCAGGGATTCGATCAGGTGCTCGAGCGGCTCCGGCCGGTACACCGCCGGCGAGAGCATCCGCTTCAGCGCCATGTCCAGGTGGGCGACTCGGAAGATGTCGGTACGTTTGAGCGCCAGGGCCCGGTCTTCCACCTCCCGGAGCGGCATTCCGGTGGCCCAGGCCGCTCCGATCAGGGCCCCGATGCTGCAGCCCACGACGGCCTCAGGGATGAGTCCGCGTTCCTCGAGAGCCCGAAGGACACCGATGTGGGCCAGGCCCTTGAGGCCGCCCCCGCCCAGGACCACGCTGAATTGAGAACCGGTCGCCATGATAGGATATTATCGCTGGTGAGGCACTCCATGCGAACCGAGACGAGCGCTCCGTGACTCGAACTTATGACGTGCTGGCTCTCCGCCGGGAAGAGTTCCCCTGGGCAGACCAGACGCTGTTCTTGAACCATGCCAGCATCGGGCCCCTGCCCGAGCGGGTCCGCCGGAGCCTCGAAGAGTACGGCCAGGCCCGGGCCGCGGCCCACCGGCTGACCGAGGATCACCTGTTCCGGGTCCTCGACCGGTCCCGGGAGATCGTGGCCCGGCTGATCGGCGCCGGCGCCGACGAGATCGCGCTCTCCACCAACACGAGTTACGGGCTCAACCTGGCCGCGTTGGCGCTTCCCCTGGGGGCCGGCGACATCGTCCTGGTCAGCCACGGCGAGTTCCCCGCCAACGTCTTCCCATGGCGCGAACTCGGCCGGCGCGGCGTGGTGCTCGAACTGGTGCCGACCACCCTGGAAGGATGGCCGGACGAGCGCCGCATGCTCGAGCGGATTCAGGATCCCCGGGTCAAGGTGCTGGCCCTGTCGTTGGTCCAATTCCATTCCGGGTACCTGGCGGACATGGCCACGCTCTCGAAGGCCACCCGGGCGAGCGGCACCTGGTTCGTGATCGACGCCATCCAGGGCCTGGGTCAGCTGCCGTTTGATGTCGGGCAGACGCCGGTCGACATCCTCGCCTGCGGCGCCCAGAAGTGGCTCCTGTCGCCCTGGGGGTCCGGTTTCACCTACATTCGGCGTGAGCTGGTCAACCAGCTCGTGCCGCCGTTCGCCGGATGGACCGCCTTTCAGGGAACGGCCGATTTCAGCACCCTGGTCGACTATGCCGGCGACTGGCTCACCGACGCCCGCCGCTTCGAGTTGGTGACGCTGCCGTTCCAGGATTTTTGGGGGATGAACGTTTCCCTGAACCTGCTCATGGATCTCGGGCTCGACGCGATTCACGATCATCTGGCCACGATCAGCCGGCCGGTGATCGACTGGGCCCGGCGTCGGGGGGTCCGGCTGGCTTCGCCGATCGGCGCCCATCAGACCGGCATGACCTGTGTCGCGCCGCCCAATCCCGCGGCGGTCTTTCAGAAACTCACCGAGGCCGGCGTGGTGGCCTCGCTTCGGGAAGGGGCGATCCGCCTCTCCCCCCATTGTTACAACACGATCGACGAGATGGGCCGGGTGGCCGACCTGCTCGATCGCGCGGTCTGAACCCAGAGGAATTCCATGGCGACCCTGCTCGATGCGCTCAAAGAAGGCTATGGCTTTGCCCCGCCGGTAATCACGTTAGGCGCCGCGCTCGATCACGGGACGCCGATCCCCGAGCCCAAGGTGGCGTTTCCGCTTGCGATGATGAATCGCCACGGCTTGATCTCCGGAGCCACTGGTACCGGCAAGACCAAGACTCTGCAGCTGATGGCCGAACAGCTGTCGGCCCAGGGCGTGCCGGTCTTCCTGGCGGACATCAAGGGCGATGTGTCCGGCGTGGCCCAGCCCGGGAGCCGGACGCCGGCCATCGATGACCGGATCAAGTCGATCGGCGCCGCCTGGGAGCCCAAGGGGCTCCCCACGGAGTTCGTCAGCCTGACGGGGAAGAACGGCGTCCAGTTGCGCGCCACCGTGAACTCGTTCGGTCCGCTCCTCCTGAGCAAGGTCCTGGAGTTGAACGAGACCCAGGCCAGCGTGCTGAGCCTGGTGTTCAAGGCCTGCGACGACCAGGGTCTGCCGCTGCTCGATTTCGCCGACCTGCGCGCGGTGCTCAAGTTCCTCGCGAGCGACGAAGGCAAGCCGGTGCTCCAGGAATACGGCGGGATGTCCACCGCCACCGTGGGCGTGTTGCTGCGGAAGATGGTGGAGCTGGAACAGCAGGGCGCCGGGGTGTTCTTCGGGGAACCGGCCTTCGACGTCAACGACTTGCTGCACGTCACCCCGGACGGCCGGGGCGTGGTCACCTGCCTCGAACTTGCCGACTGCCAGGACAAGCCGGCCCTCTTCTCCACGTTCATGATGTGGATGCTGGCTCAGCTCTATCATGATCTGCCCGAGGCCGGCGACCTGCCCAAGCCGAAGCTGGTCTTCTTCTTCGACGAAGCGCACCTCCTGTTCCGCGATGCCTCGAAGCAGTTCCTCTCACAGGTGGAGCAGGTCGTTCGCCTGATCCGCTCCAAGGGGATCGGGATCTTCTTCGTCACCCAGTCGCCCAAGGACGTGCCGGACGAGATCCTGGCCCAGCTGTCGAACCGGGTCGAGCATGCCCTTCGGGCCCACACGCCCGACGAGGAAGCCGCCCTGAAGGCCGCGGTGCGGACGTTTCCGAAGACGGAGTTCTACGACCTCCAGGAGACGATCATGTCCCTCGGCATCGGCGAAGCCGTGATCACCGGGCTCAACCCCCGCGGCGTCCCCACGCCGGTGGTGGCGGCGCGGCTCCTGCCCCCGACGTCGCGGATGGGACCGCTCACGCCGGACGAGTACGCCAGGGAACAGGCGGAGTCGGATCTGATGAGGGAATATGGAACGCCGGTGAATCGGGAAAGTGCCTGCGAAATGCTGGCCAAACGGGCCCAGGCCCAGGGAGCCCCGCCGCCCGGATCCCAGGGAACGGGACCATTTGGCCAACCGCCGGCGCCGGCACCGTCCACAGGCTCCGGCAAGACGTGGGCGAGTGTGGCTGGTGGAGCGCTGATCGGGGCCCTCACATCCAGTGCGGCCCGCACCATTGGCCGTGAGCTGGTTCGCGGGGTGTTCGGCATGCTCAGCGGCCGATCACCCCGCGGTACCACGCGGTCTCGCTGGTAGGATTACTTCTTCTCGACGGTCTCTTCCTTGAGGACCTTCTTCGCGAACCAGAAGATGATGAAGGCCACGATCACGAAGTCGATCAGGGCGCCGAGGATCGGCCCGTAGGTGACCGGCCCGATGGCCAGCTTGCGCCAGTCTCCACCGGGTATGATCAGGCCGATCAGCGGCATGATCAGGTTCTCCACGAGCGCCGTAACCAGGGCGTTCGCCTTGCCGCCGATGATGACACCGATCGCCAGCCCGATGACCCCGTACTGCTTCAGGAACGCCAGGAATTCTTTGCCCATGATGACTGCTCCAGTGGGTGGGGGGCGAATGTACGGCTCGTCCTCGGGCCCGGCAAGGCGGGTCGAGAGTCGTTCAGTCCGCCTGGAGGAAGGCGAAGCTCCGGCGGCCTTTCTGCAGGGCGACATACCGGCCGCCGAGAAGCGAGTCCGGGCCCAGTACTTGGTCGGCAGCCGCCTTGGCGCCGTTCACCGAGAAGCCCTGGCCCTGAATGCCGCGACGAGCATCAGCCTTGGACGCCGCCAGACCGGTTTCAACCAGCGCATCGACGATGGCGATCCCGGCCTCGAGCCGGCTTCTCGGTACCGTGATGGTGGGTACCTCGGCGGCTACGACCGCGAGCGTGGCGTCATCGGCCGCCTTGAGGTCCCGGCTGCCGAACAGCACCTCGCTCGCCGCGATGACCCGGTCCGTTGTTTCCGCCCCATGCACCCGGCTGGTGACATCGCGGGCCAGAAATCGCTGCGCCCCGCGTTTGCCCGGGTCCCCGGAGTGGGCGCTCATGACCGCGGCAATCTCGGCCTGCGCAGCGGTCGTGAACGTCTTGAGGAACCGCTCGGCGTCCGCGTCTTCGGCGTTGAGCCAGAACTGATAAAACTTGTAGGGTGACGTCCGGGCCGGATCGAGCCAGACGTTGCCGCCTTCACTCTTGCCGAACTTGGCGCCCGACGACGTCGTCAGCAACGGCAGGACCAGTCCGTGGGCTTCCTTCGATTCCCGTCGCCCAATCAGCTCGATCCCCGCCGTAATGTTGCCCCACTGGTCGCTGCCACCCATCTGCAACTCGCAGCCGATCTCCTGGTGCAGGTGCCAGTAGTCGTACGCCTGCACCAGCATGTAGGTGAACTCGGTGAATGAGATCCCGCTGTCCATCCGGCTCTTCACTGAGTCCTTCTGGAGCATGTAGTTCACGGTGAAGTGCTTGCCCGTGTCCCGCAGGAACTCGAGCAGCGAAAGCTCCCGGAGCCAGTCCAGGTTGTTGCGGAGCCGGGCCGCGTTGGCGCCGCCGAAGTCGAGAAACTGGGCCAGTTGGCGCTGAATCCCGGCTGCGTTGGCCTCCACCGTCTCGGCGGACAGCATGGGGCGCTCGTTCCGCTTCCCGCTGGGGTCGCCAACCAGGCCGGTGCCCCCGCCGATCAGCGCGACTGGATGGCCGCCGTGCCGCTGGAGCCAGACCAGGGCCATGACCGGCACCAGGTTCCCGACGTGGAGGGAGTCGGCGGTCGGGTCGAAGCCGACGTATCCGGTGATCGGGCCCCCGGCCAGACGGTCGCCCAGGCCGGGGGTCACGTCGTGGAGCAGGCCCCTCGAACGGAGGGTCTCGAGCAGGGTGGACATAGGGGCGGGAAGATAGACGGATCGGCGGAGGGGCGGGATGGGGCGGCGGGCTCGTTTATCTTGCGGATATGGCTTTCGCGCCGTTCCGCAGTCTGTCCCGGTGGTGGCATTCGCCCAGCATCCGGTTTCGCGTCCTGCTCACCTTCGGCGGTCTGTTCTGCTTTGGCGCGGCGCTGCTCACGGGGGCCTGGGCCAACGTGTGCGCCCCCGTGGATGCCTGCCCCTCGATTGCGGGCCTCGAATCCTACGATCCCGACCAGGCGTCGAAAGTGTACGCGGCGGACGGCCGCCTGGTGACCGATTTCGGTCTCCAACGACGGACCGTAGTACCGCTGGTGCAGATTTCACCGGCGGTAATCCAGGCCTTCCTCTCGACCGAAGATCGCCGCTTCTATCAGCATGACGGTATCGACTGGATCCGGTTCTTCGGGTCGGTGAAGTCGATTCTTACCGGCCACCGCGTCGAGGGCTTTTCGACTCTCACCATGCAGCTCGCCCGCAACCTCTGGCCGGCCGAACTGCCCGCCAACTTGCGATCCGGATTCGGCGGGGTGACCCGAAAACTTCGCGAAGCCCGGATGGCGGTCGAAATCGAGCGGAACTACAAGAAGGACAAGATTCTCGAGCTCTATCTCAACCAGATCAACCTCGGCAACGGGGCGTACGGGGTCGAGACGGCTTCGCAGCGGTATTTCGGAAAATCAGCGCGCCAGGTGAACGTCGCCGAGGCCGCCGTACTCGCCGCGATTCCCCGGGCCCCGACCCGGTACAACCCCCGCCGCAACCCGGACTACGCCGTGCAGCGGCGGAACGTCATCATCAATCTGCTCCGCGATCAGGGTAAACTGTCGAGGGAATCCGCGGAGGCGTGGAAGGCCTATCCGCTGGCGCTCTCCTCCCGGTCGGACTACACCGGGGTCGGCGATTACTTCGTCGAGTACGTCCGCCAGCAGCTCGAGGCCCGATTTGGCACCGACCTCTACAAGGCCGGGCTCCGGGTCCATACCACGCTGGACCTCGATATCCAGCAGGCGGCCGAGCGGGCACTCGAGGCCCAGCTCACCAAAGTCGAAGAAGACCGGAAGACCTATCCGGAGCGCTTCCCGCACACCACCTACCGGAAGTACCTCGACGCCAAGGATCCTAACGCCGGCGAAGATGATCAGGGACCCTATTCGCCCTACATGCAGGGCGCCGTGGTCACCATGGAGGTGAAGACCGGCTACCTCCGGGCCTTGGTGGGCGGGCGTGATTTCGCCGATTCCAAGTTCAACCGCGTGTCCCAGGCGCTTCGACAGGCCGGCTCGACCTTCAAGCCGTTCGTCTATTCCGCGGCGATCAAGGCCGGCCACCGCCTGAGTGACATGTACGAGGACGGGCCGATCGACGTCCCGATCCCCGATCAGCCGACCTGGTCGCCCAAGAACTACGACAACAAGTTCCTGGGCCTGATGAGCATGCGGAAGGGTCTCTACGAATCCCGCAACACCGTAGCCGTGCGGGTCGGGCTCGAAGTCGGCGTCGATGCCGTGGTGGAGGAAGCGGCCCAGGACGGCATCGCGAGCCGGATCCCCCGGGTGCCGTCGATCTTCATCGGCGCCGCCGAAGTGACGCCGCTCGAACTCACGGCCGCGTTCGGCACGTTCGCCAATCTCGGGGTCCGGGTCACCCCGATCGCCATCACCCGGGTCGAGGACCGCTACGGTAACCTGCTTTGGGAGCCGGAGGCCCGGCAGACCCGGGTGATCGATCCCGAGCACGCCTGGCTCGTGCTCGACGGCCTCCGCGACGTGGTCCGGAAGGGCACCGCTGTCGGCGCCATGGCGCGGGCGGGCTTCACGCTGCCGGCCGGCGGCAAGACCGGTACGACCAACGACGGGATGGACGTGTGGTTCGTCGGGTTCACGCCCGACCTCGTGACCGGCGTCTGGATGGGCTTCGACAAGAAGCAGGTCATCATGGCGAACGCCCAGGGCGGCCGCCTGGCCACGCCGGCGTGGGCGTCGATGATGAAGGAAGTATACGAACGCCGGAAAGCCCCGATTCCGTGGCCAATGCCGGAAGGGCTCGTGACAACGACGATCGACCGCAGTACCGGCTATCTCGCCACCGCCGCGTGTCCCGCGGATCAGGTCGGGCCGGAGTTCTACTACCCCGGTACCGAACCCACCGAGCGGTGCCCGATCCATAGTGGCGGACGGGCGACCGCCGCCCCGACGAAACCGTGAATCCCGTCCGCCGTGTTCGCCTCACGGCGGACTGGGTCCTCCCGATTGCCAGCCCGCCGATCCGTGACGGGGCGATGCTGATCGGCGACGATGGCCGGATCGAAGCGGTCGGTCCGGCGGCGGCGGTTCCGAATCCTCCTGGCGTGCCCGACCTGGCCTTCGGCTCAGCCGCGCTGCTCCCTGGACTTGTCAACGCCCACACTCATCTCGAACTGACCGGATTGGCCGGCGCAGTCGACGAGGGTGATTTCTCCCGGTGGATCCGCGCGGTTCGGGAAATCAAGGCCACCCGGCCGGCCGGTTGGTTTCGGGCGGCGGCGCGTCAGGGAGTGCGGGATGCCTTCGCGGCCGGGATCACCACGGTACTCGACACCGGCGATTCCGGCGAGGTGCT
The DNA here is from genome assembly GCA_025350665.1 of Gemmatimonadota bacterium. GTDB lineage: Bacteria > Gemmatimonadota > Gemmatimonadetes > Gemmatimonadales > GWC2-71-9 > SHZU01. The sequence continues at coordinate 6,900 of JANXXJ010000349.1, read as the reverse complement.
TCCCGCGCTGGCCGAGGCAGGCGGTGCCGGCGTGGTGTACCAGGAAGTGTTCGGTCCGGATCCGAACCAGGTGGCCGAGAGCATGGCAGGGCTCGAGGCCAAGGTTGCCGAGCTCCGTGGCTTGCAGACGGCACGGGCCCGGCTCGGCGTGTCACCCCACGCTCCGTACACGGTGAGTGGCCCCCTGTATCGCGCGGTGGCCGATTTTGCGGCACGGGAGCGGCTGCCGCTGGCAGTCCACCTGGCGGAGTCGCCGGCCGAAACGGACTTTGTCGTTCACAATCAAGGTCCCTTCGCTGAGGCCTGGGCGGCCCGCGGTCTTCCGCCCCTCGACGGCCACGCGGGCCCGGAGGGCGCTCGCCGCTCCCCGGTGGCCTGGCTCGACGGTCAGGGTGTTCTGGGCCCCGCAACACTCTGCATTCATACCGTGCAACTCGATGCTGCCGACATCAGGTTGCTGGCCGATCGGCGGGTCGCCGTGGCCCATTGTCCGGTGTCCAATGCCCGGCACGGTCACGGCACCGCCCCGGTGGCTGCCCTGCGGCGGGCGGGCGTGAGAATGGGGGTCGGAACGGATTCGGTGATCAGCGTCGGGTCGCTCGATCTGTTCGCCGAAATGCGGGCGGCCCGGGATCTTGCCGGCGTCAGCGCCGCGGGTGCTCTGGCGCTCGGTACCATTGAGGGGGCCAGGCTGGTTGGGTCGGAAGGCGACACTGGCTGGCTCGGCCGGGGCACGTGGGGAGATGTGATCGCGGTTGATCTTCCCGAGCCGGACGCCCGGACCCCGGAGGAGGCCGTGCTCGCGGCCGGTCCGGCGGCCGTGCGCGCTACCTTTGCATCAGGGCGGCCGGTGTACCGCCGAGGTCACGCCGCTTGATTACTCATACCGCTCCGCTCTACAATACGAGGTACCCTAAACGTCCGGGAGGGGCTGTGCGCTGTCTTGCGCTCAACGCATCGTTTGAACCCTTGACCATGGTACCGCTCCGGCGGGCCCTCCGTCTCGTCATTGACGGCAAGGCCGAAATCGTCGAAGCGGAGGGTTCGGAGCGGGTGCGGAGCGAACGCCTGGCCCTTCCCCGGCCGGCGATCATCCGGCTGGTCAAGTTCGTGCACGTGCCCCGGAAATTCCGCCGCCAGGTGACCAACACCTTCCTGTTCGCGCGCGACGACTACACCTGTCAGTATTGCCGCCGGGCCCAGCCCGAACTGCGCCATCGGGAGTGTCTCACCCGGGACCACCTGATCCCGTTGTCGCGGGGCGGCGGCAATGAGTGGCACAACGTCGTGACTGCCTGCAGTTCCTGCAATACGAAAAAAGGCAACCGGCTGCCGGAGGAATGCGGCATGCAGCCCGCGACACCGCCGACCGAGCCTCATTTCGTCCACCTGGCCTGGGCGGTTCGGCGCCTGACGGTGACGCAGGCGAAGTACATCCGCCTCTTCTATGGAACCGAGACCCTCAGGGCACTGGGCGGGTAGGCTATTCGTCGGGCTGGACCACGAACTGCGGTGACTTGGCTTCGAGTACCTGGCTCGGCAACCCCGCGATCCTCAGCAGGAAACGCCTGACTCCGCGGCCGACGGCCGTACCCGGTTCTGGAATGTCGAGATCCGGATCCCCCGCCAGAAAGCGCTCGAGCTGGTCCATGTCGCGGTCCGAGAGGGCCGTGATCCGGGTCGTGAGATTGTAGTAGAACCGGCCGGCCCGCTGCGGGAACAGTTCGACCCGTTGCGGAAGACCGAGATACTGCATCGCCGAATCCCGGACCGCAAACCGGCGGGGCCGCTGGAGCCGGTTGCCGACCACCAGCGTGACCGTGTACTCCTCCTCCAGCGGCTCCTTGGTGACGATGGTCTGCCACATGGTCTCCCCCACCATCTCGTCGATCCAGTTATCGCGCGACCTCCAGGTCTGCAGCGTGTAGACCACAACCAGCGGCAGTGAGTTGTCGAGGGCCTGATCCCAGCGGTCGTCGTTGAGCAGGTTGCGAAGGATCACGACGGGCTTCCGGGCGCCCTTGGTCTGCACCGCCGAATCCAGGACGACAGTCGCCGCCACCGGGCGCGATTGGGCCCGCGCGGCCGTGGAGGTGGCCACGCCCACGAGCAGGCAGAGCAGGGGACGGCGCATCTAGAATCGCCGCTGCAGGCGAAGCACGAATCGCATGGACCGGCTCGCCGCGACGGCCTTGGCGACGTAGATCCCGAGTCCCCCGGTATCCAGCCCGACGCCGATGTCGGCGTCCCACTCATTGAACTTCGGGATTCGGTTGTTGGGGACCCGGCCCGGCCCGTCACCGGTGAGCCAGGCCTTGCCGGCATTGCCCATCAGCACCAGTTCGGCCTGTTCGATGCCGAGGATCTGCTGCGCCGCCGCCAAGTCGGCGTTCCGCACCCGGAATGGGATTCCGATGGGAAGCCGGGTGCGCACTTCGATTTGGGCGGCGAGACTTCGATCGCAGAGCGACGCCTGAGCGGGGTCGACGAAACCGTTCGGCGCGCAATTGAGGCTCCTGAATCCGTAGCCGGGGAGAATGTCCGGCCCGCCTAACGAAACGCGCCGCTGGATCGGCAGCGGGTCGCCGCTCAGCCACCCGGCGCCGGTGACCCGGAGATTGACCCGGCTGGACGGGTCCAGTCGGGCATAGCGGCGGACATCGAACCGAAGCTTGGAGAACCGGTAGTCGCCGGTAGGGATCGGAGCCCGGATGGTGGCGGGCAGTGACACCGGGGAGGCGTCGGTGCTCCGGCTCTGCTCCACGTCGGCGTGGATCAGCCAGCCGGCGCTCGGCCGGATCGGATCGTTGCGGGTGTCGTAGTCGAGCGAGACCTTCGCGGTCCGGTAGTCGCCGTCGTCGATCAGCGGGTTTGGGCGCCAGGCGTCCTGGTTTCGGAATACCGAGACCGGATCGCTCGTCGGCACCGACCGCTCGTGGTCCTGGCGATAGGACAGGCCAAGGCGGAGCCGGCGGATCGGCTCGGCGGTGACGAAGCCCTCCGCCCCGCGGGCCTCGAAGTGGTCGCGGTAGTCGCGCTGGAGGAGGAAGGCCGACCATCCGGCTTCCCCCTTGGAGAGCGGTTGCTCCTCGAACGGCAGGATCTGGCGGTAGGCGCGTCCCCCAAAGCCGAGCCAGCGCCGCTTGCCGCCACCGCGCCAGTCGGTTCCGATCACGAAGCCGACATCGTCGCGCAGTTTGGTCCGATCGGTCGCCGGCCGGAAGATGCCCCGGATGTCGAGGCGGGCGTCCACCGTGCCGGGGCCTTGGGTGGCGAACGTCGGGCCGAACACGATCGGCAGGCCCTCGACCCGGTTGAAGGTCCGGCCCGTTTCGAGGCTCAACGTGGTGTTGATCGATCCGGTCTGGAAGCTGGTGCGGGCGGCGGCGATGTCGCTCAGCGCCTTCCGCCGTTCCTTGAAGGCCAGCAGACCGTTCGGCAGCCTGAATACCGGCGCCAGCGGGTCGAACGCCGTTTCTTCGCCGTCCTGGACGCCGCCTCGGCGGATGTCGACCCGCCCGCCGACGACCAACACCGGCCCCTTGATGAGCCCGCCCGCGCCGATCACTACATCGCCATTGATCACCGTCACGGCCCCGTCGATCCGGCCGTAGACCCTGAGGGTGCCGCGATACACCGCCACTCGCCCTTCGAGGTGCGCGCCGGCCGGCAAGGTAAAACTTCCCGCGATGCGGGTCGTGGTAGAGTCATTGTACGTCGCAATGATCCGGCGAATGACTTCAACCGGTAGGTGGCCCTGGCTCAGGGTGTCACCGGTCTGGTCGGGTTGGATCACCACGACGCTGTCCTGCGCCACCGCGGCCTTCGCGATGATCGAGGAGCAGGCAAGCATCGCGAGCAACCCCAGGCTGCGTCGTCCCATCCGAGCCTCCCTCACGACAGGCCGATCCGCTTCATGCGCCGGTACAGGTTCGCCCGATCGGTCTGCAGGGCGCGGGCGGCCTCGGCGACGTTGCCGGATGCCCGGCTGAGCGCATCGCGGACCAGGGCGCGCTCGTAGTCATCGAGCAGGTTCGACAGCGACCGGCCCTGATGGTCCACGAGGCCCACCGGGTCCGGACCTGGGGCAACCTCGGGGCGGGGCGTGGACCGGGGCAGCACCTGGCGGACCAGTGCGGCGTCGATCTCGAGCCCCCCGATGATCGACAGCCGCTCGATCACGTTGGCCAGTTCGCGGACGTTGCCGGGCCAGTCGTATGAGGCCAGCAGCGCCACCGCGTCCGTCGTGAACGTCGGGGCGTGATGGCCCCGAAGCCGCTCGGCGAGGTGCCGGATCAGAGGATGGAGGTCGTCGAGCCGCTGCCGGAGCGGCGGCAGTTCGATGGGGAACACGTTGAGTCGGAAGTAGAGATCCTCGCGGAACGTGCCGGCCGCCACCGCCTGGTCGAGGCGCTGGTTGGTGGCCGCGATGATCCGGACGTCGACCCGCTGGATCCGCTCGGCCCCCAGTCGCTGGATCTCGCCGGTTTCCAGCACCCGGAGCAGCTTCGCCTGGGCCTCGAGATTGAGATCGCCCACCTCATCGAGAAACAATGTCCCGCCGTCGGCGAGCTCGAACCGCCCCATGCGGCGGTCGGTGGCGCCGGTGAACGCCCCGCGCTCATGACCAAACATCTCGCTCTCCACCAGGTCACGGGGAATCGCCGCGCAGTTCACCGAGACGATCGTCTTCGCGGCCCGCTGGCTGCCCTGATGGATCGCGTTCGCCACCAGTTCCTTGCCGGTGCCGCTTTCCCCGTAGATCAGTACCCGCGCCTCCGTGGGCGCCACCTGCGCAATCGCGGCCCGGACCTGGTCGAGGCCCGGGTGATTGCCCACCAACTCGGCCCTCGGGCGGCGCAACTGGGAACGGAGCGCCCGGTTCTCGGCCTGGGTTCGGGTCAGTTCCAGGGCGGCCCGGAGGGTCACCAGGACCGCCTCCGGGGTCAGCGGCTTCTCGAGGAACTGAAAGGCGCCGTGCTTGATGGCCCGCACCGCATCGTTCAGCTGGGCCTTCCCGCTCATCATGACCACCTGCACCGCCCGGTCCCGCTCCCGGATCTTTTCCAGGGTGGCGATCCCATCGGGGCCCGGTGGCATCATCAAATCGAGCAGGATGGCATCGGGCTGGCTTTGGTCCATCGCCAGCAAGGCGGCGTTTCCGTTCGCCGCCTCGGCGACGTCGAAGCCCTCGGCTCGAAGGAGGGCGCCGAGCATCCGGCGGATATTCGCTTCGTCGTCGACGATCAGTATGCGTGACGTCATCGCCATTTCCTTCGCCGGTCCGCCACTCGGCGCTCCACATTGGGAGGCTCGGGCAGCTCGAGGCGCGTGTTGTCTGGAATGAGCGGGAGCCAGATGACGAAGGTGGCCCCGCCGCCGGGAGTCTCGGCCACTTCGATGGTGCCATGGTGCAGATCCACCGCCTGCTTGACGATGGCGAGGCCCAGGCCGGTCCCGTCGGCCTTCTCCGTAAAGTACGGCTCGAACACCCGGTTGCGTTTCTCCGGGTGGATGCCGGGTCCCTGGTCCGCAATCGACACCCGAACCCCGCCCTGCCACGGACGGATCGTCACATCCATCCGGCCCCGGCCCAGCATCGCCTCGGCGGCATTCCGGAGCACGTTGGCGAAGGCGCGCCGCAGCGAGTCATAGTGTCCGATAACATGGGGGGTCGCGGGCGCGGTCTGGACGTGCGGCTCGATTTCCGCCGGGAGGGAGGTCCGGATCAACTCGGTCAGCAGCTCGGACAGATCGACCTCGGCCGGGGGACCTTCGGGCAGCCGGCCGAGATTGGCGAAGTCCCGGGCCAACTGCTCGAGCCGGGTGGATTCGGTCCGGAGGACCTCCAGAGCTTCCTCCTGCTGGGTCGACGCGTTCTGTCCGAGTGACGCGACCGCGAAACGGATCGGGGTCAGCGGGTTCTTCATCTCGTGCGCTACCCGGCGAGCCACCTCGCGAAACGCCCGGAGCCGCTCCGATTCGAGTTCGGCGCGGCGGGCCTGGCTCAGGTTGGAGGCCATGTCGCGGAGTGCCGTTCGGAGCGCCGCGAACTCGGGGGCACCCCCTTGGGACTGGTCGGGGGGGAGGGGCTCGTTCCGTTGGATCAATCGGGCCCATCCAACCAGCTCGTCGATCGGAGAGCTGAGCTGGCGGGCCAGGTTCTGTCCCAGGAGCAAGGCCAGGAAGAAGAGCACGGAGCCCAGCGCAGCCAGCGTGATGCCGAGCCCATAGGTGAGCCGGCTCTTGTAGTAGGCGGCCCGCTGGGCGAGTGCCAGCGCCTGGCTCAGCTCTTCGCGATGGGTTTCGAGGGCTCGTTTTTCGTCGGGGTTGAGTCGGGTGGTGTCGATCGCGACCAACAGCTCACGGCCCGATTTCCGAAGGGGCCGCACGACGTTCTGGGCGGCCCGGGCCGGGTTCCCCTTGATGACCGAATACCCCCAGCCGATGACCGCCACCGCGGTCGGCAGCGCCAGCAGGAACAAGGTGAGGGAGATTCGGCTCCGAAACGAGAGCGACGGCATTGCTGGAAGCTAACGCCGGACGGCTCAGGGCATGGGCTCGGCTCGGCCCCGCATTTTCCAGAACAGATGGCGAACGCCGGAGGCGGTGCCGGCGAAGGCGGCCGGGTCCCGGTGATGCCAATCCCCGGCGTGGGCGCCTCGCAAGTCGTGTGGTCCCGCCGTCGGTGGATTCAAGCCGCTGAGCCCGCCGCGAACCGCAGCCTGCGTCGCGAGCCAGCTGGTCGGCCCGTTGATCGCAAGGTCACGCGAAAGTTCGGCGGCCGTGAAATACGTGGCGGCGCCGGCCACGAGATACGTCGCGCCCCACGCAACGCGGTCGCGTGTGACGGCGGTGGCAAAGCTCGGGGCATAGGCAAGGATGCCGAGAGCCGTCTGG
>JANXXJ010000342.1 GCA_025350665.1 Gemmatimonadota bacterium | reverse complement strand
GACAGGCTGGGACGGCTCATCCGCACTGCCGGAAGCAGACCGATCGCCAGCGCCGTCACCACGGCCGTCGCCGCCATGGCCAGCAAGAGCCGGCCATCGACCGGCGGCTCGACGAAGTCGATATTGGGGAGAAACCATCGTCGGGTGAGTAGCCCGCCGGCGTAGGACAGGGCGAACCCGCCAGCCGCGCCGATTCCGGCCAGCAAGGCGGTCTCAACCAGCAGCATTCGAACCAGGCGTCCGCGACCAACCCCGAGGGCGAGCCTCACCGCAAACTCCCGGCTGCGTGCCAAGCCTCGGGCCAGGAGCAGATTGGCGACGTTGGCGCAGGTGATCAGCAGCAACAGGCTGGACACCGCAGCCAGCAATGCGGCGATCACGGGCTCCTTCCCCTCGTCTGCCCCCTGCCCCGCGATCGCCGGCTGGTAGGTGACGACGCCATGGTCGTTCTTTCGATCAGCCACATCGGCTACGGCTCCACGATACAGTGCGGTCGCCTCCGCGCTCGCGGTCGCTCGCGTCACCCCCGGGCGCAGCCTGGCCACGATCCTGACCCACTGCCAGTCCCAGGTGTCTTCCCAATCTCGCCCCCGTCCCGCGAGTTGCCGTGCGCCGGTGTGGAACGGAAGCCAGAGGTCGTTGGCATCGAGATCGATCCCGTTGAAATAGCGGGGAGTCACCCCGATGATCGTCAGCCGGTCCGGTCCGAGCTGGAGCCGGCTCCCGACGGCCGACGGAGCACGGCCGAAATCGCGGTTCCACATCCGGTCACTGATCACCGCGACCAGATTGCTGCCGTCGGGCGGATCGTCGTCGGGACTGAAAAACCGCCCTGCCACGGGCCCAGTCCCCAGCAGGCTGAAATAGTTCGGGCTCACCGCCATGAAAGGGACCGAACGGGCATCACCACCTCGCCCGAGGCTGCTGCTCCCCGACGCATACGCGGCGAACCCTTCGATCGAGCGGGCCCGCGCCTGCAGCAGGACCTCCTTCCAGGTCACGCTGGTGTTCGTAACCCTGCCGAACATCTCGAATGTCTGAGTCAGGGTATACCGGGCAATCCGGTCCGGCCGGTCGACGTGGGCCGGCGGCTTGAACAACAGCCGGTCCACCAGGCCGACCATTGTGGCCGTCATCCCGAGCCCCGAAGCCAGCGTGACCACTACGCCGAGGGTGAACGCGGGGGTCCGCGCCAAGCCCCTCGCGGAATGCATCAGGTCGTCCCTCATCTCCATGATCCAGCGCCACCATTCGCCAGCCAGGCGGGTCCGCCGGTCGATCTTCATGAGCCCCTCCCGATACCGTCCAAGGTCTCCGAAACGGCGCAATGATTCCTCCCGCGCCCGATCCGGGCTCCAGCCTCGCGCAATCAGGTCGTCGGCCTGGGCCTCGAGGTGAAACTGGATTTCCTCATCGACGGCCGGCCGGCCGCGAAACGGCCGGACGACCAACTCGAGCACCCGCCGAATCCCCGGGATGGACATCAGGCTCGCGCCTCCAGGACCCGCGACACCGCATGGGTGTAGGCGGCCCATCGACCGCGAGCCTGTTGGAGTTCGGTTCGACCAGCCCCAGTCAACTGGTAGAACTTGGCCTTGCGGTTGTTCTCCGTGAGCCCCCATTCGGCTTCGAGCCACTTCCGCTGCTCCATCCGATGCAGTGCGGTGTACAAGGCCCCGTCCTCGATGTTCAGGCCATCTACCGTCGTGTCGCGGATCCAGGCGGCGACGGCATACCCGTGCCGGGGCCCCCAGGAGAGCGCTTTGAGGACAAGGATGTCCAGCGTCCCCTGGAGCAAGTCGAGCGCCTGGCGTGCCATCGGACTCCCCTGAGTTGTTCCCCTGAACATATCTAGTATCAAGCCCGAGAGAAAGGGGCCCGAACTCTGGCCCCCCTCCGTTACCGGGCTGCGAGAATCCGGATATTGCCCGAGAACGACTCGAGATCGACCTGGGCAGTGCCGGCGCCCCACGTGGCGGAGTAACGGTTCCGCCGACGGCGACCGGCGGCCGAGATCGGGAAATCCGACTTGAGACCACCACTGAACGTCACGGCCGACATCTTGGCATCGGGCTCCTTTGGCAACGTGACTGTCACGTTGCCGGAGAGCGTCTTGAAGTCGTAGCTCCCCTTGCCGTCGATCGCGCCGACGAATGTCACGTCCCCACTCACGGTCTCGGCGCTCACCTCCCGAACGGTGACGCGGTCGAGTTCGACATTGCCGCTGACGGACACAGCGTCAAGCGCGTCCCCGCCGACGTCCGTCAGTCGGAGGTCGCCCGAGACCGTCCCGACGTCAAGGGTGCCCTTGAGGGCGGAGCCGATCACGTCACCGGAGACAGTCTTGATGTCGGCCACCAGCCCCGCAGGCAGCCGGACCAGGAACTCGACCGAGGTGTCGTTTTGCTTGCCATCACTGTTCCAGTTGGAGTCCCGATGGCAGGGATCCCGCCGGTGACGGCGGCGGGGCGTATCATCGTCGTGATCACTATCGTCGTCGCGATCACGGGCTCGGGACGGGCGCCGGTCCTGCTGCGGATAGTAGACGCAGATCGCGACCCCACCGTCGGCTTCGACGGTCTTGATCTCCACATCGCCAGGATCCCCGTGCCGGCCGGCCTTCTTGCGGGCCGTGACTTCGAAACCCCGCCCTGATGTGCCCTCAACCCGAACGTCGCCTATCACGTTTCTGACCCAGACATGGGTGCCAGCCGGAATGTCCCGGCGAAACGAGAAGTCCTGCGCGTGAACCCCGGCGGCGGCGAACAGCACGAACCCGGCCGCGATCATTGCCGTATTCATGGTCAATTCCCTCCCTGGTCGTCATCCTGATCTTCGTTCTGGTCGTCCTTTTCGCGGTTTCGATTGCGATGCCGGCCCTTGACGCGCGCGTCATCGTCTTTCTCAACGTGGCGAGCCTTGAGCTCCGCCGGGCGGACCAGGTTGAGGTCCCCACTGAACGTCTCCACGTCCACGGACGCACTGCCGCTGCCCAGGCGGTACGTGTGCCGACGCCGGGTTTCCCGTTCAGCCTTCAGGGCCAGGCTCGAATTCATTTCCCCGCTCGCCGAGGACAGCGTCAGCGACGCGTTGCTGGCTTCCGGAATCGCCAGGGTCACGTCCCCGCTGTGGGTGGTGAACGAGTAGGAGCCGGCGTCGAGGATCCGGCCCTCGAAGACGATCGAGCCACTGATGGTTTGCGCGTCCACCGATTTGGCATCAATCCGCCGAAGGTCGATGTCACCACTGACCGATTCGATCACCAGATCGCCCTGAATGTCGGAGGCAGCCACGCCGTCCGAGACCGCATGGAGCTCGACTCGCCCCCGGGCGCCCGATACATCAATCCGGCCGTTGACGGTGGACAGGTTGACCGACTCCGCGCCCCCTTTGAGCGTGATGTTCCCGTCCAGCGTCTGGGCCTTGACCGATGCCTTGACCCCTTCGATCGAGATCTCGGCATACATCCCACCGACCTCCACCGCCATCGTGGCCGGCACGGTGATCGTATAGTCGACCAGCCCCGCCAAACCGCGCCGACCCCGAGACGAGATCTCGACAACCTGGCCGCGGACATCGACCTCGACGCCGGATCGGCTCGAGTGATCGGCCTGAACCCGGATCTGATTGCGATCCCAGGCGCGAATGGTGATGTCGCCACCCTGATTGTCGAGGCGAAGGCGGGCGCCTGCGGGCACCGTCACAGTCGTATCGGTGCTGCGGCCCGTGGCCGCCTGGAACAACAGGACTAGTGCGATATGAATCATGGTCTCCACCAATTGGTCGTCAGGTTGCTGAGTTGATTGCCCGTGTCGCCGCTTTGAGAAGATTCAGTTTCTGCCTCAAATTGGCGGCGATCTGCCCGTTGAGATACGCGTTCGCCGTGTCGCGTTGGATGGCCGCGCGCGCTTCGGCCACGGCCTGGTCGATCGTCCGAATGCTCCGCTCCAGTACCCGTACGGTCGCCGTATCGAGCTGGCCCCGTCGGGCCGTCAGGGTCCGGCCAAGCTCGGCGAGAGCCGAATCGTAGGCCGTGCTGGTGAGTTCGAGCCCGGCACCGGGAGCCGACCGGTCAGCGACCGTCACGGGGGTCGGCTCCCGGTGAGCCCAGTACCAGGACCCGACAGCGCCGGCCGCAGCCATCACGATACCGGCGGCCAATAATTCTCGGAAACCGAACCCCGCCGGCGAGCGCCGGCCGAACGACAGCACCTTCGTGGCGTCGATCCTGCCTTTGATGCCGGGCCACAGGTCTGCGGCTGGCGCCTCCCCTTGATACGAGGGAGCGGTCGCGACGAGCCGCTGCAAGTCCGCCATCACACCCGCACATTCGGCGCAGCCCGCGAGGTGCGAGTCGAGTCGCCGGATCGTCACCGGATCGAGTTCGCCATCGATCGCCGCCGACATCAGATCGGTCCATTCTTCATGCATCTCAGTCGCCTCCTTCATGACGCCAGGACCTTTCGCAACAGCATGCGGGCCCGATGAAGCTGGGATCGGGAGGTCCCGGGATCGACTCCGAGCAGCTCCGCGATTTCGTCGTGCTTGTAGCCTTCCATATCGTGGAGCACAAAGATCTCCCGCGCGCCCGGCGGGAGTCCGTCCACCGCTCGCTCAATCGCCATCCGGAGCTCAGGCTGCTGCGGCCGGGCGGCGACCGCGTCCAGCGCGAATTCGTCATCGATCACCCGCGCCCGGTCCCGCCCAAGGTTCTGGCGCCGCCGGAGCATCACGTTCACCGCCACCCGATGCAGCCAGGTCCCGAAAGCACTTTGGCCGGCAAACGTCCCGAGCTTCTCCCAGACCCGGATGAAGACTTCCTGAACCGCATCCTCCACGTCGGCTGGGGCGACCAGCCACCGGGCCAGCGCGTTGACCTTGGATACGTGACGACGGTAAAGCCGCTCAAAGGCGTCCGCGTCACCGCCGACCGCGAGAGCAACGTCATCCACGTCGGGCCCCGGTCGAAACGAGGGGGCGAGGGTCCCGAGGGACCATGCTGGTGCGGTCAGGGCGACTTCCATTGTCTTGATGGACCGACATTTGGACTCGCCGCCCGACTGGAACGTTGGAACGTCCGTCACATCTTGACACTCGATATCTTAATGATATCATTACGGTATCACACACCGGAGTAGTCCGATGGTCAAGGAACGCACGATTCGGCCGCTCACCGGCCTTGGGATGCTGGCGGTTTTCATCGCCGCCGCCGGCGGGGCGGCTTGGCTGTTCGCCCAGGCGGTCCGGACCGAGTCGGTCGGCATCATGGTCGCCGCGGCAATCACCTTTGTGACGGCCCTGATCTGCATGGCCGGGATCTTCGTCGTCAACCCCAACGAAGCCAAGGTCCTGACGCTCTTCGGGAAGTATGTCGGCTCGATCAAGGAGCCGGGCATCTGGTTCGCCAATCCCTTCGCGGTGAAAGCGAAGATCTCGAGTCGAGTCCGGAACTTCGAGACCACCAAGCTCAAGGTGAACGACAACCACTCAAACCCGATCGAGATCGGGGCAGTGGTGGTCTGGCAGGTGGTCGACACTGCTGAAGCCCTCTTCGAGGTGGACGACTACGAAAACTTCGTCCGGGTTCAGAGCGAAGCGGCCCTCCGGCAACTGGCCTCCAACTACCCGTACGATGCGCACGAGGCCGACCAGGAATCCTTGAGCGGTAGTCCGGCAGCCGTTTCGAAAACATTGCAGGGCCACGTGCATGACCGATTGGCGAAAGCCGGCGTGGAGGTGATCGAGGCAAGGATCAGCCACCTTGCCTACGCGCCGGAGATCGCCCAGGCGATGCTGCAGCGGCAGCAGGCGTCCGCCATCATCGCGGCCCGACAGAAGATCGTCGAAGGCGCCGTCGGCATGGTGGAGAACGCCCTCGACCTGCTCTCCAAGCGCGGCATCGTCGTCCTCGACGACGAACGGAAGGCGTCGATGGTTTCGAATTTGCTGGTGGTGCTCTGCAGCGAACGATCGACCCAGCCCGTGGTCAACGCCGGCACCCTGTACAGCTGATCGATCGTGGCGGAGCGGAAGTCGGTCCTGATTCGAATTGACCCGGCGCTGCATGATGCATTGCAGCGCTGGGCGGCGGCCGATTTTCGGAGCCTCAATGGACAGATTGAGTTTGTCTTGCGCCGGGCCGTAATCGAAAGTGGCGGCCTGGCCGCACGGCCCGCCGGCCGGTCTCAAGACCAGAAGGGTCAGACGTGATCGGCCGGATCCTCGCCGCGGCCCTCATCGCCGCGGCGGGGCAGCACTGCCCCCTATCGGGTCCAAGGTCCCCAGGCCCGGTCCGACGTACCTGGAAGGCCGGGGGGCGACCTGCGCCAGCCCCCCGCTCGCCCGACGGCCCTCACTTATTTCGCGGTCAGACTCTCATAGACGGTCGTGACGAAATCGTCGGGCTTCATGAAGCCCTTGCCCCATTTTTCGTCCCAGGCCGCGCTCGGTTTGGCCGCGAGCACCTGGGCCACCGTCTTCTTCTGGGCCACCAATCGCAGGACATTATCCCGGACTCCGGTAAGCACCGCGATGTAGGCCACCAGGTCGGCCTTCCCGGCGAGCGGGCCGTGGCCGGGAATGATCCGAGTCGAGTCATTGGCGTACCCGAGCGCGGTCGATGCTGCCGCGATCATGCCATTGATGGACCCGCCACTGCCGAGGTCGATGAACGGATACATCCCGTTGAAGAAGACATCGCCCAGGTGCATCACATTGGACTTCTGCCAATGCACCACGGCGTCACCGTCCGTGTGGGCGTTCTTGACGTGGATCGCGTGAATATCATCGCCGTTGATGTGGAAGGTGACCATGTCCGAGAAGGTGATCACGGGCAGGGCGGCCTTGGGAGAGGCCGGGACCTTCTGGTTGAACCGAGCCATGAACTGCTCAACACTCATCCGCTGCCGAACGTTGTCGTGGGCAACGATCACGACGCCGGCCTTCCCGAAGTTTTCATTCCCTCCGGTGTGGTCGCCGTGCCAGTGAGTATTCAGCAGGAAGCGAACCGGCTTGTCGGAGACGGCCCGAATAGCGTCCGTGATCCGCTGGCTCAGCGGAGCGAACTGATCGTCGATAAGGAAGATGGCGTCGTCGCCAACAGCCAGGCCGATGTTTCCGCCACTCCCCAACAGCATGTAGATGCCGGCTGCCACCGGGAGGGTCTGAATGCGCACGGTATCCTGCTGCGCGGCGAGCGGCCCACTCAATCCCGCAGCCGCCACCAGCGTTGCGATCAATCGTTTCACGGTCCTACCTCCAGAGTTGTGGTTCAGGGATCATTCCGACGGAACGCCGCCCCGGTCATTGCCGCTCCAAGCGCCAGCACGAGCGCCAACCCCAGGGTGGCGGCCGCCACCACCAGTGGCCGGACCGGCAGCAGCCCGCCCAGCACGTCGAGAAACGCACGAAACCCGGGCGCCCGAGCATCGAGCGCCAGCAGCGCCGCCCAACCAAGCACCGCACCGGTTGTCACGCTGAACACCGGCCGAGACGCCTTCGGGGCCACCAAGGAGCCGGCCAGCCCGACAACGGGCACCGCGACCCAGCCGGCCACCAGAGTCCCCCAGCCGGCGGCGTTGGCCATCACCAGGATCCAGTATACGACCACCATCTCAGCGCCCCTTCCGGAACGTGGTCCGGCCCTCGATCCGCCCGGCCGGAAACGATTCCGCGGTCCGGGGCACAATCAGGGAATCAAGCCTGCCGGCCAGCCAGGCCGGGAGGAAATCCCGGTAATGGGTGCTCGCCGGATTCCCTGATTGACCGCCCGGGTAGGTGGCCCACCCGGTGACCTGGGGACCGAGTTCAACCACCATGCGCCAACTCGCACCGTGGGTCCCGTCGCCGCTCGATGGGCTCAGCGTGGAGGGACCGGACTGGACCGGCAGGTCGAGCGCGGACAGGGCCGGCAAATGGAGCAAGTGGTAGATATTGGCGTGATGAGCGTTGCCCCAACACCAGCGCTCGTTCCCGGCCGGCCCGTGTCGGGCGATGGCGGAATCGAGTCCAGCGGCGAGCGACGCGACCAGGATGTCATCCCGGCGCTCAGTCACCGGTGTACGACGATCGTCCCACCAGACGTTGGCCGAATCCGCCATCAATCCCAGCAGAATCGCTTCTGCCGGCCGGGGCGTGACCGCCTCGTCGGAGCCAGGCCGCGCCAGAGCCGGGGCCAACTCATCCCAAACCCGGCGGCCGAGTTCGGCCATGACCGCCTCGAACAGCACCGGGCCGGTATTCTCGACGTCATATTGCCGGTTCCACGCCGTGAGCAGGCGAAGGGCCTCCCCGGCCCGGGGCGAGGCCATCATCCGCATCGAGTCCGTCCCGACGCGAAGGAGAGCCGGCACGAAGAGGTCAGCTCTGGCACTGCCCGGATCGGTCTGGAACCGACGCATGGCGTCGACCGTGACCTGGGAATCGGCGCGCAGCAAGGTGTTGATCCGAATCGCGCGCCATGGACTGTACCAGTTGGCGCCCATGAACCTGGGGTTGACCGTGGGATCGACGGGCTGCTGGTTCGCCGACGACAGAAAACCACGGGCCGGGTTCAGCGCAAACGGATAGAACTCGACCGGCAGGGTCCCGACCCAGTCGTTGGCGGCGCTCGACCCGTCCTGAATGAGGTCTCCGCGGCCCGGGCCGGGCCGAACCGGATAGCGACCAGTGGACCGGATCGCAATCGTGCCCCGCTGATCGGCGACGATCATGTTCTGGGCCGGGACGGCGTAGGATGCCGAGGATTCCAGGAACTCGGCAGCGGACGTCGCCCGATCAATACCGAGAAACTCGGTTCCGTTACTGCCGCCCTGATAGAGTGTCCACGCCATCGACATCCAGGTCGAGTCGACCTTCCAGAGCGGGCCGCGATGGCTGAACCGAAGAGTGTCCACCGCAAGGATCCGCCCATCGGGGGCCCGATAGGTTTCGACCCGGAGCTCGAGCGGCTTCCAGGCGCCGTCAAGCAAGTAACGCGATGGATGAGTGGAGTCGTCGACCGTTTCCCGGTAGAAGTCGTTGACGTCGGAGCCGGTGTTCGTCATCGACCAGGCAAGGTGACGATTGAATCCGATGACCACCCACGGCGCGCCCGGAATCGTGACACCGGCCACGTCGAGTCGGTCGCCGACCACCAGGTGGGCCTGATACCAGACTGAGGGGAGCGTGAGTTCGAGATGGGGATCGCCGGCCAGCAAGGCGTGCCGCGAGGCCGACCGCGTCGGGGCGACCGCCCAGTTGTTGCTGCCCAGCGCTTCGTCTCCGGTCCAGCGAAGAAACGAGCCTAACGTGCGGTGCGCTCCATCCAGGGCCCCGATGGCCGCAGCCACCATGCTGTCGGGCGCCCCGGGCGGCGGAATCGGAACGAACCCGAACCGGGTGGAATCGATCGTATTGGGCTGAATCGGCTCCTGGATCGGGGCGATGATCGGAAACAGGGCTTCGGCAGCGGGCCACCCCACCCGGGCCGCCGCCTTGGCCTTGATCAGGGAGGCGTCGTTGTAGGCGAGGGTCAACGCCATTCGGGCCAGGAGAAAATAGGTGTGCGAGGGGGCCCATCGGGCAGGCCTCCGTCCGAGGAGCCGGTATTCGATGGGCAGATCGGCCGGGCCCATCGCGTCGATCCAGGCGTTGACGCCCTCGGCGTAGGCCTTGACGGATTGAAACGCCGGACTGGTGGTGTCGGCTTCGCGCATCGTCCGCTCGACCAGACGCCCAAAGCCGAGCCGCCGGGCGTCCCGATCCAGGGCGAGGGCTCGGGGACCGACCAGTTCGGCCAGCGTCCCGGCCGCCGCTCTCGTCTGCACCTCCAGTTGGAAAAGGCGGTCGCGGGCCACAACGAAGCCGAGGGCCCGGTAGGCGTCGAGCTCCTTGGCGGCGTAGATGTGGGGGACGCCGCGGTCGTCCGTGATGACCTTCACGTCATCGGTGAACGCAGCATCCGTCACGATACGATCGGCCGCAGGCGAGGCCGCCCGTCCCAGGGCCCAGACGCCGCCGCCGGGTTCCAGCTGCGCCCCGAGCGGCGGCAACACGCCGATCGGGCGGACGGACGCCGCCACGCCAACAGCCAGAACCAATACGCCAACGGCAGCTTGAAGGAACCTGGGCATCGACTCAGGAGCAGAGGTGAGGCCAACAGCCGCGGGGCGCGGGTTGGCGGGCTCCAAGTTTGCCCCTGCGCGACGGCCTTGGGAAGGCCCCGGCAACCCACCCTTGCCGATTCGGCTCGAAGGCGGACTCTTTTCGGCATGCTCAAGGACGTCGACACCGGCGATCGAGCCTTCCTGTTCCGCGCGTTGGCAGGAACCGTTCCGGCGGCGCTGCTGATCAGCGCGGCCGTAGCGTTCTACCTGCACGAGACTCGCCACATCGGCGGTTGGGCAATGGCCGGTGTGGTGGCGGTTGGCGCAATTGCCGGCGCCGGAACCGGTTTCCTGGCGTGGGTCAGCGCCGACCGGACCGGTCGAGGCATCGCCCACGTTCTCCTCGCGGCCGGCAACCTCCCGCCCGCCCCGTCGTTCTCCTACCAGGAGTCGCTGGTGGCCCGGGGCCGACTTCAGGAGGCCGTGGCCTCATTCGAGGCCCACCTGGGCGAACACCCGGACGACCAGGACGCCCGGCTGGCCATGGCGAACATTCTCGCCGGGCCGCTCCACCAGCCCGACGCGGCCGCCAGAATCTTCCGCGCGGTCCGAGCCCGGGCCCGCACCCCGAGTGAGGAGTTCCGGGCTCATCAGGCCCTGATCGACCTCCACCGCGCGACCGGCGATCGCGGCGCACTGATGGCGGAGCTGGCCCGGTTTGCCGATCGGTACCGAGCAACCGCCGCCGGCCGGGCTGCCCGCGAACTGCTGGCCGATCTCAAGCGGGAACGTTAGGCAGCGCCACGAGTCCCGGGCGGCTTGCGCGGCACCGGAACGGCGGTACTTTGTATACAAATCCGTACCTCGATCGCACTCCGCGGTGTCACGTGACGCCATTCCGACCCCAGACCCCCAGCTTCGAGGCCCTCATGGCCCTTCGCAGAGTTGCCCTCCTGCTCGCCGCGGCTCTCGCGTTCGCCGGCTGCCAGCCGCCCACCCCCGCCGGGACCACCGCCGGCTCCGGCAAGGGTGACGAGTTCGATGTCGTCATTTCCGGTGGGCGACTGATCGACGGGACCGGCAATCCCTGGTTCTACGGCGACCTGGCGATCCGGGACGAACACATCGCCCGCATCACCCCTCCCGGCATGCTGGCCACGGCGCCGGCCAAACAGCGCATCGACGCCACCGGCAAAGTCGTGGCCCCGGGCTTCATCGACATCCAGGCCCAGTCGGGCTATGCGTTCACCTTGGGCGATGGGCGGGTTATTTCGAGCGTGACGCAGGGGATCACGACGGCCATCCTCGGCGAAGGCTCGACCCCGGCTCCGGCCAATGACCGCACGATCGCCGCCGCCGTGGGTGAGATGGCGCCGATGAAGGCGGCCCTGGACAAGTTCCGCGGACCGCGCGGCTTCAACGCCTGGCTCGAGATGATGCAAACGCACGGAACGTCTCAGAACGTCGGGTCGTTCCTGGGTGCGG
>JANXXJ010000319.1 GCA_025350665.1 Gemmatimonadota bacterium | reverse complement strand
CGGGGCCAGGCCGAAGCGATTGCCACCAATCTGATCGAGATGGCCTCGCTGCCGACCGCCGTCATCGCCTGCGTCATCGGCGAAGGTGGCTCCGGCGGCGCGCTGGCGCTGGGCGTCGCGGACCGCGTGCTGATGTTCGAGAACTCGGTCTATTCGGTGATCACTCCCGAAGGCTGCGCCGCCATCCTGTGGAAGGACGCGACCCACCGGGAACGCGCCGCCGACGCGCTCAAGCTCACCGCCGAGGACCTCCTCCGGTTCAAGGTGATCGACGAGATTATCCCCGAACCTTTGGGCGGGGCGCATCAGGACCCTGAGGCGGCCGGCGAAGTCCTTCGCACTACCTTGGCCCGCCACGTCGCCGAGCTCCGCAAGGTCCGGCCTGAGAAGCTGGTCAAGCGCCGGGCCGAGAAGTACGCCGCCATGGGCGTTTTCGCCGAGACCTGATGCCCACCACCATCGAAGTCCGGTTCAAGGGCAACCGGAAGGATTACTTCCTCTGGCCCGAAGAAGCCGATCCGCTCCACCTCCACCAGCCCGTGATCGTCGAGTCCGAGCGAGGGCTGGATTTCGGCCGGGTCGGTGTCACCGGGGAAACCGCTACCAAGAAGTGCGCTTCCGGATGCAGTGGCTGCGCAGTGGGTGGCGACACGCCGGTCCCGACCCTCAAGGTGCTCCGGACCGCAAGCCAGGACGACATCCGGGCCGCCAATGACCTCCGACGGTCCGAAGACCCCACCCGGATCAAGGCGACGGAACGGGTCCGGCACCACGGCCTCGAGATGAAGGTCTCCGATGCGGAATGGCAATGGGACCGGAAGAAGCTGACGTTCTACTTCACCGCCGAGAAGCGGGTCGACTTCCGGGATCTGGTCCGCGACCTCGCCACGACATTCAAGACCCGGATTGAGCTTCGACAGATCGGGGTCCGGGACGAAGCGGCTCGGCTGGGCGGGGTCGGGCGCTGCGGCAAGGAGTATTGCTGCTCGACCTGGCTCCGCGCGCTCGACCCCGTGAGCCTCGCCCTCGCCAAGGATCAGCACCTGTCCCTCAATCCGGGGCAGATCTCGGGTGGATGCGGACGGCTCCTGTGCTGCCTCAAGTACGAGCACGAGTTCTACGTCGCCGCGCGGAAGCGTTTCCCCAAGGAAGGGAAGCTGATCCGGACCAAGGTCGGTGGCGAGAAGGTGATCGCGGTGGACATCTTCCGCGAGCGCGTCCTGCTCCGTGGAGACGAAGGTCAGCGCACCGTCCTGCTGGCGGATCTCCGGGAGGAAATGGCGCAGGCCGGTGACGCACCTCTCCCGACAGCCGCGCCCGCGCCGGCCCAGCCCGTACGCGGAAGCCGCGAGGTCCGGGAGCCCCGCACCCGGCCGGCCACGGAACGGCCGGGGGTCGAGCGGCCGCGGGCGCCGACGCCGGAACGGCCCCGAGGTCCCGAGCGGCCGCACCGGTCACCGGAACGGCCTCGAGCACCCGAGCGGCCGGCCGCGTCGGCCCCGAAGGCCGCCATCCCGGGCGCCGAGCCGCCTAACGACGCGACGCCGTCGGCGGGGGATCCCGCCCAGGCCCGGTCCAAGCGCCGGCGCCGGCGCCGGGGCAAAGGCCCGGGCGGAGCGCCGCCGCCGCCCTGATTGGAGTTCGACGTGTCCAAGTTCTTCCTGACCACCGCCATCGACTACTCGAACGGCGACCCCCATCTCGGCCACGCGCTCGAGAAGGTCGGCGCCGACGCCATTGCCCGGTATCGCCGGCTCCGGGGCGACCAGGTCCATTTCCTGATGGGCATGGACGAAAACTCGCAGAGTGTCATCGAGATGTCCGCCAAGCATCAGATCACGCCGCGGACCTGGGTCGATCAGATGGCCGAGCGGTTCGTCCGATTCTGGAACCGTCTCGATACCAGCCAGGATGACTGGATCCGCACCACCGAACCGCGGCACACCCGGGCCGTGCTCGAACTGCTCCAGCGGATCCAGCGGCGGAGCCCCGATGATGTTTTCCTGGCTGACTACGAAGGCCTCTACTGCACCGGTTGCGAAGACTTCAAAACCGAGAGTCAGATCGTCAACGGCAAGTGTGCCGAACACCCGACGCTCGCCCTGGTACCGACCCGGGAGACCAACCATTTCTTTCGGCTGTCGGCGTACCGTGACCGCATCCTCGCCCTGATCAACTCGGGCGAACTGGCGGTGGAGCCGGCGATTCGACGGAACGAAATCCTCCGGCTGCTCGAGAGCGGGCTGCAGGACATCTCGATCTCGCGCTCGCGCCTCCCCTGGGGAATTCCCTTTCCCGGGAGTGACGGCCATACCGTCTACGTCTGGTTCGACGCCGTCATCAACTACCTCTCGGCCACCGGATTCCCCGATCCGGGGTATGAGCGGCTCTGGCCGGCCGATCTCCATGTGGTCGGCAAGGGCATCACCCGGTTCCACTGCGTCCTGTGGCCGGCGATGTGCCTCGCGGCCGGGATCGCGCCGCCCCGCGCCGTGTGGGCCCACGGCTACGTGCAGTGGCTCGGCGCCAAGATGTCGAAGACCGCGGGCACCGCCGTGAACCTCGATGACGCGATCAACCGCCACGGATCCGACGCACTCCGTTACTTCCTGATCCGCGAAGTCGGCTTCGAGGCCGACGGCGATTTTACCTGGGAACGGTTCGACGCCCGCTACACCGCCGACCTGGCGGACGGGTTGGGCAACCTGGTGGCGCGGTCACTCGCGATGATCGAGAAGTACCGCGCTGGCGCGGTGCCGTCGGGCCCGGCCAGCTCGCTCGACCTTGAGGCCACCGACCGGCAACTCCCGGCCTACCAGGCCGCGATGGACCGGTACGACCTCAAGGGTGGTGCGGAGGCCGCGTGGGCACTGATCAGTGCCGCGGACCTCTACATCACCCAGTCGGCCCCGTGGGCCATGGCCAAGCAAGGACGCGGCGAGGAACTCGACCAGGTTCTGGCCTCGCTGTACCGGACGCTGGCCCGGATCACGATCATGGCGGGCCCGATCATGCCCGCCAAGACGGCCGAAATCCGGACCGCCCTGGGGCTCCCCGACCCGGGGCCGGCCCTGTGGAATCGGCTCCAAACGCCACCCACGGAAGGCCTTACGGTCCGCCGCCCGGCGATCCTCTTCCCCAAGCCGGATCCGGTCTGAGGACGCATTTCAAGTCGTTGTCAAACAATCGGTTAGCGTCTACTTCCATGACGCTTGACAGGGCCGGCTCCGAGCGGCAACTTAGGCCCTGATCGGAGGCCGGACGACGGCCTCCGGTTGTTTCGGGGGAGCGGGACCGCGGGGGACCCGCCAGGGGACACGAGTCGGCGCAAGGCCGACGTTAGGTAGTCGTTAGGCCGTCATGCAGAAGAGCCGGTGGACGATCATCGTCGTGCCTGAAGGGTCAAGCGCGTCGCGTGCCTTCGAGATTTCGAAGACCGCGGTGGCGCTGATCGGCACGTTCGCGCTCGCCGCCGCCGTTGTGGCCCTTCTCCTCGGCTACGGCACCGTGGCCCGATCGCTCGACATGGCGCGCGCCAAGGCCATCGCCTTCGAGAACGCCCGGCTGGCCCAGGAACTGGGCCAGATCCAGGTCCGGGTGAACGCCTTGTCGGACTCGGTCCAGTCGCTGGAAAAGCGAGATACCCAGTTCCGGCTGCTCGCCAACCTCGAGCCGATCGACCCGCAGGTCCACGCCGCCGGCATCGGCGGGCCGCGTCCGGTCGCCGATTCCACCGAGCATGCCAGCGTCCTGCTCGAAAATGCCGGTCAGGTAAAGATCGACCTCAACGCGATGATCCGGCGGGCCAACCTGCTGACCCGCTCCTTCCGCGAAGCGGCCGAGAGCCTTTCGGTGCACGCGGACCGGCTGGCCGCGACGCCCTCGATCATGCCGACGCAAGGGTGGCTCACCAGCGCCTTCGCCCGGCTCCGCGAGCACCCGATCCTCCACGAAGCCCGGCCTCACGAAGGCCTCGACATCACGGCACCGATGGGCTCACCGATCGAAGCGACGGCCAACGGCACCGTGGTCTTCGCCGGCTGGGAAACGGGCTACGGCAACCTGGTCGTGATCGAGCACGGTTTCGGGATCGTCACCAAGTTCGCCCACGCCTCGAAACTGATGGTTCACGTCGGCGACAAGGTCCGGCGGGGACAGGCTATCGCGCTCGTCGGCAACACCGGACTCTCCACCGGGCCGCATCTGCACTACGAGGTCCACGTCAACGGCCGCGCGGTCGACCCGGTCAAATTCGTCCTGCCGAACGTCGTCACCGACTGACCGTCGGCGCCGCCTGTGACGGCGGCTTCGCTCCCCCTACCTTTCCCTGGTGCGTTACCTCTTCCTGCTCGTGCTGGGTGGCTTGGCCGCGTGCCACGAACGGACCGCGACCGTCCGCGTCTCCATTCCAAACCCGGATGGCGTCGAGACCCCGGTCCCGGGGCTGATCGTCACCTTTCTCCCCTACGACCGCGACCTGCTCCTGGGACAACTTGAAGCCAAGGCCGGACCGCGACCCCGGGCCCGGGAACTCGACAGCTTGTTCGCGATCTTCAGGGGGCCGTTTGCGGCCTACCTCCGGCTCTCCGACGCGGTGGACCGGATTCAGCATGCCCGTGACAGCCTGGCAGCCATCCATCCCGCGACCGATCCCGATCTCCACCGCCTCGCCGATTCGGCGGCCCGTCTGGACGAATCGGTCAAGACCGCCCGGGCCGCGCTCGATCGCACGCGCCGCGCCACCGAAGCCACGATTGCGGCTCATCGGATCGAGACCTATGCCTGGGAACGAACCACCTACCACGGCTACGACAGTCTGGTGAAGACGATGGCGAGCCGGATTTTCGCGAACCCGGTGGCCGACACGACCGACCCGGCGGGATGGGCCACCATTACACTCACCAACGGCGGCTGGTGGGCCACCGCCCACTCGATCGACCCGGCCGATCCCAATGGCGAGTGGTACTGGAATCTCAAGATCGACCGCGACACCATTCGCCTCGACCCCCGAACCGGCCGGCACCGGCCCAGGTACTGACCATGCGTGCGACCGTTCTCCTCATGTTCTCGTTGGGACTGGCCGGCAATCTCTTCGCCCAGGACCTCCCGATGGCGGCCCGTTCCAAGGGCTCGGCCACGGCCCCGGTGACAGTGTACGAGATGTCGGACTTCCAGTGCCCGTTCTGCCGGCGGCACGCGATCGAGGTGTTCCCGACGCTGGAGAAGGAGTACATCACGACGGGCAAGGTCCGCTGGGTGTTCGTGAATCTGCCGATCACCTCGATCCACGCCAATTCCGTGGCCGCGGCGTCCTTCGCGATGTGCGCGGCCCGGCAGGACAAGTTCTGGCCGGCGCACGATCTCCTGTTCAAGCACCAGGAAACCTGGGCCCCGCTCAAGAACCCGGTGCCGTTCCTGATGACCCTCGCGGACTCGCTCAAGCTGGCCCGCCCGGCCCTCACGGCCTGCCTCGCCAAGCCCGAAACGGTGAACCAGATCCGCACGGACGCCGAGGGCGCGGCCAAATCGGGCGCCCAGAGCACGCCGACCTTCTACATCGACGGCGCTCTCATCATCGGCGCTCAGCCCCCGCAGTTGTTCCGGATGGTGCTCGACTCGGTGTACACGGCGAAGACCAGGAAGCCGGCCAAGTAGTTCAAGGCCGGTTCGAGGGCCCCTCGTCACGGGTCTTGATCTTCGGGTTTTATTCGGTATCTTGGCGATCCCGCTTCGAACGCCGCCATGACCGCCGCCGCTCCTCTTCTTCCCGCCAGCAACCGGTCTCCGGAACGATCGAGCGCGCTCCGGAACCTGCTGGTGGAGCGGTTTCCCAATGCAGTCCTGGTTCCTGAACGAGCCACCCCGCCCCTTGCCACCGGCTGCCAGGCCTTCGACCAGCTCCTGCCCAACGGAGGGCTGCCACGCGGCCGGATGGTGACCTGGACCAGCCCCGAGGGCGGCGCCACAGCCATGCTCCGGGCCGCCTGCATGGGTCTGCTCGACATGGGACACCGCGTGGCCTGGGTCGACGGTGCTCGCACCATCGGCCCCTCCGGTTACGACGGACCCCTGATCGTCCGGCCGGCGGAAAGCGCTCTGGCGCTCCGGTCCGCGGAAATCCTCCTCCGGTCAGGCGGATTTGCCCTGGTGGTCCTGACCGGCTGCGACCCCGAGCATCAGGGCATGCTCCGTCTGTCCCGGATGGTCCATGAGGGCCAGGGTGCGTTCGTCGCCCTGACGGAGCGAAGCCTCACGGCCACGGTCCGGGTCACCTCCCGCTTCCTGCTCGACCGATTCCGTTGGGCCATCGGTCCCTTCGGCGATGTGGCCGCCGTTGAAACGGTCGCCGTCGAAATCACCGTCAAGGCATCCGGGTGGTCCCGCTCCGCCATCATCAACCTGCCGGCCCTCTCCCATGAGCTTCGTCTGTCTGTCGAGCCCGGCCTGGCCGACCGACGCGGCACGCTCGACTGAGCTGGCGCGCCACGCCCTGCTCCTCGCCCCTCGGATCCGGCTCGAACCGGTCCGGGGGGTGATGTGGGCCGATGCCCGGGGGCTCGACCCGATCGTCGTGGCCGCCGGGCTGGGGGTTCTGGCGGCGGCGTTAGGCGTCGATCAGCCCCGGGCCGGCGTCGCCGAGACGCCCATCGGCGCCCTGGTCGCGGCCCGGACCGGCAGCCTGCCCGTTACGGTGGTCCCGCCGGGCACCGACCGGGCATTCCTGGCGCCGCTCGATGTGGCCCATCTCGATCCGCCGCCGCTCCGGTATCTCTACCCGCTTCTGGCCGGGATCGGCATCGAGAACTGCGGTGATCTGGCCCGCCTCGACGCCCAATCGGTGGAAGTCCGGTTCGGCACGGAGGGCGTCCGGATCTGGCGCCTCGCCCGGGGCGACGATCACCGCCCGATCTTCGGCCCCCGACTCCGCGAACTCCCCAGCGCCGAGTTGGAATGGGTCGAATACGAACTGGCCGACCAGGAGCAGGTCACCTTCATCGTCAATTCGCTGCTGGCGACCGTCACCGACCAGTTGAGTCGCCGGCGCGAGGGCGCGCACGGCATGGTCCTCGAGTTCGGACTCGCCGACCGGAACCGGGTCGAGCTGCCGGTTCGGACTTCGCACCCGACCTCGGATCGCAGAACCTGGCTTCGGGTGATCCGGGTGGCACTCGAGCCGGTCACCTTTTCCGCGCCCGTCATGAAGATCGGACTCCGGGTCGATGCCGTCGCGCCACTGGCCGACCGGCAGGGCGATCTGTTCGACAGGGGATTCTCCACCGAACGGGCCGCCGAAACGGCGCTGGCCCATCTGCTCGACAAACAGACCGATGCGATTGCCGTCGCGGAACCGACCCTCCATCCGCTGCCGGAACGGCGGATCAACTGGCGGGCTGATGCCGACGGCCGGTTCTTTCCCCGGAGCCTGCCCGGCGCCGATGCCGCCGAGGCGCGAACTCCCCGGCTCGGGATCCAGCTCTTCCCCATCCCCAGATCCATCGACGTCTGGAGCGTCACGCGCCGCGGCGTGCCGGTGCCGGACCGCTATTACGACGGCACCCGGAACTACGCCTTGAGTGCGAGCCTGGGCCCCGACCGGATCAGCGGCGGCTTCGGCGAACCGGCGTATGATCGGGAATATTTCCAGGGCGTTCGCCCCGACGGCGTCATGGTGCTGCTCTTTCGCGACCGGCTCGCCGACGCCTGGTTCCTGGCCGGGTGGTGGGACTGATGACGTTCGTCGAGCTCCGCTGCCAATCGGCATTCTCCTTCGGCGACGGCGCCGTCGGGCCGGAGCGTCTGGCCGCCCACGCAAAAGCGTTAGGCTATGTCAGCCTGGGCCTCACTGACCACGCCGACCTCGGCGGCATCGTGCGGTTCGCGGTCACCTGCCGGGAGCAGGGGCTCCGTCCGGTCATCGGGGCCGAGTTTCTGGTGGATGGCCGGCCGCTGGCGCTCCTAGTCCGGACCGAGCGGGGCTTCCAGAACCTCGCGGCCCTCGTCACCCAGTCGCGGGTGGGCGAGTTGCGCCGATGGACTCGGCGCACCTCCACCCGGGGCCGGCCCCGCCTCCGCTGGGAAGACGTGGCCGAACGGAGCGAGGGGCTCCATCTCCTCACCGGGCCGGCGTCGGGCGCCCTGAGTCAGGCGCTGCTCGAGCGGCGGCGAGAAACCGCCGACTTCCTGCTGGCCCGGTATCGCTCGGCCTTCGGCGATCAGGTCGCCATCGAAGTCCAGCTCCACGACGCCGGGCGACGGGAGGAAGCGCTGGCCGGCGCCCTGGTCGCCCTCTCGCGCCAACGCGGCATTCCCTGGTTCGCCACCCGGAATCCCCGATACGTCGACCCCGACAGCCGGCTGGTTCACGAAATCCTCCAGGCGCTCCGCCACGGCAGCATCGTGGCCGACGCCACCCGGCGAGGACTGCTGCACCCCAGTGGCGAATGGATGCTGCTCTCGCCCGCCGACATGGCCGTCCGATGGCGAGGCGCCGAGGCCGGTCTGGCAACCGCCGCGCGGATCGCCGACGAGTGCGATTTCAGCCTCCGATGGGTCCGTCCTCCGCTGCCCCGGTTCAATGTCCCGGCCGGCCACGACGACAACAGCTTCATCCGCGCGCAGGCGTTCGCGGGCGCCCGGGAGCGCTGGGGCGAACCGGACGCGAAGCAGGCGGCCCAGATCGAGCACGAGCTCGCCACCATCGCCCGGCTCGGTTATTCGGGATTTTTCCTGGTGATGTGGGACGCGGTCCGGTTCGCGCGGGAACGCAACATCCTGGCGCAGGGCCGGGGCAGCGCCGCCAACTCCGCGGTGGCATACTGCCTCGGCATCACCGCGGTGGATCCGGTCCGGCACGGCCTCCTGTTCGAGCGATTCCTCTCCGAGGCCCGGGTCGACGGCATGACCGAAGCCCCCGACATCGACGTGGACTTCGAACACGACCGGCGGGAGGAAGTGCTCGACTATGTCTACCACCGCTACCAGCGGTCGCACTCCGCCCTCACCGGCGTCACCCAGATCTACAGCGCCTGCACCGCAATCCAGGATGGGATGCGGGCGTTCGGCTATCCCGCGGAGCTGGCCTTCAGGCTTTCGAAACGGCTCCGGGGCCACGGCTGCCGCTCAGGCATCGAGGTCCTCACCGGCGGGCTGGCCGCGGCGCATGGGTTCGATCTCGACGACCCGCGGGCCCGGGCCGTCCTCACCGCGATGAGGGCCTTCGACAACCTGCCCCGGCTTCGGTCCACCCATCCGGGCGGTTTCGTGCTCTCCTCGGATTCGTTAGGCAGCTACCTCCCGATCGAAGCGACCACGATGGGTCGGACCATCATCCAGTTCGACAAGGATGATCTCGACAGCCTGGGCGTTCCGAAATTCGACTTCCTGGGCCTGGGCGGCCTGGCGCTGGTCCGGCGGGCGTTCGATGCCATCGAGGCCCGGACCGGCACCCGGCTCTCGATCTATCGCCTCCCCGACGACGACGAGGAGACCTACCGGATGATCAGCCAGGGCGACACCGTCGGCACCTTCCAGATCGAAAGCCGGGCCCAGATCGCGTCGATCCTCCATACCAAGCCGGAGCGCCTCTACGACATCGTGGTTCAGGTCGCGCTGATTCGGCCGGGTCCGATCCAGGCGAAGTTCGTCCACCCCTACACCAAACGCCGCCGGGGCGAGGAGGCGGTGAGCTACCTCCACCCCGATCTCGAGCCGATTCTCGCGCGGACCCAGGGAATTCCGATCTTCCAGGAACAGGCGATGGCGATCGCGATGACGCTGGCCGGTTACACCGCCGCTGAAGCCGACCTGCTCCGGCGCACGATGGGACACCAGCGGAAGAAGGTCCGATTGCTCGAAGCGCTGGCCCGGCTTCGGGAGCGGCTGATCGGGCGCGGCATCAGCGAGGCGATCGCGGAGCGGATCGAAGAAGATTTGATGAGCTTCGCCAACTACGGATTCCCGGAATCGCATGCCTGGAGTTTCGCGCTGATCGCCTTCGCCACGGCGTATCTCAAGGCGCACTATCCGACCGAATTCCTGATGGGGATCCTGAACGCGCAACCGATGGGGTTCTACCCGATTGCGACGTTGATCCACGACGCCCGGCGGCACGGCGTGGTGGTCGCGGGCCCGTGCCTGGCGCGGGGTCGGGCCGACTGCACGGTCGAAACCGACCCGTCGCTCCAGCTTCGACTCGGCTGGCGCTTCGTGCGCGGGATCGGTGATACCGCCCTGAAGGAGCTGACCCGGATCCGCGATCTGGCGCCGTTCCGGAACATTGAGGATGTGGTGCGGCGGGCCCGGCTCGGCCGGCGGGACGCGATCGCACTCGCCCGCGCCGACGCGCTGGCCGCTTGGGAGCCGGACCGACGGAAAGCCGCATGGGAGGTGCTCCGGCACGTGGGAGATACCCTTCCCCTGGCGCCGGCCCGCCCGGCGGAGCACACGCCACGCCGACTCTCGAGGACCGAGAACATCTTCCTCGACTACTTCGCCACCGGCTCGAGTCTCACCGGCCATCCGATGGAACATCTTCGGAGTCGGCTCGAGCGAAGCGGCGCGATCGACAGCCGATCGCTTGCCACGATCCGTCACGGGGTGGAGATCGTAGTCGGCGGGCTGGTGGTCACCCGGCAGCGGCCCGAGAGCGCCAACGGGGTGCTCTTCATCCTGATGGAAGACGAGTTCGGTTTCCTGAACGCGATCGTACGTCGTGAGGTGGAGATCGCTTATCGGGAGGTGGCCCGTCGGGCGCCCTTCCTGCTGATCCTGGGACGGATCCAGCGGGACGGCCCGGTGATCCAGATCCTGGTCGAGAAACTGAAACCGATCCGGCCCAAGGCGGCGCTGGCGTTCCGGTCTCGCGATTTCCGTTGACCCTTGCCGAAGATGAAAGGTGTAGTCATCTTTAGTAAGCATAAAGCAAATGAAACCCATTCTCAACATAACAAGCTATGATGAAGCGAGTTGCAAAAACGCCCGCACGCCGCGCCGGTGCCATCGCACTCCTGTTCTTCCTCTTCAAGGGAGTCGTCTGGCTCCTGGCTGCGGCGGGCCTCGCCCTGACCGTCAAATGACCGCTTCCCCCATCAAATCCGGCGACGACGCGAGTGGCCTGATGGCCACCCTGCGGGAATCCACCCGTACCGCCCATCGCCACGCCGAGGAGCGGCCGTTCAACCGCGCCCTGGCACGCGGCATCCTGACCGCCGCAGAGTGGGTCGGTCATCTCGAGCAATCCGCCTTCGTCCACCGCGCGCTCGACAGCCGGCTGGCCCGCGTCACCGCAAGCCAGCCCGCGTGGACAATGCTCATTGCCGGGCGGAGCCGCACCTCCGACATCGCCGCGGATCTCGAATTCTGGCGGGCCAATCCCTCAGCCCGTCCCCTGCCCGCCACTCAACACGCCTTGGAGGTCATCGCCGCGGGCTCGGACGCCGCCTCGCTCGGCATGCTCTACGTGCTCGAAGGCAGCACCAATGGCGGACGGTTCCTCGCCAGGAGCGCCCGCCGGGCGTTGCGACTTCCCGATGCTACGACCGACGGCATTCGCTCACTTGATCCCTATGGTGACGACCAGCCGGCCCGGTGGGCTGCGTTCAAGACGGCCATGGACCACCTCGAACCGCCGCCCACGGTGCTCGACGTCGTCGCTGGAGCAGAGCGCATGTTCGAAATCGTTGGCAATATCGCCGACCAGATCCGGGCTGCTTGACGCCCTCGATCCCCGGCCAGGAAGTACCCTGTCGTTGCCCTACCTGAGCACCGCCAGGATCACATCGTACAAGGCATGGCTCCACGCTGCGATGCCAAATCCCCTCATCAAGTAGAGGGCGCTGAACAACAGCCCTGCCACCGCCCGAAACGTGAACGACTCGAGCTGCCACGCATCCCCGTAGGGCCCGACGTAGTGAAAGGCCGAGAAGATCAGCGCCCCGACCACCGTCGCCGTCACGGCACAGGCTCTGGGCCCCCAGCCGAATACCACCCTCGTGAGGGCCGCCAGCCCGGAAACCAGCAATACCCGGAAGACCAGTTCCTCGTAGATGCCGGCCCCGAGGGAAATCATCACCTGGGTGGGGAAGGCGAACCCACTCATCGGCCCGGCGGCCAGCGCAAACCCGAGCCGGCCAAGGAGGAGCGACGTCACGGTACTCGCCACGCCCCCCAGCACCAACGCGTAGACCAGCGACTCGGCCATCATCCCGAACAGCAGCTTGAACTCGATCGGTCCGCTCTTCCGGCGATCCCGCAGAACCAGCCAGCCGCCGACCCCCAGCATGACGGCCCCGAAAATGCCGAGACCGTGCCGTCCGCCGAGGGCTGTGAAGACGCTCTTGAGGAGGACGTCCGCGCCGTTCCGGACGCCCGCCATGGCGTCGCCGCTCAGGAGGAACGCGAGCGCCTCGTACAGCAGCAACAGCGGAAGAGCGAAGGTCAGGCTGTGACGCGGCGCCCTGGTTTTGGTCCAGTAGGATGCGGCCATGGTCAGGTCCGTACGGGTCGCGCCCGTTCAGGATTCACGGCGTCGGCCGAAAGCCCATTTGAGGCCCGGTGGCGTCACCATCGTGGTCACGATCACCATCACCACCACCGCCGAATAGGTAGTAGGGGTAATGACCCGGGCGCCGGCCAGCGTCAACCCAAGCCCGATGTTCGCGAAGATGAGCCCGACTTCTCCCCGGGGGATCATGCCGACGCCGACGACCAGCCGGTCGACGGCCCCGCCCGCCCCGAAGCCAGCCACCAGTTTCCCGATGATACCCGCCGCCACCAAACCACCCGCGAGCCCGAGCACCGCCGGGTCCGCAAAGACCCGGAGGTCGGTGTGCATGCCCATCAGGACGAAGAACACCGGCACGAATGCCTGGATCAGCGGATGGAGAAGATCCTCGAGAGGCTGATCTCCCCGGTCGGTGAAGGGCTGGTAGTAGGCCGAGTCGAGGACCAGGCCGGCCGCGAAGGCGCCGACGATCGGGGCAAGCCCGATCCAGTAGGCGAGGTAGGCCGTGGTAAAGCAGAGCGCGAGACTCACCGCCTGGGCGGCCCCCTTGCCTCGAAAGAGCGCGGACCACCGCACCAGGCGGGGCGCCACCGCGAGACCGGCCAGGACGGCCAGCACCAGGAACCCGATCGACTTGGCCACGATCGCGGTCAGCGAACTGTAGCTCACGGCGGTACCTCGATCGGCGGCCGCAATTACGCCCGTTACCACGGCCAGGATCAGGAGGCCAAGCACATCGTCGATTACCGCGGCCCCGAGAATGATCCGGGCCTCGTCGGTCCTGGACCGGCCCAGATCCTTGAGCACCCGGGCCGTGATCCCGACACTGGTGGCCGAAAGCGTGGCGCCGATGAACGCATGGGTCTCGGCCCCGACCTGAGGAAGCATGAGGCTGCTCACGAACCAGCCGAGGCCGAATGGCACCGCTACCCCGATCACGGCCACGAGCAGCGACCGGGCGCCCACCGACAACATCTGCCGAACGGTCGATTCGAAGCCGACCTCGAACAGCAGAATCAGTACGCCGATCCTGGCGATCAGGTCGATCCCCGGCTCGGTGCCAATCGAACTGAAGGCGTCCACACCGACCAGCGGCAGATTGCCAAGAATCACGCCGGCGACCAGTTCACCGAGGACCGCCGGCTGGCCCAGCCGGACCGCCACCTCGCCGGCCAGCAAGGCGGCGACATAGATGGCGGCGAGGCCCAGGACCACCCGGGCCGAGGGGTCGGCACCGGCGGCGGCGAGCGGAATGATGAGGAGCGGGGCGAGGCGGGCGCGCGTCAGTCTCATATTAGGAAATGTAGAGCCCTGACGTGCGTCGCGCCGCCCACCCGGTAGGAATGGACGGCGCGACCTTTGTCCTTCGAGCTCGAAACGACCCGCGGGAACCGACCGGTCCCTACGTCAATCTCCGTTCGTCAGGACCTACGCGATCTCCCGGCAATCGCTTGCCCAGCTCGAGCCCGAACGACATCTATCACTAGACAATGGACCACCTCCTTGGATGCAGCGTGGAAGGGCGAACTACCGCAGGGGCATTTCTAAGTTGGGAAACTCGAGCCAAAATTTCAAGCCCAAGCCTCGCCTCAGGCCGGTGACGAGGTCTAGATTGCGGGGTGGAAGAACCCAGGCTGACCTACCGACTGCTGGCCGGCATCGCCGAACGGCTGCTGCCGCTGGGCAAGCCCTTTTCCGACAAGCTCGCGCGAGGCGATCGCGAGCGACGGGCCGCGCCGGCCCGATGGGCCGCGTGGGGCCGGGACGGGCGCGACCCGGCCCGGCCTCTCCTCTGGATTCACGCGGCGTCCGTCGGTGAAGGTCTCCAGGCGCTGGCAGTCATCGAGGCCGTCAAGGTGCGGCACCCGGATTGGCAGGTCGCCACCACCTTCTTCAGTCCTTCGGCCGAATCATTGATCCCGCACCACCCAGCCGATCGTATCGATTACCTGCCCTACGACACCGCTGCCAACGCGGCGACGATGCTCGCGGCGCTCCGTCCAAGCGCACTCGTGTTCAGCAAGCTCGACCTGTGGCCCGGGTACGCCATTCGGGCCAACGCCTCCGGCGTGCCGGTGGGAATGGTCGCCGGCACGGTGAGTCCCGTCAGCGGGCGTCGGCATCCGGTGGCCCGTTGGCTGGCCGCGCCGGGGTACCGGACCTTGGACCGGATCGGGGCGATCGCCGAGGCGGACGCCGCGGGGCTGATCGACTTCGGTGCCCGGGCGGACCGGGTTGCCGTGACCGGCGATCCCCGCTTCGACAGTGCCTGGGCCCGGGCAGCCGCAGTCCCTGCGGACTGGCCCCACCGGCGCCTAACGTCAGGCGCTCCAACCCTCGTGGCCGGTTCGACCTGGCCGGCGGACGAGGCGGTGCTCCTCGATGCCTTCGCCCAGGTGAGACTGGGCCGGCCGGACTGCCGGCTGATCCTGGTGCCGCACGAGCCCAGCCCGCGACATGTGTCGGCCCTTGAGAGCGAAGCGGCTCTCATTGGCCTGGAAGCGATCCCCCTCTCGAGAGTCGGCGGCACGGTGCCCGACCTGATCATCGTGGATCAGCTGGGGCTCCTGGCCGGTCTCTATCGCGGTGCGACGTTGAGCTATGTGGGCGGCGGATTCGGCCGCCATGGGCTCCATTCCGTCCTCGAGCCAGCGGCCTGCGGCGTGCCCGTCTTCTTCGGGCCCAGGTGGCGGTCGAGCCGGGAGGCCGGACTGCTGATCGAAGCCGGCAGTTCCGTCGTCGTGAAAGATCCGGCGACCCTCGCCGCCGCCTGGACGGCGACCCTCAGCGGCGACGGAGCCCGCATCATGGGCGATCGCGCCCGCGGAGTGGTCCGCGCCGGGCTCGGGGCCTCGGCCCGGAACGCCGGCCTGATCGAGGACCTGATCGCCAACCGCTGACTGCCCGCCCCCGGCCCGACCGTGGTATTTTTCGGTTCAGTCAGGACTCAACCTACGAACTTCGGACCTCACGTGACCCAGGAAATACCCCACCGGGATTTCGTCCGCAATCTGGTCGCCGATGATGTGGCGTCCGGCCGGTTTGGCCGCCAGATCTGCACCCGGTTCCCGCCCGAACCCAACGGGTTCCCCCACATCGGTCACGCCAAGTCGATTTGCCTGAACTTCGGGATCGCCAGCGAATTCGGCGGCAAGGTGAATCTCCGATTCGACGACACCAACCCGTCCACCGAGGACGTCCGGTACGTCGAGGCCATCAAGCGGGACATTCAGTGGCTCGGGTTCCAGTGGGACAATGAGTTCTACGCCAGCGACTACTTCGAACAGCTCTACGAATTCGCCATCCGGCTGATCGCGAAGGGCAAGGCGTACGTCGACAGCGAGACGGAGGACGAGATCCGGCTGCATCGTGGCACGGTGACCCAGGCCGGGACGCCGAGCCGGTATCGGGACCGGTCCCCGGCTGAGAACCTCGACTTGCTGGCCCGGATGAAAGCGGGCGAGTTCCCCGATGGGGCCCATGTACTGCGCGCCAAGATCGATCTGGCTCATCCCAACATGATCATGCGAGACCCCCTGCTGATCCGGATTCGGCACGCCCACCACTATCGCCGCGGCGAGGCGTGGTGCATCTATCCGCTGTACGACTACGCCCACGGACTCTCGGACGCGATCGAGGGAATCACCCACTCGCTCTGCACGCTCGAGTTCAAGGACAACAAGGACATCTACGACTGGCTGATCCGGGAAGTGGGATTCGAACGCCCCCCGGAGCAGACCGAGTTCGCCCGTCTGGTGCTGGACTACACCGTCGTGAGCAAGCGGAAGCTCCTCCGCCTGGTCACCGAAGGCCGGGTATCCGGATGGGACGATCCGCGGCTCCATACACTCTCGGGCATCCGCCGGCGCGGTGTGACCCCCGAAGCAATTCGCGAATTCTGCGAGACGGTCGGTGTGGCGCGGAAGGAGGCCAGAACGGAACTGGCGGCGTACGAGCATGCCGTCCGGAACGACCTCAACATGCGAGTGCCGCGGGTGCTCTGCGTCACCAACCCGCTCAAGGTCGTAATCACAAACTATCCCGAGGCCACGACCGAGGAGTTCGACGCCCCATATTATCCTCACGACGTGCCCAAGACCGGAAGCCGGACCGTCCCCTTCTCGCACGAGCTCTACGTCGAACGGGACGATTTCATGGAGAACCCGCCCAAGAAATTCTTCCGTCTCTCCCCGGGCCGCGAGGTGCGGCTTCGCTATGGCTACTTCATCACCTGCCAGGAAGCCGTGAAGAACGCGGCGGGTGAAGTCATCGAGCTTCATTGCACCTACGACCCGGCAACCCGCGGCGGCAACGCCCCCGACGGGCGCAAAGTCCAAGGCACCATCCACTGGGTGTCGGCCCGGCACGCCCTCGACTGCGAGCTTCGGCTCTACGACCGCCTGTTCACCATTCCCGACCCCGAGGCCGGGCCTGACGGCCAGGATTTCCTCTCGGTCCTGAACCCGGAGTCGCTGGTGGTCGTCCAGGGCGCCAAGATCGAACCCAGCGCCGGAAACGATGCGCCCGGAACGCGATACCAGTTCGAGCGAACCGGCTATTTCATTTCGGACGAAATCGATTCGAAACCCGGAGCCCTGGTGTTCAACCGTACGGTGACGCTCCGGGACTCCTGGGAAAAGGAGAAGGCGAAGGCCTAGGGCTTGGCCGGTTCGGCGGCGGGCTTTGCCGCGGGGGGCTTGAGGACGTAGATCAGATAGTCTCCTCGCTTCCGTTCCGGCTTGGGATCGAGTTGGTCGAGATCCACGACCGGCCGGAAGGTCACCACGCCCACAACCAGATTCCCGTTACGACGCTCGATCCGCTCCGCGGTTCCCCGCCGGTAGTCGCTGTGGAACGATCCGGTATAGTGAATCACCAGCCGGCCGGTGGCCGCCCGTACCACGGACTCCGACATCGTCTCGTCCTTGAGACACTGCGCCAGGTACATCCGGCCAATCCGGGCATCAAGCTCCGCGGCCGACCCGCCGCCGTGGGCGGATGGCCCCTTCAGCTCCTCCCAGAACGCCTTGGCGTAGGCATCATCGGTCGGGCACCGCCGCTCCAGGGCCAGCATGGGTTTCGAGTCCGCGGCGAGGGTGTCGAGGCTTTCGAAACCGCCGCGTGCCACCATGGTCGCGATCGGGCGGGGAACATTGGCCGCGACCACCGGCCAGCGCCGCTCCCGAGCCAGTTCGACCAGCCCACGGTAGTCGCTCTGGTAGCGGGGCCATGGCCTAGCATGGACCAGAAACAGACTCTCAGGCATCGCGCCATTCAGGTACCGGTCCAAAAACATCTGAGCATCGCGCTCGAACATCTCGAGCGACACGGTGACTGAATCCCGCCGTCGCCCGATCGACTCGAGCAGGGCAAGCTCCATCTGGTGCGTGGCGTGATCGTCGTGCTCCTCGCCGATCACGACCACGTCAAACTGGGCCAGTTTGGCCGTCATCGCTTCGAAGTCCACGAACTTCTTGGCATGGCCGTCGTACACCCGGTGGGGGACGTAGCCTGACGGGCCTTGCCCCGCCACAGGGCCGACCGTCCCCAGCAGCATCACGCCGCCAACGAACCATCCGTAACCCATGTCCGCCTCGGTTGCAGATCCGGCTGGAAACTAACCCCTCGTCCGCCGGCGGCTACGGAATCGACACGGTGAACGGGCCGGTCTCGACACCGACTTCCCGCTCACCATCCGGACTCGGTTCGGGCCCAAGCACATGGCGGAGAAGATCGGAAGCGGCGGGCGCGGGCCGGTACGGCCACCGTGCACGGCACCATGCCGATCAGGCAGGGGCGTTAGGCCCCCGCCTGATCCACCGGCCGGCTACCAGGGCAACTCGACCGATCCGTACACCGACCGCGGCTGGCCCGGGACGGTGAAGTCCCCGGCCCGGAGTTCCGGATAGCGATGGTTCCCCAAGTTCCGGATGCCGAGTGAGAGGAACGACCGGCCGACCCGGAACCGACTGGAAAGGTGGAGGAGGAGGTACGCGGGGAGGGTCTCCCCCACGGCGTCGAACGGTGTGTAGGGTCCCACCACGTTGGTGCCGAGAGTCGCTTCCCAGCCTGCCAGCTTTGGCGCCACGGTCACCGCGACCGAGCCGACGTACTTGGCGGTGTTGAATACCCGGGCGCCCGAGAGCGTGTCGCCCGCCTCGGTCACCAGCCGGCGGTACTTCGCGTCGTTCAGCGTCCAGTGGCCGTCGACGCTGGTGCCGGCTCCAAGGTCGAGCCGGAGATCGAGATCGACGCCTTGCCGTCGACTGGCTCCCCCGCTCACCGACCGGGCCGTGATCGGATCGAAGGTCTGCTCGTTGCTCACGTCCATCCGGAAGACCGACAGGCTGCCGGTGACCCTCCGGCTCCTGGCCTTGAAGCCGCCCTCGTACGCCCAGGCGGTGATGAACGGGAGGGTTGGATCGGCGATCACCCCGTCGGTCTGCCGGAAACCACGCGAGACGTTCCCGAACATCCCGATGCCCTTGCCAAGGTCCAGCCCGGCGCCGAGCTTCGGCGAGACCAAGCCCCGGCTGTCGCTCACCGAGGCGGAGCCGTCGCCGGGCAGGGACCGGGCGTCAAGCCGATCGAACCGGCCGCCGAGGTCGAGTTCGAGCCGGCCGAGATGGCGGACCCCCTGCACGAACAGCGCGCCGGAGGTCTGCCGTCCGCCGACCAGGGCCTGCGAAGAATCACGGCGCCGGGCGGTGGTGAACCAGTTCTCGTAGTCGGAATGGTCGAAGCGCGCTTCGGCTCCGATGGTCAGTTCCGTCCCCGCGTCGAACCAGCTCCACGCGGTGGTGGCACCGAGTCCGTAGCGCCGGTCTTCCTCTTCGAGTTGGCTCCCGCTGCCCTCGGTGGTCCCTCCTTCGGGCGGCGTGGTGAGGAAGAGCTGCCATCGGCTCTGGGTGGCGTATACGGTGCTCCGCCAGAGCGAACTCTGGCCGGTGAACACCCGGACACTGGCTCGCTCCTGCGCCCGGTGCTTGAATCCGCCGTCGGTCCGATCCGAGACATGGCCGTAGTCGCCCGCGTCGAACTGGCCGGTGGTCAGAAACCCGGGCGAGTCCCACCCGGCGGCGTAGAGCTCCACCCCGGCGTCGAGGCTGACGCGGCCGGAGAGATCCTTGACGAGGCGGCCGTGAGCCTGGCCGGTCTGGTAGCCGCTGTTGGGCCGCCAGCCGTCCTCCCGCATCCCCCGGATCCCGAACACGCCGCCAGCGGTGCCGCGGTCGAAGCCGGTGAGCACCGTGCCGTCGAGCCGGCCGTACGCGCCTCCCTGGAGCGTCGCGAGGCTGCCGCGCATCCGCTCCATCGTCCTGACGTTGACCACGCCGGCCATCGCGAAGTTGCCGTAAAGCGGGTTGGTCGGTCCCTTGAAGATCTCGATGCTGCGGATCGCCGCCGGGAAGAGCAAGCTCCAGTCGTTGTACCCCTCAGCGTGGCCGTTGACGGGCTCGTTGATCGGAACCCCGTCGATCCAGAGCGCCACGTCGGTCGAATGGTCGGAGCTGAACCCCCTGATCGAGACGTCGGAGGCGAATCCAGGCCCCTGCCCCTGGTCGTGCACCTCGAGTCCGGCGGCCTGGCGGAGCAGGTCGTACGGATTCAGCGCCGGCGCCCGCTTCAGCGCGGCCGGCGCGACGCTCACGGTGGTGGACGTCACGGCGCGGAGAGCGGGGGCCGCGGTGACGGTGATTTCCTGCAAGGACTCGGGCTGCTTGGCCCGGCTGGTGTCCTTCGGGGCCTGCACGAACGCCAAGGCTGGAAGCAGCCCCATGACGAGCAGCGACATGTGTTCGACTCCACGCCAAAGATGGACCCTCGCGGGTCAGGTGTGTCAGATGTTTCGCTGGGGAACGGCGATCAGGCGAGGATAGACGGAGGGCCGTTTGGAAACGGAAGCCGGTGGGTGTTGTGGAAAAGCGAAACGAGCGGGATGTCGAGGCCCGAAAGACCGGGTCGGCCGGCCACCGCAGGCACCTGCGACACCGCGAGGCCGGGCATGGCCAAGCAGATCGGGCAGGCGGCGCAGGAGTCGCAGCACTCGCCGCGGGCATCGTGGTGATGGGCTTGCTGGCGGTCGTGGTGCCCCGCTTGTCGGCCGTCGTGATGGTCGTGGTGCCCAGCCGTCGGCAGCCCGGCGGCCATACCGGACGTCATGAACTGGGGCCCCACGACGAGCAAGGCCGTGAGGACCAGGGCGGTGAGTCTGGCGGCGAGGCGCCCGAGCATCGGGATCATGTCATTGCCAAGATCGTCGCGGCCCGCTCGCCGCGTGAGGGCCGGGACCTGACGGGCGGGCAGCGTATCCCGAGCCTGCCCCATCGCGGCCCGGGCCGGCCCCAGATTGGCGAGCCCCACCCACCGGACCAGGCGCCGCCTCATTTCCCGACCGTGAAGGCAAACCTGCCTCGTACAGCGTGGCCGTCGTCTCCGGCCGTGCGCCAGACCACGGTGTATTTGCCGGCCGCGAGCGGCTTGGTGACATCGGCCGCGATCGAGAGCGGATCGTCGGTCGCGTGGGCCTTGCCGATCTCGATCTTCGAGCTGTCCGCCGCCAGCAATCCGATGCTGCTGAACTGCGCCTGCACCTTCTCGGCAAACCAGAGCCGGACTTCCTTCGGCGACCGGCCGACGGTCTCGTCGGAAGTCGGGGTGCTCTTGATGAGGTGATTGTGCAGGGCGATCGCGGTCGCGGGCAGGGCCAGGCCCGCAAGCGCCAGAGCAAGGTGAATGGAACGCATTGGTGTGTCCTCCGGGAGGGACGCCCACTGGGGCGGCCCGAATGAACGGCGGCGAACCCGAGGCCCGGTGAGGGGACCACGAATCCGACCAGCCCGGCCAACCACGCCGGACGCTTCAGTTGTCGGTAGGTAGTTGCGGAGCTAGACGAGGAACGGCGGCGCGTGGGCCAGAGGCAGCGCAAACGGCCGGGCCGCAAGCGGCAGGAGGTCGACCGGCGCGGGCTCGCCGTCCGGCGCCAACCGAATCCCGATGGCGGCCAGGGGAACCTCGACCCCGGTCCCGGCCAGCCTGAACGCAACCGCACAGCCGGCCACGCAGACGCAGCCCGACTCATGGATCGGGGCTTGCGAGTCGGAACCGCGTTGGTGATGCCCGGCGTGACTGCCGTGGTGGTGTGCGGCCTGGGTCGCCGCCAGTTCGCACCGGACGTTCGCCGCCGTACCAACCTGGATCGCGAACGCGGCCAGGGCGATGACGAGAAGCGACGAACGGCAGAAGCGGATCATCGACCGACGACGAGGCCTTCGTAGGTGACGGTCTTCGGTGCGATCACGCCCAGGGTAAGACCGGTGATGAGGAGATCCTTCCAGCGGCTATGGGTCCGGATCCGAAGCTGGGCGATTCCCTTGCCACCAACCAGCTGCGTCGCCAGCGTGCGGTTGAGTTGAGCCTGCTTCAAAGGGAGAAGGCCCCAGAAGGCATGGACCGTGTGGACCGTCACCTTGAACGCCTGGCCGGTCGGCGCGTCACCGGCGGCGGCCGCCATCGTCGCCGGCACGCCCAGGCTGGTCGCATCGAACGTCTGCGCGCACCCGGTAAGCACCGACACCGCCACCAGCGCCACGGCGCCGACCCGCTGCAGGTTGTTCACGAAGCTCCTCACCGAAAATGATGACTGATCCCGATGCCGATCCCCGGCACCGGCCCCGATCCGCCGTCCCATCCGAGCCGGCTGTCGTACTCGACCTGCAGTCCCAACCCGGTCAGCAGTCCGAACTCGACCCCGGCGGCCAACGCCGGCTTGATTCTGGAACCCCGTACCGTCTGATGCCCGAGATAGTCGAACCGTGGCGCGATCCAGGGCTTGATCGAGAGCACCGCCGCCGGAATTGCCAGGGCGGCGCCGAGGCCAAGCGAGCCGCGCCAAGCCTGATCCGAGCCGAGCGACCGGGCGCCCCCGACCTGCCAGGACACCTTGAGCGGCACCAGTGGCCCGCCGAACACCGTGAGCGCGGCCGTAGCCGTCACTTCGTCCCGATGCGTCTTGGCAATCCCAGTGGGGTCGAACCAGGTCCGGGCCACTCCCACGCTTGCCCCGATCGGACCGAGCCCCGCCGTCAATCTCGCACCCACCGCATCCGAGCGGCTGGTTCCGGTCGAGGCCTTTTCTCGACCCCGGCCGTACACCACACCGAGCGTGACGCCCTGCGCCACCCCGGCGTTCCGGACCACCAGCCCCGTCGCCTGGGCGGCGGCAGGTAACGCCGTACACCCGCAGAGGCCGGCGAACAGAGCCACGGCCCGGAGACACCGCATGGGGCGCGGCCCCCTATTTGAATGTGTAATGGAGGCCGACTCCAAAAACAGCCGGCTTCGGGGCCGAGCCCCTGGCGAACACTTTATCGATGGCCACATCGATGCCGATACCGTTGATCAGCCCGAAGGTGATCCCGCCGCTCAGCCCGAACTCAGTGCTGGAATCGACCGTGGTGATCACGGGAGTCGCCCCGCCCGGCACCGGATCCGCCAATGGATCCGGGGCGTCAGTCGAGGTCCTGACGTAGTCCAGCCGCGGAGCGATCCAGGGCTTGAGCGCGATCACCGGCCGCGGGATGGTCCACGAAATCCCGAGACCAACCGGCACGTGCCAGCGCCGGTATCGCTCCTCACTGGCGTCCTGCGCCGCGGCTCCGAAATACCCGACCCCGGCCTGAAGGTTGACCGCCACCGGCACGAGCGGTCCGCCCAGGACCTTGGCCGTCAGCGAACCGCCGACCGAGTTGTACCCGCCGAAATTCGAACCACCGACCCGGGAGACGTAGCCGCCAATGCCGAACCGCCGAAACCCGTAGTTCGCGATGACCCCGTAACCCGTCCCGCCGTCGGCATCCTCGTTCGCAAAGCCGACCATCCCGCCCAGAGTAAATCCGCGAGGGACGCCCGCGTTCACCACCGGCAGCGCCGGTGCCTGAGCCGCCAGCCGACCGGCGGCCACGGCGGCCAGCAACACGAGCATCCCTCGTCGCATTCGCAAACCTCTCCTAATGAAGCACCGCGAAGCTGATCGCGATCCCGTGGTAGTCGCCGACCCCGGCGCTGACCCGGACATCGAACCGCTTGTTGATCGTGACATCCACGCCGAGGCCCAGTCCAAACAGCAGGTCACTCGCTCCATCGCCGAAACTTGGCGTCAGAACCGGGTGAACGTACGGCACGAACTCCAGGTTCGAATCTTCAAGCTGAACCCGCCGGCCGAGCGACAGGCCGATCGGAATGTAGCCTTGAGACGCACCATTGCCGAAGCTGCCACCCACCCCGGCGGTCAGAGCGCCATCCAATGGGAAATCGGACGAGTGATCGATCACCCGGGTCCGGAAGTCGACACCGGCCAGAAAGGTGCTGTTGCCGGGGCCGGGATCGGCAAACCCGGCCCGGAATCCGACGTCGTATCGGTTGTGACCAAATCGGTAGAACCCTTCGAGAGCAAACCCCGGTCCTGGATCGGAGACCGTCCCGCCAAATTCGAGCCGGTTGAATGAGCGATAGGGAGCCTGGAAGGCCGGCGTTCCGGTGGACTGGGCCAGGACTTGAGAGGCCAGGGAAACGACGACGACGGCAGTGATCAGTGCCTTGCGAACCACGGGAGTCTCCTCGAGTTGGGCGCCGGCGTCAGGCCGGCGCCACCTGTTCGGCAACCACGCGAACCCGGTTAGAGACGACTTGCAGAAAGCCGCCCTGCACCATGAAACGGTGTTCCTCGGCGCCGTGTTTCACCGTCAGGGTACCGCGGCCCAGCAAGGTCATGAACGGCGCGTGGTTGGACAGAATCCCCACCTGCCCGTCGTAGGCGGGGACCGTGACAGCCTCCGCCTCACCGTTGAAGAGCGAAGCCTCGGGCCCGATGACCGTGACATGCATCAGGACGCCGCCATGGTCTTGGCCTTCTCGACGGCCTCGTCGATCCCGCCCACCATGTAGAACGCCTGCTCAGGCAGATGATCGAACTCGCCGGCGAGCACCCGCTCGAAGCTCTCGATGGTCTCTTCGAGCTTGACGTACTTCCCGGCAAAGCCCGTGAACTGCTCGGCCACGAAGAAGGGCTGCGACAGGAAGCGCTGGATCCGGCGGGCCCGAGACACGATCAGCTTGTCGTCTTCGGACAGTTCGTCCATGCCGAGAATCGCGATGATGTCCTGCAGCGCCTTGTACCGCTGCAGGGTCCGCTGCACGCCGATCGCGGCGTTGTAGTGGCGCTGCCCCACAAACTGCGGATCGAGGATCCGGCTCGACGAGTCGAGCGGGTCGACGGCTGGGTAGATGCCGAGTTCCGAGATCGCCCGCGAGAGCACGACGGTCGCGTCCAAGTGGGCGAAGGCCGTGGCCGGCGCGGGGTCGGTCAAGTCGTCGGCCGGCACGTAGATCGCCTGCACCGACGTGATCGAGCCGTCCTTGGTGGACGTGATGCGCTCCTGCAGATCGCCCATCTCGGTTGCCAGCGTCGGCTGATAGCCCACGGCCGACGGCATCCGCCCGAGCAGCGCCGACACCTCGGAACCGGCCTGGGTGAACCGGAAAATGTTGTCGATGAACAGCAGCACGTCCTGCTTCTCAACGTCGCGGAAGTACTCGGCCACCGTGAGGCCGGTCAGGCCGACCCGGAGTCGGGCCCCCGGCGGTTCGTTCATCTGGCCATAGATCAGGGCGCATGTCTTGAGCACGCCCGATTCACTCATTTCGAGGAACAGGTCGTTCCCTTCACGGGTCCGCTCGCCCACGCCGCAGAAGACCGATTTGCCGCCGTGCCCCTTGGCGACATTGTTGATCAGCTCCATGATCACCACGGTCTTGCCGACGCCGGCGCCGCCGAAGAGGCCGATCTTGCCGCCCTTCACGAACGGGGCGACCAGGTCGATGACCTTGATACCGGTCTCGAAGATCTCGGTCTTCGGCTCGAGGTCCACGAACTTGGGCGTCTCACGGTGGATCGGCCACCGCGGCGTGTCGGCCGGGAGCGGCCCGCCGCCGTCCACCGGCTCGCCCAGCACGTTCAGGATCCGGCCCAGCGGTGCATCCCCGACCGGAGCGGTGATCGGACCACCGGTGTCGAGCACCTTGAGGCCCCGCGTCACGCCGTCGGTCGAGCTCATCGCCACCGCCCGAACCATGTTCTGGCCGATGTGCTGCTGGACCTCGGCCACGAGCCGGATCGGGATCACCGCGGCGGCGTCCTCAACCGAAAGTGCGTTGTAGATCTCCGGCAGCTTGCCCGGTTCGAATTCGATGTCGAGGACCGGGCCGATGACCTGGACGATGGTCCCGTAGTTCTTCTCGGTCGCGATGGCAGTCATGTGTTCTCCTCAGCCTCCCAAAGCCGCGGCGCCACCCACGATCTCGGAGATCTCCTGGGTAATCTGCGCCTGCCGGCCCTTGTTGTACGCCGTCTTGAGCGTGTTGAGAATTTCGCCCGCATTGTCGGTGGCACTCTTCATCGCCGTCCGCCGGGCCCCGTGCTCGCCAGCCGCCGTCTCGACCAAACCGCGATACACCGCGTTCCGGACGTAGAGCGGAAGGAGGTTTTCCAGAA
Source organism: Gemmatimonadota bacterium (assembly GCA_025350665.1). Taxonomy (GTDB): domain Bacteria; phylum Gemmatimonadota; class Gemmatimonadetes; order Gemmatimonadales; family GWC2-71-9; genus SHZU01. Next base: position 451 of record JANXXJ010000319.1, on the reverse strand, counting down.
TCGCGTCGGGGCCCGGCTTCAGGATATAGTCGGGTCGGACTTTCGGTGCCGCGCCCTTGGGCGGAGTGTCCACCGGCAAGATCCGCTGCACGGTCGGCGGGGTCGAGATCGCGCTGTTGAACTTGGCGTGGACCAGATCGACGCTGGCGAGCCGGCCCGCGGCAAAATCCGCCACCAGTGCCTCGACCACGCTCGCGGCATGCTCGGCGGTCGGCTTGTCACCGATATCCTGACGGTCGGCGGCGAGCTTCATCTTGAGGTAGCGGAGGAACGATGCACCCTTCTTGCCGACGCAGTGATACTCGATAGTGTAACCCTGGGCCGCGAGCTCTTCGGCCTTCTTGCGGGCTTCCTTGATCAGGTTGCTGTTGAACGCGCCGCACAGGCCCCGGTTCGACGTCACCAGGATGATCGCCGCGCGGACCGGCCCGCCCTTGGCTGGCGGCGCCGG